>JBNKRV010000171.1:0-55582 GCA_050296935.1 Marinilabiliaceae bacterium | reverse complement strand
TGACATCCCCATGTCAGAGCTCACTTCCGCTTCTCCTGAATGCTGCAAAGAAAAAGGGTTTTCAGTTATTAAAAAAATGAACTCTATTAGTTCACTGTTGATAACTTAAGAAAACGGTCAACCAGTTTTAGGATTATACATGGATTGGAGAACGGACGGGAATCAAAGGTGTTGACCTGCGCTTTGATGTTGGCAGAAAAAACATTATTGTAGCTCTTGAAATCAATATAAAAGATGAAGAAAAGAGATTAACTCTATACGAAAAGCTTGAAGCAACAAAAAAAATATTTGAAGAAGAATATGGTGAACCTTTAATATGGGACTATGCTTATGAAAAGGAGTATGGTGAAGAGGTTTGCAGGGTATATCTGCAAATGGAAGGCGATTTTTTAGTACCTGAACAATGGCCCGGAATTTTCAATTTTATGATTGATAAAATGGTTCGTATGGAAAAAGCCTTTGATCTGGTTGCTGACTTTTTAAAATACGATGAACTCGGTAAATAAAAAAGAAAGTCAATAAAATGAATCATTGACTTTCTTCAATTATATTTTCAAATTAACCTATGCCGAATTTCTGCTGGCATTGATATTTCCAAACATGGCTCTGATAACCATTTTTTCGAAAACCTCTATTGGAATTTCCTTATTACCGTTATTAGCTTCCTGAATTTTCATTAATGCATATTGCTGAATGATTAGCAAAGGCAGTACAATTCTTTCGCGCAAGCGGATACTTAATTTACTTCTTGGGTTATCTTCAAGCAGATCAGGCATTCCAGAAACCTTAAGCAACATCTCTTTTGTTAAAACATATTCTTTGTATATAAGCTTCCAGAAATCACCAAAACGTTCATTCTTTTCCAGATAACGTGTTAATTCAAAACTGGTTTTACTCATACTCTGCATACTGTTTGACAACAACGTTTTAAAGAATATTGAGTTATTGTACAAATCGATACAAGCCTGCAAATTCCCTTTCTCCTCCTGCTCCTTCAACGCAGTTCCCAATCCAAAAAAACCCGGTACATTCTGCTTTAACTGACTCCAGGCACCTACAAACGGAATGGCTCTTAAATCGTCAAAATTAATTTTATCTCCTCCACCTCTTTTACTTGGTCGGCTTCCAATATTTGCCTTACCATAATATTTCAACGTACTAATCTCCTCAAGGTATGGTAGAAAAAGCTTATGCTGCTTCAATGACAGATATTTATTGTAGCTTGACCCGGCCATTTCATTAATAAAATCATGTTGCTCCTGATTCAATTGATTTTGTGGTTTGCTATAAAGCTTATTCGACAACCCTGCCGTTAACAAATAACCTAAGTTATGAGCTGCTGCTTCTTTTATTCCATAGTGAGAACTAATGGTTTGCCCCTGAACGGTCATTTGAATCTGCTTGCCCTCAATATTTTTACCTAAAGCAGCATAAAAACGATGTGCATTTCCACCTCCACGTGCAGGAGGACCTCCACGTCCATCAAAGAATACTACTTCAACATCGTTGCTTCTTGATGTAAGGGTAATATTTTCTTTTGCAGAAAATATGGCCCAGTTGGCCATCAGGTATCCTCCGTCTTTGGTTCCATCAGAAAACCCTAACATAACTGTCTGGCTATTTTTCCTGTTTTTAAGATGCTTACGATAGGTTGGATTTGAATACAATGTCTGCATAGCTTCCCCTGCAGACTTAAGATCATCAATAGTTTCGAATAAAGGAACAATATCAACCGTTAATTCATCATAGCCCCATCCACAAATCTTAAACATAGCAAGAACTCTGGCCACATCTACCGGTCCACGACAATTACTTATGATATAACGATGTGCACCTTTTTCTCCATTTTTCTTCTGAATATCTTTAATCACACCAAAAGAAGCCACCGTATCTCTAACCACCTCATCTTCAAATATAGTAGGATCTGCAGCACCCCGTGCATTCATCAGTAACTGAATCTGCTCCTTTTCTTCCATATCAAAGATATCAGCAGGTAAAATATCCGGATAAGCTTTAATTACTTCCTTTAATGCATTAGCAATAATTCTACTATCCTGACGGATATCAATACTTGCCATACAAAAGCCAAACAATTGAACCTTTCTCTTTAGCGACTGTACTTTTTCAACAAATAAACTTTGGTGATCATTAATAATTAGTGATTCTATTTCTGATATTTTATTCAGAAAATCAGTAAGATCTACGTTACTTGTGCCTGATGCATTACTTAACTCAGCTTTAAGTAATGCTTCCAGTTCTACTACTTTATCGTGCACTCCGGCGTAAGTAATTCGACGTTTAAGCTCCCTTACATCTCCAAAATAACAGTTAGTTATTGTATTTCTTAAACGTGCTGCCACCTCACGTGTTGTATCAACAGTTACAAATGGATTACCATCACGGTCTCCTCCAGGCCAGAATCCCAAAGAAATAAACTGGTTATTTTGCTCCAATGACTCTTTGTAATCCTCTGCTGTTCTATCGAGCAGTTCTCCAATGGCAGGATAAAAAGTATCTCTTAAATAAAAGGTAAGTCGATTGGCTTCATCTAAAGGTGTAGGTTTTTTCTTTTGAAAGAATGGTGTTTTACCCAATTGCTGTAAAAGATCACGAATCAAAGCCACCTTCCCCTTTTTTATGGCCTCCATTAAATCTGTAATAATAGCTAAAACGGGAGATGGATAAAACTGGGTAGGATGTGCAGTAAGCACCACACGAACGCCAAAATCTTTCACTGCCTCAGCCATTTTTTCTTTCAGGTTTTCTTTTTTAATCCGATCACTCATTGATGAATACGAATTCTCACCTTTAATTCTATGAATTTTACTGTAAGCAGCATCCTCCAGCGCATCAATAAGTACAATCTGGCGCTCAATATACTGAATAACCTTAAAAAGGAAATCATACTTTTCCTCTTCCGTTAAATCGGATTTATGGTTTGAAAAAAAATTTTTAATGATAGCAGATGGATCTTTTCCATTTTCCAATCCTTCAGAACATGCCTGATACAATAATGGTATTAAATTTCCTGCCTTTTCTACGGCTTCTAGTTGCAAAGATAAAAAGAGGCTGTTATATAGCTGATACTTCAACTCAATTTCCTCTTGATAAGATTTAACAATTTGGCTAGTCATTTATTTACAATTTACGATTACTCAATACATAACCTGATTTACCTCTCAATTATCTTTTAATGAATAATTTTGTTTTTTTCAAATTCAACAAGTTCATATTCTGTTATACCCGGTAATACACAATTTAAGAAACTTATTGCTATCTCATCTTAATAGAAAAATTAAATTATTGTTATTTTGAAGTAAATAGTTTATTACAGTACTAACAAAAAAAAGGGTGCTAATGTTCTACAAAAGCACCCTTGTTATATTTTACGAGTCTGTTATACGATATAAAAATTCTATTTCTTCTTACCCCAACTATCTTTCAATGCCACAGTCCTGTTAAATATTAGTTTATCAGCAGAAGTATCTTTATCTACACAAAAATACCCAACTCTCTGAAATTGAAACTTATCCAAGGGTTTCACATCTTTTAAGGAAGGTTCAACTTTTGCATGGATAACTTTTAAAGAATCCGGATTGATAAAATCCAAATGATCAGCATCTTTCTGTGCAGCAGGAGCTTCATGATTATATAATCTGTCATACATATGTATCTCTGCATCCACCGCATGTTTAACGGTTACCCAATGCAAAATCCCTTTTATCTTACGAGTAACAGTTGTTGCTCCACTCTTAGTTTCAGAGTCATAGGTGCAATATATCTCTTCTATCTCTCCTGTTTTTTCATTTTTCTTATAATCAGTACAGGTTACGGCATATGCACCTTTTAACCGTACTTCACGACCAGGGCCTAGCCTAAAAAATTTCTTTGGAGGCTCTTCCATAAAGTCATCACGTTCGATATACACCTCACGGGCAAATGGCAACTGACGACTTCCTTGCGTTTCATCCTCCGGATTATTGATAACTTCAACCATTTCCTCCTGCCCCTCAGGGTAATTGGTTATAATCAGCTTAATAGGATTTACAACAGCATTTACCCGGTATGCTTTCTTATTCAGATCTTCACGAATACAACTTTCCAATAATGCCACATCAGTAATACTATCTCTATTGGTAACTCCGACCTTGTCTGCAAAAGTTCGTATTGACTCAGGAGTGTATCCCCTTCTTCTTAGTCCTGAAACAGTAGGCATGCGCGGATCATCCCAACCTGAAACTATACCTTTTTGTACCAGTTCGAGTAATTTACGCTTACTCATCACTGTATAATTAAGATTTAGACGGGCAAACTCAATCTGTCTGGTTTTTCTTTCCGGCTCTGGTTCTCCTTCAAGTATATGATCTAAAAACCATTCGTATAACGGACGATGTACTTTAAATTCAAGCGTACATATTGAATGTGTAACACCTTCAATAAAATCCTCCTGTCCATGTGCAAAATCATACATTGGATAAATACACCATTTATCTCCCGTACGATGATGTGATTGATGTATTATTCTATACATCAGCGGATCACGCATATGCATATTTGAAGATGCCATATCTATTTTTGCACGTAATACTTTTTCTCCGGCAGCAAATTCGCCCTTTTTCATCCTTTCAAAAAGATCAAGGTTTTCTTCAACTGATCTATTGCGGTTCGGACTTTCTATACCTGGACTTGTCGGAGTACCCTTCTGCTTAGCAATTTCTTCAGCGGATTGATCATCAACATAGGCTTTACCATTTTTAATTAGTTTTACAGCCCATGCATATAATTGATCAAAATAATCAGAAGCAAACTTAACGTCCCCTTCCCATTCAAAACCAAGCCATTTTACATCCTCCTGAATACTATCAACATATTCAACATCTTCTTTTACCGGATTTGTATCATCAAATCTTAAATTACATCCTCCTCCATATCGTTGTGCTAAACTAAAGTTTAAACATATTGATTTGGCATGTCCGATATGTAAATATCCATTTGGTTCAGGCGGAAACCTTGTTAATACAGCACCTCCATTTTTATTTTCAGCTAAATCTTTATCAATTTCCTGATGGATAAAATTCGATTTTACCACTTCCGGATTATTTCCTGCATTATCTTTGCTCATAGGTAATTCTATCGTAAATTATTTAAAAATACCGCATCTTGCACATCAAATAATTGTGTTTAAGATAAAGTTATTTTGTTATCAATTTAAACCTACAAAAATAAGGGTTTTGGTTATACGCTGTATTATTTTTCTCTATTTGTTCAAAATTTATTTTATAAGGTGTGTGATTCTGTAAAAAGAGATAACTTCGCAGTTTCATTATTTAAAATTTATAAGATGCAGAAAGGTATAATTGAGCTTGAAGAAATGGAGTTTTACGCCTATCACGGTTGTTTTAGTGAAGAACAAGTGGTTGGCAATCGTTTTATTGTAAATATTTCAATTGGTGTTGATGTTGAAATACCTAGTAAAAGCGATAATATTCAAAATGCTTTAAATTACGTTTCAGTATACGAAATTACAAAAAAGGAGATTCAACAGAATTCACATTTGTTAGAACATTTAACTGAACGTATTTTAAATGCCATCCATACAAAATTTGATTACGTTGATTGGGTACGCGTAAAGGTTTCGAAAATGAATCCTCCAATGGGTGGACAAATGAAAGCTGTTAGTATAACTATGGAGCGATAGTTTACTTTTTTAATCTGATAAAAAAAATAACCCTGTATAAATCGGGCTACCTAACATTCTGATAAAAATACAACTACCTCCTCAAACGAAAAAAAATCATTCCAAAAGCATTTATTTATTTGTTGATAATGAAAATAATTGTTTAATTTGCATCCCGAATCAATAGGGTTCCTTGGCCGAGTGGCTTAGGCACTGGTCTGCAAAACCAGGTACGGCGGTTCGAATCCGCCAGGAACCTCTCAGAGGAATAAAGGATTGAAGTGGAGGACTTCAATCCTTTTGTTTTATAAAGGTTCTGGGCTTTCTACATATAAAAATTGAAAAGTGATATTTCAATGTTTTTGGCAAAATGTTTCACAATTGTTTCACACAAGAAAAACTGCCAAAGATGGGATATTCAGCACAGTTGTTTCTACGCACTGACTACACAAAAAAAAGATGGCACTAATCCTGTTTATTTACGTGTTATCATCAATCGAAAGAAGAAAGATTACTCCTTAAATATTTCTGTATTAGCAAAACACTGGAATCACAAAACCAGAGTCACTGAATGGCTTTGTATTCTAATTGTCAGATGTAAGCCATAGTAGCAGTATCAGCTTCTCATTACCTAAAAACAGTTTACTATTTTAAAGTTAAGTGGTTTCAATCTTATAACTTTAGCCTAACGATTGAAGTCAAAAAGTATTATATTTGTACAAAAGATTCTAGTTTATGGTTGCATCAGTTAGTTTAAACGATGTTTTAAGAGATGAACAGCAGAATGAAAAAATCATTAATTTTTCTTCTGCAATTCTGCGTTTTGTATCTAACATTCCGAATGTTTTATTTTCAATTATATCAATCCCTTTCTTAATATTGTTAATTCCCATACTTAATCTTGTACTAGCTTCAATTATTCGAAAAACCTCAGTTGTTGTAAAGAATATTAGGCAGGATGTTCAAGAAATGGATTATGAACGTGTAAAGGAGGTTTATGATCTTCTTTCAGGATTAAATGATAAAGCACTTACTCTTAATGGTGATGCAAATTTCTTAACAAAGAGATTAAGGAATAAATTGATAAAGCTTCTAGAGTTATATCAAACAATAGCCGAAAGCCTTGAAAATATTCTTTTTGTTGATACAAGTAACCAAATTCCATTATCAGACAAAGAAAAAGCTGATTTCAATAGCCTTAATGATATATGGGGAGATGATGATGATGGAGAGTATGCGAAATTAACTTTCAATCAATTAAAAAGGGGATAAATGGCATTCGAAATATGGGATGTCGTGTTAGTTCCTGCTGTTCCTAATCAAGAAAATCACCAAAAGACAACCACTCGCCCTTGCATTATTATTGAAGACCTGGAGGATAAAGTCGTTATTTGTCCTATAACAAAACAGTTACATCAGGCTGACAGATATGATTATTCTTTTGTAGTTGAAAAGGATTCTGAAGAAGGCCAAGCTATGGGCTTGTCATTCGACTCCTTAGTTGTGTTAGATCGAGAGGTAGAATCATATAGATTTCGTTTACATAAGAAGATGGGAGAATGTCCCGAATCAATTATTAATAAAATTGAGGAGCTACTTCAGGTAAAGAGATTATCTACAAAATAAGAGAGGTTAGTATTTCCAGAATACTAGATTTCTCCTATATTTGCACCTCAATTGTGATAAACGTTTCACAATTGTTTTATAATGCTATGTGTTGACATTTTGTAAGATATTGGAATACTGAGCGGTACTAAAAAAGTATTAAAGTCCGCCAGGAACCTCATCATAAAACTTAAGCGAGTGATTTTTAAGCAATTAAAAATCACTCGCTTTTATTTTGGACACAAAATACTAAAACCATTTTTTAAAGTATTAAAGATGGTGATTTTAGAATTTGAGATAATCAGATTCCAGAATTTAAACCTAACCTCAACTTTATTAGGCATATATGATCAATTTCATTTACCTTTGCATATGAGAATGTTGCAATAGGTTATTCGGTCATTTCCAGAATTAAACTATATACACATTATACTTTAAGGTAAACATTAATAAGCAGTAGATTAAAATGGACGGAAGAGAAAGAAAAAATCTTAAAAAAGGAAGCAAAGTGGCGATCTTACAAAAACAAGATGAACGATCTGGTCACCTTACCCATGGAGTTGTTAACGAAATTATAAGCGCAGAATCATTCCATCTTAAAGGAATTGAATGCAAACTAAAAACTGGTCAGGTAGGTCGGGTTAAACTGATAAAATTATAATTTGAGCATTTACTCTCAAATCCACTCCTAAGCATATTTGTTTAGGAGTTTTTTTTTGCGTGAGAGCCATTGTTCTATCTCCTTTTATACCAAATTAAAACAAGGTAAATCGGAAACTGATTAACAGTAATATTGGCACGTAATAACCTGAGTTCGATATAAAATTAATGGCTCAAATCGCTTATAAATATTGAGTTTTAAGGAATGTTTATGAAAGCATAGCGGCCTATGGTAAGCAAATATGACGCAGAAAATCGGTATTTATAAGTGACATTCATAGCTTTTTAGTAAATAATCAATTTACGGCTCTAAATTTTATCACCATAGCTCGCTATGTCTCAAAAATTTATATTGTAAATCAATCATTTACTGAATTTTGAGCTCGCTAATTTTAATCGAACTCAGGTTAATAGATATTCCTATTGCATATTTCGGGTTAAATGCATAAAAAAAGAGGCTGTCATATCAACAGCCTCTTCACATTTTAATTAATAACTATTTCCAGAAAAATTACTTCTTAATTACTTTAAATACTTTAGAAACTCCATCCGATGTTACTTTAACAATGTACATATTCGGATATGGTACAGATAAAGTAGTTTTACTATCGTTTGTTTTAATTTCTTTCACTACGCTACCTGAAAGGTCATAAACTGTAATGATGGATTCAGCTCCATCTACACTTACAGTAAAATCACCAGTGCTCACTGATGGGTATACCTCAATAGCCACATCATTTACTGATCCGATTCCTGTTAATACAGTGAATTCAATAGTATATGTATTGGTGTTTTGAGTATCCTCTGAAGTAACCTCTACAGTTGCAGTTCCCGGGAATGCTGTTGCATCGGTAATAACTACGTTTGCACTTGCGTTTTTAGCAGTAGCACCAATTGCAGGAGCAGTTGAACCTTCCGGTAAAGCAATAGTATAAGTTAATGTGGCAGGATCAAAATCTGTGATGGTTAAACCATCTGCAGTTAAGTCACTTAATGTAGCATCAGATGCAGCAGTTTCCTGTGGGAAATCTAAAGATCTTAACGCTACTTCCTGAGCAGACATCTCTCCACTATAGATATTGTACTCTAATACAGATCCTAAGAAAGTATTATCCGGGGCATATCCTGATTTCATGATATAGGCTGCAGCATCACTAATATTAGCGATATAATTATCAGCCGATGGATATGCTGAATTAATTAAGAATCCATCCACGTATAAACATATAGAATCACTTGTGAGTGTACTTACAATATGGTGAGAGAATCCATCATCAGATAAGTCGCTTTCTGTACTTACTCCAGTTTCTGAAGCCCAAGGAGAACCGTAATTTAAACAAGAAATAGCTGTCCTACATTTCATGGAAACATACAAATGATCAACTCCATAGTTATTGTCGGCATTTGTATCACCAAAGTATGCAATCATATGGTTCGTATTCTCATTTATGGTGTTGATCTCGTCAGTTACATAAAGCTCTAATGTGACAGAAGGATATGTATTTATCGCGATATCAGCTGCAGGCAGTTCTATATATTCACCATTTTCATCACCAATATAAACACCATCTACAACACTTCCTCCCATAATAGTTCCATCAGCTGTACCTACAACATCTTTGGCAGTTCCATCAGCAAACGTATAGGAGTGCATAAGGGTTAGTGGTGTATCTATTACATAATTAATAGTGTAATCCTGACTATACTTTCCATCTGATGAGCTAGCGGTAATCACTAGTGTTCCATTATTGGAAGTAATGTCAATAGCTCCTGTTCCGGATAAAATTGTAGTTTCATCATTGGCCACGGCACTAACAGTAATACTAGTAGTTCCAGCAGGAAGTACAGTATGATAATTTATTGTTTTTGAAGAAAACTCCGGATACAATTTACCTTCACTTAAACTAATTGAATTAAGTTCCAGGTTAACCCGCGGAAATGATTCAACATAGGTACCTCCTGTAATAACACCATTGTTTCCTGCAACTGTTATATCAATAGCTTGTGAGCCATTATTTAAATCGAAGTTGTAGTAGGCAATTAAACCTGCTTCATCTCCGTTTAAAACTTCATATTTATTGGCTTCTAAAACAGTAGCGTCCAGTGAGTCATTCCATACTCTCACTTCATCAATCAATCCATTGAAAGTCCTGTCAGCAACATCGCTATCCCATCCCAGATATAAATTACCGGTAGCATAATCTGCAGATGCAGATGTAAAAGTAGAAACTTCTGTTTTTGCTACGCCATCTAAGTAAACGGTTCTTGTTTTATCTGTCATTACAACAGCAACGTGATGCCATTGATCAGTTGAAACAGTGCCTGTTAAAGAGTTACTGCCATATATGTCACCCTCGTCGGGAGCAGTCAAAAATCTAAGCATATCAGTTCCTTGCCAACCTGAGGCATATTCAAGACCAATGTTGTTAGGTCTTTGGAAAAATAAACCACTATTTGCAGTTTGCGAACCATTGGGTTTAACCCACATTTCTAATGTGAAAGGAAGTGAAGAAAGATCAAGCCCTGAAATATTTACATTACTTAAATTTCCATCTACACCAGGTAAACTTAATGCGTAGTTAGTACCATCGGCTTCAACAAAATTTACAGTATATGTTTCAGATGTTGAATTATCTTGTGAAGTAACCTGAATATCTACTGATCCGGCTCCATTGGTTAAAGCAACGGTTCCATTTCCGCTAACTGATGCATCCGGGAAGTTCGGAACTCCGGTTACATCAACACTTGTAGTTCCAACAGGAACTATTGCTGTATAAGTAGTTACTGATGGATCAAATACCGGGTCAATAGCAGAAACCGATAAGTCAATACTTGATAACGTTGCATCAGAAACACCCGCATCTACATAAATATATACATAATAAGTAGCTGACGTTGATCCGTCTAAGGCAGTAACCGAAATTTCCAAATCAATACCATCTCCCGAAAATGCAACAATACCGTCTGCAGCATATTCAGTACCATTTGAATCAAACATTACTACGCTTGCCCCGGAGACAGTAGGCGTAAGATCAAAATCAATTTGTGTTGTACCATAAGGCACAGTAAGATTGTATTCAACTGTTTGAGATTCAAATACAGGATCAAGGGTACCTACGTCTGTTGAAATGTCAGCTAAAGTTGGATCTGAATATAGAGTACCCAGTAGTTCAGTAAATCTAGTGGACACTATAGAAGCATCCATAACCCCTTCATAAATATTAAATTCTTCAACAGTACCTTTCCATTTGGGATCATTTGCATAAATAGGGCCTGCAATGTATGCAGTATCATTACTAATACTTGCCAATGCATTATCATCAGTAAAAGGCGCAGTACCAACTAAAGTTCCATCTATGTACAATGTAATATCAGTAGCAGTAAAAACACTAACAACATGATGTGGTTTGGTATCTGTTATCATATCACCAGAAACAGAGGTCTCTGTAGTCCAAGGATTATCATAATTACCTGTTTCTAATGCAAGTAAAGATATGCCATCATTTCTTGTTGGTTGAAAAATCAAATAATCAATACCCATCCAATCTACAGATGGATTATGTTGACCAAATGAAAACAATGATGTAAATCCACTTAATCCGTCAAGTTGCGAATATACCGCTTCAATAGTAACACTATTATAAGCTGGTATATTAATATCTTTCCCGGAAAGCGATATAAAGCCACCCGAAAAATTCGCAGCACCATTTTCAATAGTTACACTTCCTTGCAAAACACCATTGGCATCACCAACAATATCATCTGCAGTTCCATCTTCAAACGTGTATGAATGCATAAGGGTTTGGCCATTTACCAAATTTGTCCCCAAAAGCCCCAAAAATAATACTACTGAAACCAGTAGCTTGAGGTTAATTAAAAGTAGATTTCTTCTCTTCATAATCACTTTTTTTTAAATTATAACATTATATCTATATCAAATCCCTAGGTTGGCATTTGTAGTCTGCATTACAATCAGCTATATCATAAGTTGATATTGACTAATTAGCAATTACTAAAGTATTAATTACGACATATAATCAGTTGAACTTTTTTTAAAAACAATTGTATTTATTTGACTATTTTTAACACTAATAAACATCTCAAAAAACACATCTCCCTACAACACACCAACCCATCTATATCATTGTATACAAACCCATTACATCAACTACCAAGCCATCTTTAACAGTGTTAACAAATACATTCCATCAACAATTCAAGTGTTTTTTTAAAGCTTAGTCAGTGCAATTTTGTGCATTCAAGTGTGAAATATTTATAAATGTAAATGTTGGAATATCATTGATTTCGAATTGAAGAAAACCTCCAAAGGCAACCCATATAGCAATTATACCAATATCACCTTGATATTAACGTTATAATTCTATTTTGAGCTTTTTATTCTGCGTTACAAAATTTCGGCGTAGCTATGTCTATGACTCAATTCTGAGCCTTGTATAAAAAGTTCAATTCTAAAATTATTTAACGCTAACCTCATAGTGAAATTGGTATTATTCATATCTTCGCATCTTTAAATCATTGGGCATTTTACTATTCATATTTGTGAAGAAAAAGATTGAATTACTGGCACCCGGAGGAGATATTGACTCAATAAAAGCCGCGATATTGGCAGGAGCAGATGCCATATATTGCGGACTGGACAGGTTTAATGCCAGAAACAGAGCAACAAACATTACCTTAAGCGACTTAAATGGAATTATACGTCTTGCCCATCAAAACAACTGTGAGATATTCATCACATTAAATATCCTAATCGTTGAAAATGAAATACCAGCTATTATTGAGCTTTTAAATAGATTAGTTAACATCAAGATTGACGGCATTATCATTCAGGATTCAGGCTTACTTTTTATCATCTCAAAATATTTTAAAAGTTTAAAGATACATGCTTCAACACAGCTGACAACACACAATGAAGGACAGATACAATTCCTGAGTCAGTTATCAACTACCCGAGTTAATCTTTCAAGAGAGTTAAATATTCATGAAATAAAATTACTGACAGCCAAGGCGCATCAATACAACATGCTTACCGAAGTTTTCGTACAAGGTTCAAATTGCATTTCATTTTCAGGACAATGTTATGCCAGTTCAGTGCAATCAGGCAACTCTGGTAACCGTGGCAGATGCAGTCAGCCTTGCAGAGATAAATACAACATCACTGCTGTTGAAAAACAGTACCCCCTTAATGTAAAAGATAACTCTGCTTTCTTCGAGCTGGATAAACTCGTTGATGCTAATGTTGATTCCTTGAAAATTGAAGGTCGGATAAAGAAATTTGATTATGTGTATACGGTCGTCAATTCATGGAAGAAACAAATTTCCAGTTATTTAAACAACAATCAACTATTAACAGATAACAGCAATTTATATAAAGCTTTTAATCGCGACTTTACCAATTCTTTTTTAACAGGAGGTCTTGATAAAGATATGTTTATTGATAATCCCAGGGATCACTCTATCCAACATCTGACAGAAATTAACAACTACGCATCTGATCATGCAAAAGAATTAGCAGAAAGAGCATTCTACAAAGAAAAAGAGATCCTTAAAAAGGAAATATCAGCTCAAATTAACCAGCAATCAATTGAAAAATTACCATTAACGTTAATATTTTCGGGGGAGGTAAATTCACCTTTAACAGTTATAGCAGAAACTCCTGAAAAGACATTTACTTTACAATCTGAATATAAACTAAAGAACAAAGGGACTCAGGTATTAAATAAACAGGAAATAGAAAAACGCTTTAAAGCAGTAAATGATACTCAATTTTATATTCATGATCTTTTAATTAAAGATATCAAGGGTACATTATACCTTCCATTTAAAGAACTCACTGCATTAAAACATCAGTTGCTTTTTTACCTAAACGACTCCAAAGATCTGACCCCATCAGTCAAGCTTCCCGGATTAAAAAATGCAGTTCCGGAAATAGTGATGCCCAAACTATCTATCTTAATTTCGTCAGAGGATGACATAGCTATAGATACAAATGCTGACATATATTTTCAATTACCATCCGGAATCAAAAAAGAATTTAAATCTTTAGTGAATCTTTTTACAAAGAACACGAACCTGATACCATGGTTTCCTTCAATTATTATTGGAGAAGATTATCTGGCAGGCCTTGATTTTCTGGATATAATTAAACCTGAAATTATTGTTAGTAACAACACCGGCATAGCTAACCATGCGTATAAAAAAAACATAAATTGGATTGCAGGACCACAATTAAACGTGGTTAATTCGTATAGCCTGCAATGTTTAAAAATGAATTTTAATTGTACCGGATCATTTATCTCAAATGAATTAGGTAAAACACAAATAAAAAGCATTAAAAGACCAGAAAATTTCGAATTACATTATAGCATTTTCCATCCAATTGTTTTAATGACAAGCAGAGCATGTTTATTTCATCAAATAACAGGATGTAACAAATACAAGATTGACAATACTTGCATTCAGCACTGTGAAAAACATTCAACAATTACGAATTCAAAAAATGAACAATTATTTATTCACAAATTTAAAGGTCATTATCATCAAATATATAATCATAATCACTATCTGAATATTGAAATCATTAATGATTTTAAGAATCACTTTGACGGATATACAATTGATTTAAGAGATATAAAAACTCAAACAACCTTTAATATGAGTAAATCAGAATTAATTACATTATTTGAAGAAGTTTTAAAAGACAATGAAAATGCTGGTACAAAATTAAAACACAACATTCATCCTACCACTATGAAACAATACACTAAAGGTATTTAATCCTATTCATATGCTTTAGAAAATACTACACATCAAAAACACTTCAACTCAGTATAACTTTGATTTACTACACTTTATGCGCTCATCACAATTTTCAAATACACCATCCGGATTAATCACATTGTTGTTTTTTAGCTTTCTGCGGGCATGTAATCAAATCTTCGCTTAATAATTGAACAAGATCCGGACTTAATCCAGGATTAAGTCCGATTTTTTTATCCAGAAATTCTTTATCAAATCCAACAATTTTTTCTTCACCGATTATCATTAATGGCCGTTTAATAAGTAAGTGATCAGATAGCATGGCCTCAATAGCATCCTTCATAGAATACTCTTCCGGTACAATTTCTCCTGATGATACTGAAGGTGCATTCCTGTTAAAACAATCCTTAGCTAACATTCCTGAGAAAAAGTCGAGGAGCTCTTCCTTTTTCCAATTGTAAAGCACAAGATTTATTGCGTTAACATGGTGGCCTGCTAGTTCCAGAATTTGTTTTTGCTTAGTATTATTGATACATCCTGTTTTTTCGAAGAAAGTAATTTCAGCCATAATTTTGATTAAATTGTTAAGATAAAAATACAATCAATAATACTACCACACTTCACTAAACCAACTCATCAACCTATATACCTAACACTTACCAATAATTTAAATTAAACTGGCAAATACATTTTTGTAGGAATTTACCGTAATTACGACATTTTGGTCAAGCCGATAACGTTAGAATTATTCGTTAACTATAACTAGTTTTTCTCCTCGTTCAACAAGCTCACCCAAAGGCTGCGTACTCATACTATTCTGTTCCAGAATATTCTGTAAGTCGTCAATTGAATCTGGTTCCACAGCAATTAACAATCCACCACTCGTTTGAGGATCACACAACAGAAGCTTCAATGCTTCATTTTCTAACTGGATTTTATGACCAAAACTTTCCCAATTCCGGTGAGTTCCTCCAGGAATACAGTCTTGTTCGATATACCCCTCCACTTCTTTGAAACGTGGAATATTACTATAATTTATATAAGCCGATAGATTACTCCCTTCACACATCTCGCATAAATGACCTAACAACCCAAACCCGGTTACATCAGTCATCGCTTTAACACCTTTAATTTCAGACAACTTATATCCAATAACATTCAGTTTACTCATTGAATCAGGAGCAATATTCTGATGTTCCTCTGCAAGTAATCCTTTTTTTTGCGCTGTAGTAAGAATTCCAACACCTAATGGTTTCGTCAAATATAGCTTACAGCCTGCAATTGCGGTATTGTTTCGTTTAAGATTTACCAGATCTACCCGGCCAGTAACAGCCAGTCCAAAAATAGGTTCAGGACTATCAATACTATGTCCTCCAGCTAATATAATACCAGCATCTGAGCAAGCTGCCCTACCACCATCAAGCACTTTTTGAGCGATTTCAGGAGCTAACTTGTTTATGGGCCATCCTAAAATGGCAATGGCCATTAATGGTTTTCCTCCCATAGCATACACATCGCTTATTGCATTGGTAGCTGCTATTTTCCCAAATGTAAAAGGATCATCAACAATGGGCATAAAAAAATCGGTTGTGCTAATTATGGCACTTCCATCTCCCATATCGTAAACGGCCGCATCATCGCGACTGTCATTCCCAACTATCAGGTTATTATCTTTGATAGGATTGAGGTTACTTACCAACATTGAATCCAACACCTTTGGAGATATTTTACATCCACATCCGGCTCCATGACTATATTGCGTTAATTTTATATTCTCCATTAATAACTATTACTTTATAATGATGATCAAATAATTCAATTTATTTAGTATTCGCCTATAAAGTCCAACTACTGCGTTGTAACTCAAAATCCAGATCCTCATATACGCTGGTATACTGCGGTTTGAATTTTTTACACGCCTTGTATTTAAACTTTATACTCCAGACACTCTATTTTATGGAACGGCTCTATTTATGTTGCAATGCTTCTTCTTCAACAAACCTTTTTATATAGGAAGCATTTAAATCCGGGTCAGCATCCGTAAGTAAAATTTTCACAACTTTTTCTTTATCCCTTCTTAAAATACCTCTCATATAAGATTTATCGTAATAATTTAAAGTCAGTAAAGCCACATCAAAATAATCCTTTTTATCCAATGCTTCTATTGCTAGTTTTGTAACTAATCCACCAAGACGCTTTGAGATTTTTAATATCCCGGAGCGTAACAATTCATTATCATAACAAGCATAATCCTGTACCAGAAGCTTTGCCCGATATTCTTTAGGAACATCTAAAAAAAACACTTTAGCTTCCCTTATTTTTGTATACAAATTCATAGGAATTTTTACCGCACCTATATTATGACTTTCATCTTCAATATACACCGGCCTGCTATAATCCAATTTTCGCCATTGCATATACAAATCATTTTCAAACTGTTCAACGGTAGGTTGACTATCCTCTCCAATCCCCCCAAAAGCAGATCCTTTATGCTTAGCGATACCTTCCAGATCAATGACCTGACAATCCAATTCCATTAAGTTTTTAAGAATATGCGTTTTCCCACTACCTGTGTATCCACCAATTACCTTTAAATCTACATCCACATCAAATGATGACAAAACATGATTACGAAATGCTTTGTAGCCCTGCTTAATCACCATAACATCTTCAAAACCATTTTCCGTTAAATGATCCGCAAAAGCATGACTACGCATACCCCCACGCCAACAATGAACGGCTACTTGTTTGCCTGGTGCAATACGTAAAGCCTCCTTTATAAACCAATCTAATTTTGGTTTTACATATAAATATCCCAAATCAATAGCCTTTTCTTGTCCTTCTTGCTTATAAACGGTACCCACATGTGCGCGTTCATTATCACTAAAAAGAGGAACGTTAAAAGCTCCGGGAATATGTCCTTTTTCAAATTCTCCAGGTGAACGAACATCAATAATCGGAATATGATGGTACTGTTGAAAATATTGATCAATTTGAATATCTGTCATGCCATAAATTTAATATTTTTAACAGCATCTTAAATTTTATATCTAAGAAATTCATCAGATTTTAATTCTACTATTCTCCTGAATTATAAATAAACAACTAATCTAATTTAACCCGCAATAGCATTAAAAATCTATTGCACTCTGAAACAGCTTCAATACAAGGCGTTTAAATCACTTACTTCAACTCACCATAGCGACGCTATGACTTATTTCAGTATGCGCTTGTTTTATTACTATTTCAAAGCTTATAACGAAGTTTATATACTTAATCCGGTTTTAATAACCACTTATTCGGGTGATATTCACATTAACTCTGAACCAAATCAAACCCCCATTGAAAAACACAATGTTTTGTCTTAACTTTAATAGATGAATGATATAGCTGAGATACAAAAATTGTTCTTTGATAAAATCAAAGAGAAGTTAAACGGCAATCTTTCTTTGGTTCATGAAATTTCTGAAGCATTACAAATTAGTTACGATAGTACTTACCGAAGACTTAGAGGGGAAAAGAAGATTACTCTGGAAGAAGCCATATTGTTGAGTAAATCATTTCAGATATCATTGGATGAAATGACTCAGGATTATTCTGAATACATGACATTTAAATGCTACCCTATTGAACCAGAAAAATTTTGTGGCAAAAAATGGCTCGATTTGATCTATAACATTATCAATAAATTACATAACAAACCTGATATACACATCTTTTATGCGGCAAAAGACCCACCGATATTTCAGTATTTTGAATTTCCGGAAATTGCAGCATTTAAATTCTTATTTTGGGAAAAAACACTTTTCAGAGCAAAAGACCTAATCAATAAAAAATACGATATCTCAGAAATTGATAAAGATATCGTTCAAAAGTGCAGGTTAATTTCCAGATTATCATTAAAAATACCTTTCACAGAAATCTGGAATGAGGACACCTTTAAAATTCTTATTCGGCAAATAGAATACTATTGGGTCTCAGGATATTTTAACAGCAAAGAAGACTTAATTATTTTACTTGATACAATAGAACTCTGGCTCAACCACAATAAAAAAGAGGCCGAATACGGCATGCGTTTCCCTTTTAATTCAGAACCTGCCGGTATAGAAGGAACTTATCAACTGTACGAAAATGAAATTGTGCTTAACGACAATACTATACATATATCGATGGGTGAAAATTGCCTGGTGTATATTACTTACAATGTACTTGGACTGTTAGCTTCGACAAATCAACCTTTTTGTAATAGCATCGCCAATTTTCATAAGGCTATCATGTCAAAATCAAATCTCATAAGCCAAGTAGGAGAAAAAGAAAGAAACCGTTTTTTTAATAAGCTCCACGATTCAATTTCAAACTTTAAGCAAACCCACAATATTTAAGAAACACATTTTTTCATCTGAAATTTAAAAATAAACTAAAATGAATGCCAATTCAGCAAGTCATATTTTCTTTTACTATGGATTAACTGCTGTTTTTGTGCATAGTTTATTAAGCTACATTTTTATTTTAAAAACAAAGAACAACTCCGATAAAAAATATAAGAGCAACGCTTTTATATACTTACGATTAGCGGGAATTATTGTATTTGGTACAATTCCATTTTTTTATTCTTTGGATTATTTTTTACACACTTCGTACGTATTAATAAACAATTCACAGGTTACTTACATTCTTATTTTTGCCATACCTTTAATGGCTTTTGTACTGCTCACCAACAGAAAACTTGCTGAAAAACCCAGCCACAACAAGCATTATCCTCAAATCAATATCAACAGTAAATCAAAACTTTATGGTAATATTATTCTTTGGATATTATATATACTGGCTTATGAATTCACTTTCAGAGGAGTTCTTTTATTTGAGGCCATAAAAGTCTGGGGTATTATATGGAGCATAGCAATGAACATTTTTATTTATGCTATTTCACATATACCCAAAGGAAAATTCGAAGCATTGGGAGCTATCCCTCTTGGATTTATATTTTGCTTAATTTCTATCATAACCCACAGTTTCTGGACTGCATTTCTGATTCATTTAACAATTGCAATATCTAATGATGTATTTTGCTTAAGAGGAAAAAATAACTTTTTAAATCCACACCTTAAATGAAAACTTTTTTTATCACCGGATCAACCGGCTATGTTGGATCAAACCTGGCCATAAAACTTGCAAACGAGGGTCATCATATACACGCCTTTTACAGAGACATTGCTAAAACGAAGGTTATCAATCATAAAAACATACATCTTTTCAAAGGTTCCCTTGATGATAAAGAAAGTTTGCTAAATGCAATGAAGAATTGTGATGGCATTTTTCATACAGCAGCCTATGTCAGACCTTGGGCCAGAAAATCCTCCACATATTACAATATTAATGTTCAAGGAACCCAGAATATCATTAGTGCCGCTAAAAAATCAGGAATAAAAAAAGTAGTATTTACTTCAACTGCCGGCATCTATGGACCTTCTGATAACAAGGCCATTGATGAATACACCAAAAGCCGGATCCCATTTATCAGCGAGTATGAAAAATCAAAATATCAGGCACTCCAGTTGATTCTTGAATCAAAATCAGCAAACTTTTTTCCCGTTATCGTTTGTCCAACACGCATCTACGGACCCGGAATAATGGCTCAAAGCAATAGTATAACTCAACTGATTCAAAACTATATATCCGGGAAATGGCATATTATACCTGGAAACGGGAAAGCCATTGGAAACTATGTTTTTGTAAATGATGTAGTAAATGGACATATTTTGGCTTTTAACAAAGGAGAGAGTGGCCAAACTTACCTGTTGGGCGGGATCAATTTATCATACAACGAATTCTTTATGGCTATTAAGAAGCTCAGTCATACAAATCACAAACTTTTCCATATCCCGATACCATATATATTGATTGCTTCAACAATTTTGCAAATAACCACTATATTTACAGGAAAACCACCATTAATAACAACACCATACGTACATAAGTTTTCGTACAACTGGGAAGTAAGCATTCGTAAAGCTGTATCTCAATTAGGTTACCAACCTACTGAATTTGATATAGCATTAAATGAAACATTACAATGGCTTAACGATACATTCTGAACAAGCCTGTATTTAACTTACACGTACAGGTTCCGCTACCGGTATTTCATTTTTAACAGCCATAGATATAACTGAGCTACATAAACTTACAGGTAAAACCCGTAATAGCATCCAATTTATTTTATTAATTAACCCGGGTATAATAACTCTTTGCTGAGCCAATGACTTATCTACAGCTAGTTTAGCCACTTTCTGTGGCGACCATAAACCGGCTTTCACCCACCATCCTTGTTTCTCAATTCTTTGAGAAACCTCTTGATTGGTTTTAATAGGGCCAGGCAGGATAATAGAAACACTGATGTTGGTATATGATAATTCAACACTTAATCCTTTTGAAAAAGAATATACAAATGCCTTTGAAGCCGGATAAACAGTTTTGTATGCGATAGGGCAACAAGATGCCATACTTCCAACATTTAAAATATAAGCCTTGCGATGTATTTTTAGTTTGGAGATAAGCATTCGTGTAAGCAATGCCAAAGTCTTTACATTCACCTGAATAATTGCATCCAATATATCCTCATTTGTACTCTCAAAGAAATTTGAACCTCCAACACCTGCATTATTAACTAAAAAATCGATTTCATAACAGTCAATCCAACTTTTAACAACATTCATGGATTCACCTTTCAAAAAATCAATTTCCAGATAATGAGCTTCAATACCAAATTGTAATTTTAAATTAACACAAAATTCATTTAATCCCTCTCCTTCACGAGCTATTAACAAAACATTCCTTCCTCTGCAAGCTAATTCTATTGCAATAGCTCTACCTAACCCTTTTCCTGCACCTGTTACTAATGCAAACGATTTACTATCTTCCATCACTTAACATATTATGTATAAGCCAACTTTCTTTTCGTAATTAATAATTTTTCATAGTGCATATGATTAGCACTTTGGGCATTTTTTCCCATTAAGAAATAATATAAGCGCTTTGGTACTATTGCCGACAATAAATAAAGTACTCGATTTACAAAACCCGGTATACATACCACTTTTTTTCTATTCAGATTTTTTAAACTTTGTTTTACAACCACATCCGGATTCATCCAGAATATTTTTTCTTTCCAGTTATGCACTTGTTCTTGTTGATGAATCCGGGAATGGAATTCCGTTTTAACAAAACCAGGACACAATGCCTGAACCTTAATATTTTTGTCAATTAAATCGATATGCAAACACTCTGAAAAAGAGAGTAAGAAAGCTTTTGACGCACAGTAGAAATAATTTAACGGCGATGGAAAAAACGCAGATAATGAAGAAACATTAATAACTGCTCCCCCTTTATTCATTATCATTTTAGGCACAACTTCGTAAATTAAACGCGAAGTAGCATTGATATGCACCTGAAGCATCTTTTGTTGAGTTTTATATTCCTCAACAAAAAAACCTTTACGACTGCCAAAACCAGCATTATTGACTAATAGTCCAACATTCTGTAAAGAATTTATCTCCGAAAGTAAATTGTCAAACTGACTCTCAATAGTAAAATCAGCAATAACAATTTTTACCTTAACAGCATATTCAGACAAGATCTCCTGCTTTAATAAACTCAAACGCTCTATACGCCTTCCTGTTATTAATAAATCCCATCCCTTGGAAGCCAGAGCTATGGCATAAGCTCTACCCAAACCACTGCTGGAACCCGTTATTATGGCTAGTTTGTTTTCCATTTTTCTGGATTTTGATTATCAAGTGGCAATAATGTGTTTACTTTTTAAACTATAAGTATTATACAAATTACGACTTTTCATTATTCAACTGGCATTTTAATCGCATTAAGTTGTTAAAAAACACTTTCTTTATTACAGGATCTTGCATCCATCGTGGAAATACTGGAGGTTCATTTGAAAAAACATTAAATTCAACTTTCGTTTTATTTGAATCAAATCTTGTTAAAGTCCAGGTGGCCCTATAATTATTAATCCTAATCATTTTCTCAGTTTCCTTCAACCCTCCACTTTCACTTTGAACTTGAACCACACAAGTGGAATCACCCTGCTTAAGCACTGAATATCTGGCGACTAAATCTCTTTTGGTAAATGGCCATGGTAGTCCTATAATTAAATAAATCAGATTATCATCATCTTCTGACAATAACCGAACCTGTTTAACGCCTTTCATCCAAGTGTCTATAGTCTTGTAATCCTTTAAAAAAATAATAACCTCTTCCAGATAACAATCCACCACAAAAACACCCCTTCTCTCTCTAACATTCAATGAATCATTTACTTTCACCCACCTTTCGTGTAGTGCAATACCCTTATCCTCTTTTACACAAATCCATTCACTGTAATACAACGAAGAAGCATTTAATTCTTTAGCCATATTCGCCATTGAATTATCGGCTAAAATCATCCTAATAAACATATACACTATCAGTATCATCATCCCACATTTTAAATTAAACCTCCGTGAACTATTTAATAACTAAACTCAATTAATATTAATCTGATTTCGATTAGAATTTCAGAATACAGATTCATACAGTAAAGGTAAAGTGGGAGATATGCGAACCAAAACTACTTACAAGACCCTATTACAAAGAAAGTTGCAGAATATACCAATCCTGAAATTCAGGACTAAGATTCCTATGTGATTGTACTATAATGAAGAATAAATTCCGGACTATGGGAATATTTCAGATTTTTACCTTAGAAAGAATTGGAGAAATGGGAATTTCAAATAAAGAAAACTTACTTAGCTGGTGTATTTGCAATTAATGCAATTAATTAAAAAAACACTCTATGAGAATTACTCCCAAAGAGTATTTTTCAATTATTAATACCAAAAAATAATTACATTTTTATTGCGATGCCTTTATAGAAATCCAGGATTTTATTTCGAAGAATATATTCATATTTAGATTGCAGCAGGTCAGATTGTGCTCGGGTAAAATCGGTTTTTGCAACGTTATAATCTACAGAATTAACTAGTCCAACATTAAATTTCTGTTCTGTATAACGGAATGATTCCTTATAGGACTCTACCGCTTCATAACTTGAGAGGTATTTATTATGCGCTGCTAATGCATCGGCATAAGCCTGTTGAATTTCTTTACGCAATGTTAACTTTTGCTGATCCAATGAATACTGAGCATCCATCACTCTTATTCTGGCATTTTTAACTCTTGTTTTGGTTTGGAATTTATTAAATATGGGAATATTTAATGTAGCTCCTATGTAGGTATTTTTTGTAGTTTTAATCTGATCACTTAACGAACGGTTTGACTCAAACTGATCGTCAAGTAACCAGCTTGCTCTTGCACCCCAACTTCCATTTAAGGTTAAGTTAGGGTAATAACCACTCTTGGCTATATCAACATTATACTTTCTACTTTCTAAATTATATCCGGACTGTTTGATCTGTGGCATAATATCTAAAGCTGTTTGATAAACTGAATTCGGATTATCAAGTTGTAAAGTCTCTATTTCCGGAATTGAAGGTGACTCAACATCAAAACCCGTAACATCCTCAAGATCTAATAATTGAGCTAAATTCAAAAGAGATAGTGCAAGATTATTCTTTTGCTGTGTTACATTTAAAGCTTCTTTAGCAGCCTGAGATTTAATCTCCAGATAACTACCCATAGCCTGACTTCCGGCATCAACTAGTTTTTTTGTTCTTTCAACTTGCTGATTGGTTACTTTATATTGCTCCTCGGCAACACTTAATAATTCCTTATCAAATAATATTTGTAGATATTGACCTGTAATCTGTAATGCAATATCATTTCTCATTTTTTCAGTCTGAGCAAGAGCCGCTTTTAAATCCAGTTGATTTCGCTTGATTGTGTTTTTCACATTAAATCCATTAAAAACATCAACACTAGCCCCTATTCCCATATCAAGAGAACGGTTATTCACATCAATATTTACTCCACGCTCCTGAACCCAAGTATAACCAAAACTATAGCCATAGCTTGATCGAGCATTTAAATCAGGTAATCTGTTATTCTTACTCTGATTAAATTCATTTTTCTGAATATCTGCACTTATCTCCTGTCTTTTTATGGAGATATTATTTTCAAAGGCATAACTGATACATTTCTCCAGAGTCCATACTTCCTGTGCAGATCCATTTATTGTTACTAAAAAAAAGGCGCAAAATAATACTGAAATAATTTTATTAATCATTTGAATAGTTGTTTAAAATTTATGCTGGTTAAGATAAACAATAAAGATAAATTATGATTGCGGAACTTTAATTTTATCTTCTTTAGTCAATCCTTCTGTTATTTCTATTTGAATACCATCTGAAAGACCTGTTTTAATATATTTCTTTTCAAATACCTGATCTGCCACTTCAACTTCAATAAAAGCGGTATCGTTTTCAAACTGTAGTAACTTCTCATTTATAGCCAGTACACTGTCTCTTCGTTCAAGAACAATATCTGCATTGGCGCTATACCCGGCTCTAATAAACTGCCCTTCTTTCAAGTTTACATCTGCTTTAATTTCAAATTGAATGGCTCCGTTTTCTTCAACCCCTTTAGGTGAAATATATTCCAGTTTGGCATCAAACTTTTCATTTTCTATGGCTCCAATTGACAATACCAGATCCATTCCCTCTTTAATTTTGCCTACTTCTGTTTCATCAACTTTACCTTCAAACACCATCTCATTCATATCTGCTAAAATGGCAACGGTAGTACCATCATTAAAGGTATTACTTTTTATTACTGAATTTCCTACTTCTACGGGAACATCCAACACCATTCCTTCGATGGTTGCTTTAATGATTGTATTGGTTTGCGAACCCATTTTTTTGGTAACACCCTCTCTGATCAATTGCAAATTATTATCGGCAGCTTCCAGATCAACCTTAGCATTTTCATACCTCATTAACTCGTCCTGGTACTCTGATTCAGCAATTACGCCGCCTTTATATAAATCCTTTTTACGATTATACTCTAATTCGGCATTTTTAAAAGATATTTTTGCTTTATTCAATTGGGTTTCTGCACTATTCACCTGAACCATCTCTGGTATAATCTGGATTTTGGCAATTACATCACCTTTACGTAACAGATCACCTGGCTCAACATAAATTTCGGTAATAATACCTGATTCCTGAGGTTTGATCTCTATCTCCTGTCGTGGAACAACAGAACCTGTTGCTACAGTTTTGCTAATTATATTGGCTATTTCGGCTGAATCCGTTTCAAAAACAACCTCTTTTTCTCGTGATTTATCATATAAATAATATAACCCGCCAAAAAATACTCCTGCGAATACAACTATTAAAATTACATTTCTTACTACTTTCATGATTAGATTTATTTATTTGTTATTTTATACTTCTGAACGTATAGCCTCTATGGGCTTAATGGCAACGGCCCGGCGTGAAGGAATAATACCTGCTAATACTCCGGACATTATCAATATGAATAATGAAAATACTGCAGTAATAAAATCAACTTGTGGATTCAGGAATGCTGAGTCTGAAGATGGTGCATTGCCAATTGCCTGGCTGACCAGTTCAACAATCACAATCCCGATAAACATCCCGATAAATCCTGCCAAACCGGTTAAAAAAACAGATTCTGTGATAACTGTTGAAATAATATTCGACGGAGATGCTCCGATAGCTCTTTTTATTCCGATTTCCTGAGTTCTTTCCTTGATAATTATCAGCATAATATTACTAATTCCAATAATACCTGCCATTAATGTACCTATCCCAACAAACCATACCAACACATTAATACCCAAGAATAAACCATTCATTTTTTTAAACTCCTCTCCAACATTATTGGAACCGAATGCTCCATAATCCTCAGGATGTATACTATGCCGTTTGGCCAAAAATGATTTCACTTCCTTTTCAACTTCCATAATATCATAATCAGGTTTTGCTGTTATAGAAAAGTAACCCACAATATTATTGTAATTGTATACCACCTGACATGTTGAAAATGGAATAAATACAATTGAGTTTTGCTGCTCTCCCCATCTTCCTGTGTGTTTTGACTCAAAAGTTCCGATTACCTGAAAGTAGATATCTCCTATACGTATATATTTATCAACCGGATCTTCATCCTTACCAAACAAATCGTTATACACTGTACTACCAATAATGGCAACTTTACGTGTATTGTCCAAATCCATTTGATTGATAAACCTTCCATGTGTTAGCTTAACCGGATCAATTCTGTTTTCATCCGGAACAATACCTGAAACCTCATAAGCACCTTCCTGTACGCCTCTGGAAACTGGTGTTGCATTTCGATATCCTCCTCCTTGCATGCGCGGTGCTATAATATCAACGCCACTAATGTTATCAAACATCGCCTGCTTGTCCTCATATTTAAAATAAAAGCGCCGGTTACGAGGAAAACCTTTATAAGGTTTGGAGGTAGGTTGAGTCCAGATAAACATACTATTTGTTGCAAAATCACCCATATTGGCATACACTCCGTTTTCAAGTCCTTTTCCTGCACCCATCATAATCATTAGCATAAATATGCCCCAAAACACACCAAATCCTGTTAAAATGGTACGTAGCTTATTATGTTTTAAGGTGTAAAATATTTCTTGCCATTTATCAATATCAAACATAGCTTTGAAGTTTATTCATCGCGCAAAGCAACGATTGGTTTAATTCTGGAAGCTCTACGTGCGGGAATATAGCCGGCAAGAGCTCCAGCAAAAATGATTAAAAACACAGCCTTAATTGCTACACCAAAATCTACCCCGGGGTTCCTGAAGAATTCCGAAGCAGGCAACGATCCTGATATAACTTCTAATAAGCCAACTCCAACCAGCAATCCCAAAAATCCAGCAACAGAAGTAATGATAATTGACTCTTGTAAAATAAGATTCACAACTGATTGTGGGGAAGCCCCGATTGCTTTTCTGATTCCGATTTCCTTAGTACGTTCTTTCACAACAATTATCATGATATTGCTAACTCCAACAATACCAGCGATTATGGTGAATATGCCTATAATCGAAACAAAAATCCTGATTCCCGTAAATATAGCTTGAGTCTGCTGATAGTTTTCCAGTACATTATATCCGCCCAGGGCCCTGGTATCATCAACATTAAAACGGTATTTATTAGCAATCACTTCTCTCACCTCATCAAACAATACTTTACTTTGTTCCACCGTACTATTTCCGGTTGTAAAAGCAATACTACCAACATCCTGCTTTCCTCCAAACACTTTTTGTGCTACCGTTAATGGTATATAAAAACGCTCTGTTTCTCCAGGATAAACATCATCAAACACACCAATTACCTTATGTGGAATCCCTCTTATTTTTATGTATTTACCAACAGGACTTTCATCTTTACACAGGCGCAATTTAGCCTGCATACCCATTAAGGCCACCTTACGGCCCTGCTCAATATCTATGGTGTTCAACAGTCTTCCTTCCACTAAACGAACAGCTTCAATATGTTGGTAACCTTCAAGTATACCCATTACCTGGAAAGTTCCGTATTCCTTTTCATAATTAATTAATGCACCACCAATCCCAAACCTCCCGGTAAGATGCTCTATTTCGGGAACTTTCTTTTGTATTAACTCCAGATCTTCATCTTTTAATTCAATGCGTCTACCCACATTTAAACCTTCATATGCCATTGAAGTCTGACCACCCCAAAGGAAAGCACTATTCCGGGCATCACTAAAGTTATGCATGACGCCTCGCTCCAATCCCTTACCTGCACCTAATAAAATAACAAGAATAAATATTCCCCAGAACACACTAAAACCAGTTAAAAAAGAACGTAGTTTATTCTTTTTAATGGTACTAAATATCTCCTGCCAGTTACTAATATCAAGCATAACTAAATTTTTTGTGATTTTGCTCCTTTTCAATCAGCCCGTCTTTTAAATGAATTACGCGATGGGTTCTTTCTGCGATGTCATGCTCATGCGTAACAATAACTACTGTTATCCCGGACTTATTAACCTCATCCAGAATATCCATTACCTCGTATGATGTTTGCGTATCGAGAGCTCCCGTGGGCTCATCGGCTAAAATGACTTTTGGTTTTGAAATTAAAGCCCGGGCAATAGCAATACGCTGCTTCTGGCCTCCTGACAATTCATTTGGCATATGATAAGCCCAATCTTTCAACCCTAACTTATCCAGATACTCCATAGCTATCTCATTTCTCTTTTTTCGGCTTATTTTTTGATAATAAAGCGGTAAAGCCACGTTTTCTAAGGCATTTTTAAAAGAGATCAGGTTAAAGGACTGAAACACAAAACCAATATATTGATTACGGAATTGAGCAGCTCGCTTTTCATTCATTTGCCGTATAAGAATGTTGTTGAGATGATATTCTCCTTTGTCGTAATTATCCAGAATACCAAGGATATTTAATAAGGTTGATTTACCGGATCCTGAGGATCCCATGATAGAAACCATTTCTCCTTCTTTGATATCCATATCAATACCTTTTAAAACATGAAGAGAGCTGGCTCCTGTTCTATAGGATTTATGCAGGGAATTTATTTGTATAACACTTTTAGCCACCTGAATAAGTTTTAAGTTTATAATTGGTTAGTATTATTTTATCCGCAATAACTTCAACTGTCATTCCAAACCTCATATACACCTATCCTTCTGCACATTACGAATTACAACACATGTCATTTACAAGATAAAACTGTTCATTTATGGAATCTAAATGCACGTAACCGGACATTTTATGTTTATTGATAAGGAATTAGAATCAATATGCTAATCTGGCCATAATCATTGTCCACCCTGTACTAAACTGAACAGATTTACAACGAATAGCTTAATTACCTTAAGTTACAATTATATTACCTGAATTCGTCATAAAATCTTAATCGAATTCTGGTATATACAAAAAAAGCCAAGTAAAATATTTACTTAGCTCTTCGGTTTTAATAAAAAAATTTTATCAGTATCAGAATGTCATAAAAGTCACTGATTTTAATTTAAAAGATCAATTACGTACTTTTTGATATTTTCCAATAATTTAAATTAATAGTTAACAACATCAAAAACAGCAAGCTAATTATAAAAGACAGGAGTGTTAGATTAATATCTGACTCTGGTAAGGAATAAACACTTAACAGTTTATAATAAACCTTTGAAATAATTAATTCCAAAGAAATGGTAAGCATTATAATCATTCCTATGAACATCAGTAATCTTGCCCAAAATTTTAATGTACTCATATCACAAAATGGTATTAATAATATTTGATTCTTTCAAATTAAAACATTTAAACAAATATTATCCTCATTTTATGCGTGACTTATGCGTGACAAAGCTGTGACAAGCTTGTGACAAGGATATGAACAATATAATTCAACATCACAACTTATCATAATCAGCCTGATGCCGATGTTTTTTTTGAATCCCGGTTATTAATTCTCAAAGATTTGTTGAATTATAAACAGATAAAAATGACACATCTATGGCTAAAAATTCCATTTTAATCTAAAAAATGATGACGTTGATTCACTTTTCACTTCACCAAAATCAGATGAAAAGTACTGAAGAATAACAGATAAATATAAATTATCTGTTAATGAATAATCAACAGTAGGTCCTAAATAAAAATTCTTAAATACAGGATAGCCAAACCCCATATAAGCCATTGATACATTAAGCAATGGGGTTATCGGAAACGAACCCGAAACCACATAAGAATGATCTGCAAAACTCAAATTTTTTACTGAAGATTGATAATATATAATAGAATTAAAGTCTCCCCGGAAATTATTGAGATTACTAGAATACAAATACTCGGCCGACATTAACAAACCATTTTTTAAAGTGTAATTTCCTCCTGAAGAAAAAATGAAAGCATCCTTTTGGCTGCTTTGAATTGGTTTTAAGTATGAAACTTCGCCATAAAACCCGGCGCCTTTGATATCTCCACTCCATCCCCCTCCTAAAATATAATCTTCCTGATTTACTTCCCCTACAATAAATTGCAAATCATACCCTTTAAAGTTCAATCGATATAAGGCCGCAGACGACACATCATTATTCCTATCTATTTTAACAACTGCTTCCACATTGGATGCCAAACCTGTAAAATACTGTAGTCTTAACCCATCCATACCCGGTCTTTCCTCATAATCGAAATCGAAATAAGAATAGGAATTAAATATATCATTAGGATTCCACACCATGGTTTGACTCCAGTTTACCCTTTGCCGGCCTAACTTAACCTGAAATTTACCGGTAACATATTCAAACCAAAATCTATCAACAGAAGTATTCATGATACTTTTTGTTCGTCCGCTCCAATTAAAGCTTAAATCAACAACCCCCTGATCATTACTTACGATATATTTAAAGTTGGGGTTATTATTAACACTTTCTCCTGAAAACAATCGATTACGAAAACTTATTTTGGCATTGAAATGCTGATTAATTTCATAAGAAAGATTAAGCCGGTTATGAATCAGATTATCAAACAATACACCATCCGTAGCGTTTGACGTTGTTACATAAGGCATTTCTGAAAGATATCCCCAAAATCGCAAAGGCTCCTGAGCATTAAGATTTGATGATATAAAAATTATACAAATAAACAGCCGTATCAATAACCTTCTCATATAAAGTGCCTTAATTTGATTCATCTTTAATAACCTTACCATCTTCCAGAGTAACCACCCTACGAGCCTTACTCACAACCCTGGCATCGTGGGTTGCAAAAATAAAAGTAATATTTTCCTTCACATTCAATTTCAGCATTATATCCAATAAGTTTTCTGTCGAGTGAGAATCAAGGTTAGCTGTTGGTTCATCAGCCAATACAAATGTTGGCTTTGAGGCCAGGGCTCTGGCAACGGCGACTCTTTGCTGTTGCCCCCCAGATAGCTTCCCAGGTCGAACATTTGCCTTATCCGGAATTCCAACAGCCTCCAACAACTCCTTACTCCTCATACTTCGCTCTTTTTTAGAAACACCTTGCAACTCCATAATAAACTCAATATTTTCAGCTGCGGTTAAAACCGGAATAAGGTTATAGGCTTGAAATACGAATCCAATGTTCTCTAACCTGAATTTTGTTTTTTCAGATGATGAAAGATGATCCATTCGCACCCCTCCGATTTCAATAGAACCTGAAGTAGGAGAATCCAATCCTCCCAATAAATTTAAAAATGTAGTTTTTCCTGCGCCGGAAGGAGCTACCAAGGCTGTAAATTCACCAGCTTCAAAAGAGAGATTAATGCCATTTATAGCATGAACAGGAACCTGTTTTTGGTTATATACTTTTTCGAGATTATTTATTGATATTATAGACATAACAACTTATTTTTCAAATATTAAACACTTTGTAATGCTTCTGAAGGATTCAGTTTAAGAGCCTTATACGCAGGATACAAGGCAGAAGCTACCCCCGTTAACAACACCAGAATCACAACACCTGTTATCATCTCTGTGTTATATTCCGGATAAATAACACTGGCAAAACCCATTTCGGATAAACCTTCTGCCCAAATAGACAGATCAATACCTGTTTTCGCAGTCAGTTGCGTTGTAATAACACCCATGGCGACCCCTAAAAGTCCACCTAACAATGATAAAATCAAAGTTTCAAGTACAATCATAACAAAAACCTGACGCCCTTTCATTCCAATAGCCATTAACATGCCCAACTCATGAACTCTTTCCAAAACAACCATTAACATGGTATTGACAATAGTAAAGCCTAATGCCATAAGGATGATGATTACAAAAACATACATATACACATTCATTGTTTCTGTTATATAACCCAATTCAGGAGAAATCTCTTTCCACGATTCAACTTCTAATCCGTTGACAACCCGGCTTACATCAACCTTTACCTTGTCCACAACTGTAGGATTTATGCAACGGATAGCTATTTCGTGTGTGACATCATCCGGAAGACTAAGTAATGCCTGAAGATCCTTTTTACGAACGAATACATTGCCTTCATCATAGGCAGAATTCAGCGTTTTATATATGCCGGCTATTCGGAATGCCCCTCCTGTAAAATCCCCATTAACATCCTGAAACCGGAGGATTACTTTTGACCTAAGTCTAAGCTTTAATTCCTTTGCCAGTTTATCACCAATTACAATAGGATTTCTTTTTATACCAGCAAACCATTTTCCATCTTTCAGATGCTTGGCGACATCTACAACCAATGAATCTTTTTCAGGATTAATACCATATACTTTTACTCCTAAAGCCTTTTCGGCTGAGGCAACCATTGCAAAAACAACCACTCGGGATGATGCATTCTGAACCCCCTCCACATTCTCAATTTTCTGAACGAGCTGATCACTGTTTGAAAAATTATTTTTAATATCTTCTGACATTTTAAACCCGGGTTTATGAACCTGCATATGAGATGTTTCAGTTTCAATGCCAGCCCGTAAACGCTGCATCATCCATCCATGCATAAATGTGGTTGAAAATACTCCGGCATACATACCTATCATAAGCGCACTCAAAACGATACCACTCCTAACCGGGTTTCTCCATAAATTTCTCCATGCAATTTTTAATATCATAACATCAATATTTAAGATCTGCACTACCCTTTTAAGGCATTCATTTCATTTAATCTTACTATCCTTATAAATGGAAATATTGAAATAAAAACAGTAATCAAAAAGATTCCAATCATTTGTTTTAAAAACACTTCCGGTTCCCATGCAAAAAACATATACGGCTCAAAACCAAGGTCGGCCATCCATTGAGCACCGTTACCTGTTAATGGAACTGGATGATTATAAAAATAGCCTACAATAGGCATACATCCGATAAAACCAGCGGTAACTCCCAACAATCCCATAAATAAAGTTTCAATAAAAACAGTAAGAGCCAGCTTATACTTTTGCATCCCAACCGCCATCATTACACCAAATTCTCTTTTACGTTCAGAAATCATCATCATTACAGTGCCAAATATTCCAAACATTATTACAATATATAATATGGCTTTCATTACCATTCCTGATGACCTGTCACTCTCAATCTGTTGCAAAAGCGTCGGAAACATTTCCTCCCAGCTCATTACACTATACGCTTTACCTACTCCTTGTTTTAACCTTGGCAAAATCTTTTTCATGGTATCATTATTTTCAACCATCAACACAATTGAAGATAACCTGTCTTTTGCCGAGAAAAGCTCTTGTGCTGTATTCAGATTCAGATAAATTAATTGTCTGTTTAATTTAGGGTTAGATAACTTGAATAATCCCCTTACCGGATACTTGCCTGCGGCAGTAACTCCATGAAAGCCCTGACTCAGTAACACTAATGTATCTCCGGGTTCAATCTTTAACTTAGTAGCCAATTCAAATCCAACCAAAACACCATTGTCATTATTTTTCAGATAATTACCTTGAATAATTTTTGTTCCAATTGAAGTTAATTCATTTTCTTTTTGCGGGTCAATCCCCATTATCATAGCGCCCTTGGAATCTTCTCCGTTTGATGCCAGGGCAAAACTTTCTAAACGGGGAATTACCAAAGTAATATCTTCAACAGAATCAATAAACCGGTTGAGATTCTCGTTTTCTGAAAAAGTATTATTTATACTTTTATTTTCCCAATAATCCACTTGATGGATTTGAATATAACCCGAGTAAAAATTTACAATGTTTTTAATCATGTTATTATAAGAACCCTCCTGCATAGAACCCATTAATGATGTTAATATTACACCAAAAAATATGGAGGAAACAGTAATAAAAGTCCTTCGCTTATTACGCCATAAATTGCGCCATGATAAAATAAATAGCCTCATCTTATTAAGTTTTACATGCAGTTCTATTTAATTCTTTTCATATTTTGAATTGAAAAAAAGTTATCATCCAAAGGCATATTAAAACCAACCTTCGTAAATTCCATAGTTGTTTTATGCCCTTCTTTACCTTCTGGTATTACCTCGAAATAAGTTGGCATAATACGATCTCCGACATCTTTAATTTTAGATAATCTTTCTGTATTTATAAGATATTCATCTTCATCGTAATATTCATTTTTAAGAGTCATGTAGCCCTTTTGGCTTACCCAGCTTATAATTTTGCCCCATACAACAACAGCATCCTCTTCAGGCACTAGTTCTATTACCCAACACTTATAGCCATCCATTTCCTCTTCTCTGATAATGGTATGTTTATAATCCTCAACAATTGAAGCCCCCTTTACCAAATCATCATTTGTTAAATCAGATCCCATCCAGGACTGCATCATCATGCTAGGTGGAATCTTAATCATCTTTTCGATATCGGGCATATAGTTCCACATGTCCTTATTTCTTTTCAGAAAAACCTGTCCTTTTTCCTTAATGGGATAGGTAACGTAAATCAAAGAATAATCAATTCCTTTTGACCAGGCTTTAAATCGTAACTTCCGTTCCCACTTTGGACGGGATATAACCATCTCCATTTCAGATACACTAGTCTTGCCCCGTATCAGTTCATTGGCTTTATCAATAATATCAGTAGCAGTAATATCTGCGTTAACCTGAGCATTTGCTGCTGGATTAAATAACAAAACAGAAAATCCAATGAGCAGCATTGTTTTTAATTCAACTAATTTATTCATGACAGCTATTTTATGAATTGATCAATTATTTTCCCTTTGACTTCATCAATAGGAAAAGTAATCGGATCGACGATATAATTTAAATAAACACCATCTAATATAGAAGTGAGGTATCGGGTTTCCAACATGGGATTAGCCGAACCTTTAGCACTAAAATAATTTGCAATACAGGCAAAAACAGGCTCTGCCAGTTCCATAAAGTCTTTTTCAAACATAGTGAGAATGTTCGGCTGAAGTACTATTCCGAAATATATCCTCAGAAATTTATAATTATCCTTCACCCAATTGATGTATGTATCAATCATCTTTACAAAACCTTCATCTCCGTTATTTTCAGAGAAGCATTGAAGCGCAATACCAAACATTTCTTTAATTGTATCAATAACCAACGATTTCAAAAGCTCTTCTTTGCTTTTAAAATAAGTATATACCAACCCTTTTGATATCCCGGCTCCTGCTGCTATCATGGATATAGAAGTAGATTGATATCCTTTTTCAGAAAACAACCCCATCGCAGCACTAATGATTACTTCCCTCTTTTCCGCTTTCAAATTATCCAATTGAGATTTCGTTCTTGGTGACATAGTTATATATTTTACGACTGACCGGTTAGTCAAAGGTAGGGAAGTTTTTTGAATTATCAATAAAATACACGAAAAAATCTGGCCATAAAGATTTTATCTATCATTAAATTTTCTCAATTTTATAGCCTTTTATTATCCACACACAATAATGTAAACATTGAAAAAAGGTATCGTTTTTAAATCCACAGGTAGCAGATATATTGTAAAAACTCAAAACGGAGAGTTTATCTCGTGCTCGATAAAAGGGAAATTCAGGCTGAATGACATCAAAAGCACCAACCCTGTTGCTGTAGGCGACCACGTGTACTTTACCATAGATGAAGAATCAGAGATGGGAGTTATTGCAGATATTGAACAACGTAAGAACTACATTATCAGAAAAGCATCAAATCTATCCAAACAGTCGCATATAATTGCATCAAACATTGACCAGGCCATTTTATTAGTAACTGTCAACTATCCAATAACCACAACTATATTTATTGACAGGTTCTTAGCCTCAGCAGAAGCTTATCGCATCCCTGTTAAAATTGTGTTCAACAAGATCGACCGCTATAAAAACGAATTAGCGGAAACACTTAATCACCTAAGAGATGTTTACGAGAAAATCGGTTATGAAACCTACGCCATCTCAGCCAAGATGAATGATGATCTGGGCATTATTGTAGAATTACTGAAAGACAAAGTAAGTGTAATTTCCGGGCACTCCGGAGTAGGTAAATCAACATTGATCAACAGAATACAACCCGGATTAAATTTAAAAGTTGCTGAAATATCTAACATTCACCAAAGCGGTAAACATACTACCACTTTTGCAGAAATGCACGAATTAAACTTCGGAGGCTACATAATTGACACTCCGGGCATTAGAGGATACGGATTAATTGACATTGACAAAAACGAATTGTATCATTATTTCAAAGAGATTTTCGAACACTCACATAACTGTCAGTACAGCAATTGCACACACATCCATGAACCAGGCTGTGCTGTAAAAAAGGCTGTTGAAGATGAAGAAATTGCCTACTCAAGATATGAAAGTTACTATAGTATACATCAAGCCAGACCGGAAAAATACAGATAAGCAAACAATTCAACATGAAAAGAGCCATAGGCATTGTAATTTCTAGTGTAATTTTCTTAATAGTTTCCAACATATACTATTATCATGATACTTATACCTGGCAAATAGACACTCAGAAAACAATCCTGAAAAAACAAATTTCAATTTGCTCTAAAGATTTCAAAAACTTCTTCTCCGGCGTAAAAAATGACATTCTCTTACTTATAAATGAATCTGAACTTATTGAATTATTTGAGCATAGCCGTCAATCTGATGTTACCCAAAAACGAATTGAAATATTATGCAACAGATACAATAGTATCGTTAAAAAAGTCAATATTATTGACATTAAAGGAAACTACTACGCCTTAAAAAAGAGTACGAACAATACATATATATCCCAATTTGGAAAATCAGCCAGAAAAGAAGATTTCAAACCGACAATCACTACAGATTCAATCCATAACGAACTGATATTAAGCCAACCCCTATATGGCAATTCGCATATTTACGGATATGTAGTTTTTCATATCGATATCAATTCGTTTTACAAACAACTCTTTAAAAATTTCTACCTAAAGGGACATCAATTTCAATGGATAACAGACCAGAATAATAACATCATATATTCTACCATCCCAAACCTCGCCATCAAAGCAATTGATCCGCAATTATCAAATATTAAGAAATCAAAAACAACCTCTTCTGTTATTCACTTTTTATCCATTAATAATACCCAGCAAAAAACATTAACAGTTATTCAAGATATAAAATATGCCAATCACGCACTAAAAATGGCATTTTCCATACCCATCAAACCCATCACAAACTCAATACTTAAAAACTCCTTTTTAGTTGGCCTGATTTCCTTTGTTGTAATAATTCTGATTGTAATTGCATTTTTCCAATACATCCTGAAAACAAAATCAATTCAGAAAAGACTCTCTCAATCAGAAAATGCACTAAAAAAGATATTGTATTTTGCACCAGTAGGAATAGTACTTGTTGATAATTTTAACAACATAAAGCTGGTTAATAAATCCGCCCTTAAAATTTTCGAATGCAATGATGAAGGATTACTTCTTGATCAGGAATGTACTGAAAAAGTATTATTTGAAAGAAAAAAGAAAATCTCAAGAACAAACGTAAGTAACACTTCCAGGAAATACATTTTCAATAATTCGAAGCAAAAAAAGCAGGTAATCCTAAGTGAGAAAATTCCTTTTTTTAATCAAACAAAGAAATACCACATTCACGTTTTTATTGAGATTACCCCAATTGAAATGGACAGAATTAAGGAAGAAAAATCAAACAAAGCAAAATCAACCTTTGTAGCTAATATAAGTCACGAACTAAGAACTCCGCTGAACGGAATTATAGGAATGACCGACATCATGTCTTCATCCAATAATATTCCGGAAACAGAAATGGAAATGCTATCTGTTGTCAAAAGATCTGCAGATACCCTACTGGCTCTTATTAATGACATTCTTGACTTTTCAAAAATTGAAGCCGGTAAACTCGAAGTTGAATCAATACCTGTTGATTTGAAATACGAAATCGAACAATCAATTTCCGGACTTACTCCACTATCGAAAGACCGTAATATTAATTTAAACTGGGTTAGTACCATAGACTTACCTAATGATTTAATTACCGATCCACTCAGGTTACGACAAGTACTCAACAACCTGATCGGAAATGCAATTAAATTCACACCTTCCGGACAAGTTCAGCTAAAAATATCTCAAGGATCGACTTTAAATGGCAATCCTGCATTAAAATTTACCATAAGCGACACCGGAATTGGCATCAAAAAAGAAAAACTTAAAACAATATTTAATTCCTTTTCACAGGAAGACGACAGCACCACCAGAAAATTCGGAGGAACAGGATTAGGTACATCAATTTCTAAAAACCTTATTGAACTAATGGGTGGAGAAATCTGGGCAAACAGCCCTTCATCCATCTCAACATCACCAGATCATCCCGGAGCTGAATTCAACTTTACACTTCCGCTGGAAACCAGACTTAAAAGTAAAGACCTTGATTTTTCATATATACTTTCCTGGGCACAAATAGAAGTATTAATTATTTGTGATGACATTCTTCAGGTTCAAAATACGATTAAAAACCTGTTAGCGCTTGGTATCCGATACAAAATAATGGCTCCATCACAGGAGGCTATTCAAATGCTATCGGAACAAAATACCATACATATGATCATAATAGATCAAAGACCCGATTTTAATGGTCTTGATTTTCTGCAGCAACTCTATAATCACCATCTTTACAAAAAACATTTAATTATTATTCAGAGTTCTGACTACGAAACGATGAATACAAAGCTGGGTAGAAAACTTGGCACGGATGCCTATTTACGTAAACCCGTCAAATTAGAAAACATCAGGAGTTTCATATTAAAACATTTCACCTCAATAAAAAGTCAAACCAGTTTAGCCGGACAAATTGTACCCGATGATATAAAAATACTGGTAGCTGAGGATAATCTATTTAACCAAAAAGTGGCTCAAAACTTATTTAGGAAAATCGGATATGAAATCGAATTAGCTAACAATGGAAGAGAAGCCATAAATAAATTTAAAGAACACAAACATCATATCGTATTTATGGACCTGATGATGCCGGAATTGGACGGATTTGATGCTGCAAAGGAATTAAAATGCTACGACGAAAACTGTCCGGTAATTGCTATGACTGCAAATAATGACAAAACTCAACGGGAACTAGCCTTTAAAGCCGGGATGGATGACTTCATTGTAAAACCCGCTCAAAAAGAAGAAATAAGCAGAATGATTATCAAATGGTGTTCACTTTAAACATAAGCTTCTAAGCAATAATACTTTCACACAATCGTTCTTATTCAAACAATTGCCGAACGCACAAAATAAACTACAACTATATTTTACAATAGAAGAGCTGCAAAAACAGGTCTTTATTAAATAATATATATCTATGAAGCATTATTCATACAAGAAAAAGTTCAAAATCTTTATACTATTAGGAGCCATATGCATTGGAGCTTTTTCATCCGTATACACAAAATCTCTTGTAGATGAATTAAAAGTTGAAGAAGAAAAGAAAATTGAATTGTGGGCTGAAGCTACCCGACAACTAGTACAACCGGGAAGTAATGAAAATTCAGTTGCCCTAACTCTGGAAGTTTTAAAAAATAACACTACAGTTCCGGTTATATTAGTGGACGAAGACGACGTTATACAACATTATAGAAACTTAAATGTGCCCTCTCAAAACCAGAAAAAATATTTACTCAGGAAACTTGCGAAACTAAAAAAAAAGGGGAAAAGGATTGAAATAGATTTAGGAGGTGGGGAAAAACAATACTTATACTACGCCACCTCAACTCTATTAACAAAATTAACCTGGTTTCCAATTGTTCAGCTTCTCATCATTTCAATTTTTGTATTTTTCGCCTATCTGGCATTTAGTAGTTTAAGAAATGCAGAGCAAAATCAGGTTTGGGTTGGTATGGCCAAAGAAACAGCACATCAACTTGGAACACCTATTACTTCATTACTTGGCTGGATTGACTTTCTGGGACTGAAAATAAACGATACAAATACATTAGAGGAGCTCAGAAAAGATTTAAACAGGCTACAGAACATAGCCGATCGATTCTCTAAAATCGGTTCCAAACCAATATTGGAAGAAGTAAATATTTCTGAAATAGCAGAACAAAGTATCCAATACCTAAAAACACGATCTTCGGGGAAAGTTGAGTTTTCAATAAACTTAGAAGATAATATAACAACCCATGCAAATGCCACATTATTAGAGTGGGTTTTTGAGAATTTAATTAAAAATGCCATTGACGCCATCAAAGGAGACGGAAAAATTTCTATTACTACAAAGAAAAATGAATCCGGTATCGCCATTGATATTTCTGATAATGGGAAAGGTATTCCCCGACAGAAATTTACAACCGTTTTTGAACCCGGCTACACCACAAAAAAAAGAGGATGGGGATTAGGACTTTCTCTAACTAAAAGAATCATTGAAGATTACCATAAAGGTAAAATATATGTAAAAGAGTCTGAACCTGATAAAAAAACCACTTTTAGAATCATTCTACAACCTCATATAAAACACTGATTTTGTGTATTTTAAAAACACAAACCAACACCCGGATGATAAATTGGCAATAAAATTCAACAATTACTTCCTCAGTACTATTAATTTTTATACTTTTGCAAAGTTTTTATTTAAGGTGAGATGGACAAGCTAAAAGATTACACAATAGCTTTTAAGGGTTTAAAAGAAGGGAAGCACCATTTTCACTATAAAATCGGGCAACCTTTTTTTGAACTAATTGAAGACTCAATTATTGAGAAAGGAAATTTTGAAGTATCATTGACATTAAACAAAAAGTCGCAGATGCTCCAATTAGATTTTAATATTGCCGGAAATGTACAGGCGATATGCGACAATTGCTTAGGCGACTTAACAATACCTGTTTCATACGATGGAACAATGTATGTTAAGTTTGGGATAATGTATGATGAACCCAGTGATGAAATCATCATATTACCCCATGAAGAAAATGAGTATAATGTTGCACAGTTAATTTATGAATTTATTGTGGTAAGTATGCCTCTCAGATCTGTCCATGAAGATAATGAGGGTTGCGATCAGGAAATGATTGATAAACTAGAACAGTTTTCGTCAGAACACCACGAAGAAGATAATACAGATAAAGCTATTGACCCCAGATGGGAGGCTTTAAAAAAATTAAAAGATAATAGTAATAAGTAAATAGTTTATAAAATGGCACATCCTAAGAGAAAGATTTCTAAAACAAGAAGAGACAAGAGAAGGACGCATTACAAAGCTACTGCTCCTGCATTGGGAGTTTGCTCAAACTGTGGATCCAGCGTAAAACTACATACCGTTTGTGGAGAATGTGGTTATTACAGAGGAAAATTAGCTGTTGAAAAAGAAATTACAGCATAACTTTTTATTTTTAAAAGTACTTTATAAATTTGCCTTGCTTTGCGAGGCAAATTTTGCTTTATGGCATTTCTTAATCGAAAAGGGTGATGCCTGATTCTTCAGAATAAATAGTAGTTTAGCTTCTCCAAAAAGCACTTAGTATTATATTGCAGGAGTGAAAGCTCAAGCTATTTCTAACTTTTGGCAGTAATTTATACTACCACTGAATTACGTTAACATGAAAAAGATTAATGCTGTAATCACAGGCGTTGGCGCTTATGTACCTGAATACGTCCTGACTAATGAAGAGTTAAGTACAATGGTCGATACTTCCGACGAATGGATAATGACTCGTGTCGGTATCAAAGAAAGACGTATTCTTAAAGGTGAGGGTAAAGGCTCATCTGATATGGGTGCCGAAGCTGTAAAAGAATTACTAAAGAAGACCAATACCAAACCTGAAGAAGTTGACCTTCTTGTATGTGCAACGGTTACTCCTGATCATATTTTCCCCGGAACATCCGCAATTATCTGTGACAAAGTAGGTATTAGAAATATTCAAAGTTTTGATATTAATGCTGCTTGTTCCGGCTTTTTATATGCACTCGATGTTGCATCGAAATTTGTACAATGCGGAACACATAAAAAGGTAATTGTTGTAGGTGCAGAAAAAATGTCATCGATAACTGACTATACAGACAGAACTACATGTGTACTATTTGGAGATGCGTCTGCTGCTGTAATGCTTGAACCAACCGAAGAGGAATTTGGTGTTCTGGATACCATTTTAAGAAGTGATGGTATGGGAAGGAATCACTTGCTTATGAAAGCCGGTGGATCGGTAAAACCAGCATCACATGAAACAATTGATGCAAAAGAACACACCGTATATCAGGAAGGGCAGGCTGTTTTCAAACATGCTGTATCAAATATGGCTGATGTTTCTGCGGAAATTGTAGAAAGAAATAATTTGGCTCCTGCGGATATTGCATGGTTAGTTCCTCATCAGGCTAATTTAAGAATCATTGATGCTACAGCCCGACGTATGGGAATTGAAAAAGAGAAAGTAATGATTAACATTGAACGTTATGGTAATACTACCTCTGCTACAATTCCATTATGCTTATGGGAATGGGAAGATAAACTTAAAAAAGGTGATAATATTATATTAGCAGCTTTTGGTGCAGGATTTACCTGGGGCTCTGTTTATTTAAAATGGGGATATGATCCAAAATAAGGTGATGTATTAAGAGATAAATAGAAATGGGAGATTTTTTTTTAAAATCTCCCATTTCTATTTCATTATAGTATATCAACAATTATTACTTATGCCTTTTCTTAAGCTCATTGGCTAAATCTTCGATTCTATATCCCTTATAAGTTAGCAATACAATCAGGTGATATAATAAATCGGCACCTTCGTATAAAAAGTTTTCATCGTCGTTAGCCATAGCTCCAATAACGGTCTCAATAGCTTCTTCTCCCACCTTTTGAGTTATTTTACGGGTTCCTTTCTCAAATAATGAGGTGGTATAAGAACCTTCCGGCATTTCTTCCTTACGTTTATCTATAAAGTCCTGCAGATGACTTAAGAATGCTATATCCGCATTATTCTTCTCATTAAAACAAGTATCAGATCCGGTATGACAAGTCGGCCCAACAGGATTGGCTTTGATCAACAATGTATCATTATCGCAATCCACTGTAATAGAAACAACATTTAAAAAATTACCTGATTCTTCCCCTTTGGTCCATAGGCGGTTTTTGGTTCTACTGAAAAAAGTGACTTTACCTTCTTTTTCCGTCTTTTCAAAAGCCTCCTGATTCATAAAACCAAGCATTAACACTTTACTTGTACTGGCATCCTGAATGATAGCCGGAACCAGTCCATTACCTAACTTGTCATAATCTATTTTCATAATCTTAAAAGTATCATGTATTGAGTATCAACTATCAAATCAAAAAGTTCAGAAGTAAATCCCAGACTTTTAAATACTCAACAAACTATTATTCAATTTATAACGTTACAATCTTATATTTATCCCTTCGTTATGAAGGTAATTCTTTAAATCAGGTATGGCAATTTCCTTATAATGGAAAATACTTGCTGCTAATCCGGCATCAGCCATTCCATGAGTAAAAACATCTTTAAAGTGTTCCATTTCACCGGCTCCACCACTAGCAATAATCGGAATTGAAAGATCTGTTGATAATTTTGCGAGTGCCTCATTAGCAAACCCTTGCTTTACGCCATCATGATCCATTGAAGTAAATAAAATTTCACCTGCACCTCTTTCTTCTGCCTCTTTAGCCCAAGGGAATAATCTTTTTTCTGTAGGAATTCTACCTCCATTTACTGTCACAATCCAATCATCCCCGTCGAAATGTTTAGCATCAATAGCTACAACCACGAACTGGCTACCAAAATTCTGCGCCATATCATTTATCAACTGCGGATTTCTTACTGCTGATGAATTTATACTGATCTTATCTGCTCCGGCATTTAATAATGCTTCAGCATCTTTTAACTCGCTTATTCCACCCCCAACAGTAAAAGGTATATTGATATGTTGAGCAATTCTTTTCACAAGATCTACAAAGGTTTTTCTTCCTTCGTGACTGGCAGTTATATCCAAGAACACCAATTCATCAGCTCCCTGTTGTGCATATAATGCTCCTAATTCAACGGGATCACCAACCTCTTTAATACCAACAAACTTAATTCCCTTAACGGTCATGCCATTTTTAATATCCAAACAAGGTATAATTCTTTTTGCCAGCATATTATGCGTATTTTTCCAATTGTTTTAAATCAATTTTGCCTTCATAAATGGCCTTACCTGTAATAACAGCGGGCACTTTTGCCTCAACAAGTCTATCTACATCTTCCATACTACTCAACCCGCCACTAGCAACCAGGTACAAATCAGGAAATTTATCCAACACCTTTTTATACAAATCAATGGCCGGTCCTTGTAACATACCATCTTTACTTATATCAGTACATATCACCTTAGTAATACCTTTACCAATATAGTTTTTAATAAATGGTAGCAGTTCTAAGTCTGAAGTTTCAAGCCATCCGGAAACAGCAACTTTCTCATCCTTAACATCCGCGCCCAATATAATTTTATCCGATCCGTATGTATCAATCCAACTACTAAAAACATCTTGATTTTTAACAGCAATACTCCCCCCGGTAATCATTTGTGCACCACTATTAAATGCAATTTTTAAATCCTCGTTGGTTTTAAGTCCACCTCCAAAATCAATAACCAGGTCAGTTTTGGTAGCGATTTGCTCCAGTACCTTATAATTAATGATATGTCCGGCTTTTGCACCATCCAAATCTACCAGATGAAGTCGATTAATACCATGATCCTCAAACATCTGCGCTACTTCAACAGGATTTTCGTTGTATACTTTTTTCTGGTTATAATCACCCTGACTAAGTCTTACGCACTTTCCTTCAATTATATCTATTGCTGGAATAATATCTATCAATGCCATGTTAAAGTTTTATAAAGTTTTCAAGAATACGGGAACCAACATCACCACTTTTTTCGGGGTGAAACTGGGTTGCATAAAAATTATCCTTGTGTAAAGCAGAACTATATGGTAAAATATAATTTGTTGTAGCTGCAGTATGTTCTCCCAAAGCGACATAAAAACTATGTACAAAGTATACATATTGCCCTTCCAATGTGGCATCAAAAAGCTTACTATTCACATTGGTAATAGCATTCCAACCCATATGAGGAACCTTAATATTTTCAGGGTTTGGATTAGGTAACATAAACTTTTTAACCTTTTCATCAAAAATGCCCAAACAATCCACATCCCCTTCTTCAGAGTGACTGCACATAAGCTGCATTCCTAAGCATACTCCCAAAACCGGTTGCTTAAGGTTTACAATCAGTTCATCCAGATTATTTTCCTTCAGATATTTCATGGTTGAACTTGCCTCGCCAACTCCCGGAAAAATTACTTTATCAGCATTTTTTATTTCATCAGGATCAGAAGTAATCACATGCTCTACACCCAGTCTTTCCAAGGCAAAGCTTACAGAACGGATATTACCTGCATTGTATTTTATTATTGCAACTTTCATTTTTTAAATTTCATTATAGCCATCTTTCAATAGTGAATTACATTTAAGTAACTCTATTAATTTTCCAGCTCTCCTGCTATTTTGGCTTTCATCGATTCAAACTCTTCCCTATTATAGAGTCTGGTCAGATATATTATTTTTCCGTCTCTATCAATTATCACATTTCGAGTAACCCCTGCCTCTTTTAAAGCATATTTTGCAAAAATATCAGCATTCGGATCTAAAGCCAGTGGATATGTAATACCTGTTCGTTCAGAAAACTTTATCAATTTTTCAAGTGGCTCATCTCTATCAATACCAACTACAACCAATCCTTTATCTTTATGTTCTTGCCAAATTTCTTTCTCTATAAATGGCATTTCTTTCATACACACTCCACACCAACTAGCAGTAAACTGAAGCATAACAACTTTACCACGATTCTCTGACAATTTAAAATATGTTCCATCATCCAGCTTTGCTGTAAAATCCGGAGCCATATCACCAACCTTAATAACATATCCCCTATTATCATCCTCCTGCGCCCTTAAACAACCTGCTGTTATAAAGGTTATTATAAGCAATGCACATACTTTATCTAACATAGATATTGCCTTTAATTAAAAATTATTGTTCTGTTTTTATAAACCAGAGTTTTCCGTTCAATATGTGCCTTAACGGCTCTTGCCAATACAATTTTTTCTACATCCTTCCCTTTTTGAATGAGGGTTCTTATGGAATCATGATGTGAAATACGGTTGATATCCTGTTCTATAATCGGACCTGCATCCAAATCAGAAGTTACATAATGACTAGTAGCTCCAATAATTTTCACACCTCGTTTATGAGCTGCATGATAAGGTTTTGCTCCTGCAAAAGCCGGCAAAAAGGAATGGTGAATATTAATTACTTTTTCAGGGAATTGATTAATGAAACTCTGAGAAAGCACTTGCATGTATCTGGCCAGAACCACAAAGTCGACCTTGTATTTTTCCAATATTTCGAGTTCTAACTTTTCCTGTGCGTCTTTGGTATCTGCAGTAATAGGCACATGAACAAAATCAATTCCAAATTGCTTTGCAACCGGCTCTAATGTTGTATGATTACCAATAATCACAGGAACATCCACCTTGAATTCTCCGCTTTGATAACGCGCTAATAAATCGTACAAACAATGCGATGCCTTTGACACAAAAATAGCCATACGAGGAATTTCATCCGTAAAATTCAGAGTCCATTTCATCTGATAAGGATCCCCTAAGAATTTCTGGAAGGTTGGTTTAATTTCTTCTCTGGGCAAATTAAAATTGGTGAGATCCCACGAAACCCGCATTGAAAACAAATTTTCATCATGATCTACATGTTGATCCACACTTATAATATTTCCATGATGCAGGTTAATGAAATCTGTTACTCTGGCAACAATTCCACTCTGATCCGGACAATGTATTTTTATTATGGCTGTATTCTCGTTATTTTCCATTTACAACGTTCATTTTGAGCCTGTAAAATTAATTAATATATGTCAGCTGAAAAATAAAAGACTGACAAATATCATCATCTACGCTCCTTTCACTTCCTTAATAAAAGTTTTAATGTTTTTATGTAAGTTATTTTCCTCACCAATTAACTTAACAAATGCACTACCTATAATGGCTCCATCTGCATATTTACAAGTTTCTTTATAGGAATCATGATCTCCAATACCAAAACCAATTAATGAAGGATTATTCAAGTTCATATTTTTAACCCGCTCAAAATAGGCTAATTGCGAATCAGACAATCCTTTTTTTGCACCTGTTACAGCTGCTGAAGATACCATGTAGATAAAGCCATTGGTTTTTTCATCAATTAATTTAATTCGCTCCTCGGGTGTCTGGGGTGTAATTAAAAATATATTACTTATTCCAAATTTATCGAAAGTCTCTTTGTATACATCCAGATACTCCTGAAAAGGAAGGTCTGGCAGAATCACTCCATCCACACCAACTTCACTACATTTTTCAGCAAAGGCTTCGATTCCATATTTATGTACAGTATTAATATATCCCATTAAAATAACAGGCATAGTCACTTCAGGACGCAAATCTGCCAACTGCTCAAATAGCACTTTCAGACTCATACCGTTTTTCAAGGCCGCTTCACCGCTATGCTGTATAGTAGGTCCATCAGCCAATGGATCAGAAAAAGGGATTCCGATTTCCACCAGATCAGCACCTGCTTCTTCAAGGGTTTTTAAAATAGGAACAGTATCATTTAGGCTCGGATATCCCGCTGTATAATAAATAGATAAAATATCTTTTTTATCCTGAAATAATTGTTTTATACGATTCATACTTTTAGTATTAAGTAGTAAGCATCCATTATCAGCATTTCATTATCTGACAGAAAAACTCATACTGAATTGTTTAAAATTGATTACAATTTAAACCTATCCATGTAGGTACTCATATCCTTATCTCCTCTTCCGGATAAGGTGATTACAACAGAATCATCTTTTTTAAAATTTAGCTTTTTAAGAGCTACAAATGCATGAGCTGATTCCATGGCCGGAATGATTCCCTCCAGACGGGTCACCTCAAGTGCAAAATCCAAAGCTTCCTGATCTGTTGCATCCAGAAAGATGGCTCTTCCTGTATCTTTTAAATGGGCATGTTGCGGACCTATACCCGGATAATCCAATCCAGCAGAAATAGAGTAAGGCTCAACAATCTGACCATCATCATCCTGCATTAAAAAGGTTTTGCTTCCGTGAATAATTCCCACATCACCCAAAGCGATAGTAGCAGCTGTTTCTCCGGATTCAATACCTAATCCCGATGCTTCAACAGCAACCAGCTTTACTTGCTCATCATCCAGAAAATGATAAAAACTTCCTGATGCATTACTACCACCTCCTACACAAGCCACCACATAATTTGGATATTCACTACCTGTTTTTTCTTTGAATTGTTCTTTTATCTCTTTACTGATAACACTTTGAAAACGAGCTACCATATCCGGATAAGGATGAGGGCCAACAACTGAACCAATAATATAAAAGGTATCCTCAGGATTACAAATCCAATCTCTTAAAGCCTCATTAGTTGCATCCTTTAATGTTTTATTACCCGATTCTGCAGCCACAACCTCAGCCCCCAGCATTTTCATCCGCGCTACATTGGGTGCCTGTCGCTCAATATCCAGTGCCCCCATGTAAACTACGCATTTTAAGCCCATCAGGGCACATGCAGTTGCTGTTGCTACTCCATGCTGCCCAGCACCGGTTTCTGCAATAATCCGCTCTTTCCCCAATTCCTTAGCTAATAATATCTGGCCAAGAGTGTTGTTTATTTTATGCGCACCTGTATGATTTAGGTCCTCTCTTTTTAAATATACATGCGTTCCATATTTTTCTGAGAGTCTCTTTGCATAATAAAGTGGTGAAGGTCTACCCACGTAATCTTTCAACAACTGAATATATTCTTTCTGGAATTTTTCGGTATTGATAACATCCAGGTATACTTTTTTTAAGTTATCGATATTTGGCTGTAACATTTCAGGAATCCATGCGCCTCCAAAGCGACCATACATTCCGTTTTCATCAACATTATATTTTGAGCCCATAGCTAATTATTTTTTTACTTTTTGAATAAATTCAGATACCATATCCACATTTTTCAACGCAGGTTCTTTCTCAAACCTACTATTTATATCCACTGCATATATGTTAATATGTTTCAGATTCAGGATATCTTCAACATCATTTTGTGTAATTCCCCCACTTAAAAATATGGGTTTATTATTATCATAGTTATCAAGAATACTCCAATTGAACTTATGCCCGCTTCCTCCAAAACCTTTCGTTTTTGTGTCGAAAAGAAAATAATCACAAACTTCGGTATATGGTCTTAATACAGCGAAATCAAATTCCTCATCAACCAGAAAAGCTTTAATTACTTCCACCCCCATTTGCTTCACCATTAAACAAAGTTCAGGAGTTTCATTTCCATGCAATTGCACTCCATCCAGTTCATATCGGGCCACAGACTTTGATATTTCCTGTTCTGAGGCATTCACAAAAACTCCGGTCTTTTTAATGGTTGAGGGCAAATGATGGATGTTTTCAGGAGAATAATCATCACCAATATATCTGGGCGATTTACCATAGAATATAAAACCCATATAATCCGGTTTCAATCCTGCAATCGCATCTATATTCTCACGATCACGCATCCCACACACCTTTATTTTGGGTAATTTAATCATACGTTTGCACCAATAGCTTTAGAGAATTCAATACATGCTTCTCCTGGATTTTTAGTTCTCATAAAGTTTTCTCCAATTAAAAAACCCTGAAAACCATGCTCCCTGAGCAAAAAGATATCTTCGGGAGTATAAATTCCACTTTCCGAAATTTTAACCACATCCTTGGGCATAGCCAAAGCCAGATCGATACTTTGCTGCAAGCTCACTTCAAAGGTTTTTAGATTTCGGTTATTCACACCTACCACATCCACTAGTGGATTTACAATATCCAACTCTTCCTTGCTATGAACCTCCATTAATATATCCAGTCCCAGATTCTTTGCCAGTTTTGATAATTCATCAGCCTCTTCATAAGACAATACCGCTGCAATCAATAAAATGGCACTTGCACCAATAGCTTTTGCTTCATAAACCTGATATGGCGAAATCATAAAATCTTTACGCAGAAGTGGAAGCGTTGTCACCTTACGTGCTGCCACCAAATCACTTTTATTGCCTCCAAAAAATTCAGAATCTGTTAATACAGAAATCCCACTTACACCCGCTTTCTCATATAATGGGACTACATCTTCAACAGTTGACATACTATTGATTACCCCTTTAGATGGTGACTTTCGCTTGTATTCAGAAATGATACCATTATGTCTACCATCCGTCAAGAAAGTCTTTAAAGAAGGTACTTGTTTTTTGAATGCGCTGTAAGTTTTTAATTTTTCAACAGATGTAAAATCTTGTTGATAGGCTACTTCAACTTTTTTTTGTGCAACTATTTTATCCAGAATATTCATACTATTATTAATGTCAATACCCTATATCAATCTTAGATTTGATGTTCTATAAATAAGAAGTTCATCTAAAAATGATACTTCTGCTCTATTTTATTTCTACTAATTTTTTAAGCACCTGATTGGCACTACCTCCTATTAATGACTCCTTTGCCAAAGCAATACATTCACCTATTGATTTTTGATTATCAATACACTGTATAGCTAATGCAGCATTGGCTATTACAGCAGAATTCTGAGCTTCAGTTCCTTTTCCACTCAAAATATCAGTGAATATTTTTGCCGCTTCAGGTACAGTATCCCCTCCAAAAATATCCTCTTGTTTAATTCTGTCAAAACCCAATTCCTCAGGCGAAATCAACTGCTCTCCCTTATTGGTCACCACCTTAAAATCACCTGTCAATGAAATCTCATCATACCCATCCAGGCTATGAATGATAGAGTAATTTTTATCTGTATTCTGATACAAATACTGGTATAACCTTAAGACCTCCAGACTATATACACCTAATAACTGATTCTTTGGAAATGAAGGATTCACCAAAGGGCCTATCATATTAAAAAACGTTTTTAAACCCAATTCCCTGCGATAGGGAGCTACGGCTTTCATTGCCGGATGAAATAACGGTGCATGTAAAAAACATATTCCGGCTTGCTCAACCTGTTTCTTCAGCAAACCCTCCTCATTGGTGAAGGTATATCCTAAATACTCCATCACATTTGATGAACCACAGGAAGAAGAAACACCATAGTTTCCATGTTTGGTTACTTTATATCCTGCCCCTGCCACTAAAAAGGAGGAAAGGGTTGATATGTTAAATGTATTTTTACCATCTCCACCCGTACCAACTATATCGACAGCATTAAAATCAGATAAATCAATTTTTCGGCAAAGCTCTAATAAAGCATCTCTAAACCCGGAAAGTTCTTCAACACTAATAGGCCGCATCATATATACAGTTAGAAATGCAACGACATGCGACCCATTGTATTTTTCATTTGCAATTTCAACAAGTATATTTTTTGCCTCAGAACGTGTCAATCTTTTATGTTCAAGCAGTTTTTTTAATGTTTCTTTAATCATGGATTATATTTTGGTATCAAGAGATAAATATCATGATACAATATTATTAACACCTTGTTTTTCAACCTATTTATCACAGGGCATATTATTCAATATAAATATTAAGAACTAGGACTTTAACCAATTCTCCATCATTTTCTTACCATACTCTGTTAAAATGGATTCCGGATGAAACTGCACTCCTCTCACATCGTGATGATTATGATGAATTCCCATAATCTTTCCTTCCTTATCTCTTGATGTCACGGAAAAGCAATCAGGTAAGTCATTATCATTAACAACCCATGAATGATACCTACCCACGTTAATTTCTTCAGGAATATCATTAAATAAATACTCCTCCTTATCAACAATAGAAATGGGAGTTGCTACACCATGATAAACCTTCGGCAAGTTTGAAATAGAACCGCCATAAGCTTCTGCTATAGCCTGATGCCCCAAACACACTCCCATGATACTTTTTGTTGCCCCATATTTTTGAATCACCTGAATTAAGATTCCTGCTTCACATGGAATTCCCGGACCTGGCGACAATAAGATCTTATCATATTTTTCAATTTCTTCCAGAGGAAGTTCATCGTTTCGATAAACATCTACCTTATAGCCTACAATTTCTTCAATATAATGAACCAGATTATAGGTAAATGAATCGTAATTATCTAAAACTAATATCTTTTTCATTTCTCTTTTTTTCCAGATTTGATTAAAATTCAGTAGCCAGTTCCACCGCTTTCTTTAAGGCTCCCAACTTATTATTTACTTCAGCCAATTCACTCTCAGGAACAGATTCGGAAACAACACCTGCACCTGCCTGATAAAAAAGCGTATTATTTTTACATAAAAATGAACGTATCATAATGGCTTGATTAAAAGATCCATCTAACCCTAACATTCCAATACATCCACCATAGTATCCTCTGTTTTGGTTTTCGTATTTATCAATTAATTCCATAGCCATAAACTTTGGAGCTCCGGAAAGTGTTCCTGCCGGAAATGTATCTGCCATTACTCTACAGGTATTTGAATCCTGTTGTAATTGACCTCTAACATCAGACACCAGATGAAGCACATGAGAATAATACTGAACTTCCTTGTAAGTCTTAACTTTCACATGATCACAGTTTCTACTTAAATCGTTTCTGGCTAAATCAACCAACATTACATGTTCGGCATTCTCCTTAGGATCTGCACTTAATTTTTCAGCAAGCTCACGATCCTTAATATCATCACCAGTACGTTTAAATGTACCAGCAATAGGGTTTATGGTAGCTTCACCATTGTCAATTACCAGTTGTGCTTCTGGTGAAGATCCTAATATTTTGTATCCTCCATAATCAAAAAAGAACAGATAGGGTGATGGGTTTATATTTCGCAAAGCCCTGTAAACATTAAATTCATCTCCGGTATACTTTCTCTTGAATTGACGCGATAGTACGATTTGAAAAACATCACCACGAAAACAATGATCTTTTCCTTTTTTCACCATATCGATGAATTCATGATCAGAAATATTTGACACTTCTTCTGTATCTGGTTGAAATCTAAAAGAAGGAACTGTTCTGTTATGAAGTAAATCTAATATATCTTCCATCTCACTACTCTGTCCATCCGGTAGGTTTTCAATTAAATTAAGTTGATTGGAAAAGTGATTGAAAGCCAGAATATACTTATAATAGTTATATCGCATCTCCGGAATTTCATACTCCGGATCCACCTCATTTTTAAATTGTATGGATTCAAAATGCTGAACCGCATCATATGAAGAATATCCAAAAAGACCATTTACATTAACTCGTTCACCAGTCTCCTTTACATTAAACTGATTAATAAATTGATCCAATTGCGAAGGAACATCAACTTTTTCTTTTGCCTCCCCCTTAATAATATCGCCATCTGGCATAATTTTTTCAACAATACCTTTCGTAACTTTAAACTCAGCTAAGGATTGAAAGCAAATAAATGACTGGGAATTATTATTTCCATGATAATCTGAACTCTCCAATAAAATAGTATTAGGATATAAATCCCGTAATTTCATATAGATACTTACCGGAGTAATAATATCCGCCACATTAGCCGGAACTTTTTTTGATGAGCTGGTGATATTTATTGAATTCATATTATAATTCGATATGTAATAGTTATTGATAATTAGATATAAAAAAAATGGCTTGCCGAGGTTATCAGCAAGCCATTAGATATTATATTTTTAAATAGCGTAGCGTAAACCTCCTCTAGTTAAGAAAAAGCCAATGCCACCACCAAGTATTTTTCATTAATTTTGTCATTTTGCTTATGATTTGTTAGCAATTGCAAATTTTAGGATATTTTTTGAAATATCAAAATAAAAATCACTAACAAATTGATTTAATTCTGAAAAATAAATAACACGTCCTCAACATCTGTCCACAAAAAAACATCAGTACTTATTGTTTTCAATAAATGCTGATGTTTTTTGTGTTTTCAGAAAATAACTACATGATGAAATAAATCAAGCAGAAACACAATAAAACAACTCTCCCAATAAATGAGAATAATAAGATCCGAACTTATCATTAACCCACTTATGCAGTTCCTGCAACTCTTGAGCACTAAGCCATGTTAGTGATTTTATTAATTCCTTTCTAAACAAATGTGGATTGTTTGCCACACCTAATAATACTTTCTTCTGGTGCTCTAACATGATAATAAAATTTGGTAGTTTTCAGGTTTCAGAGTTTAAGTATTTTTATTCAAAACTGAGATTTTCTTTCTGTTTTTTTTCATCTCAAACATTAATTATTCATTAAAAAAACCATACCTAAACATCAATATTTATAACACTTACACAATGATTATTCCATTATCGCCAGGAAGCGAAATGTATTAATAAGATACAAAAAATCAATTTTTAACGCAAGTAATAATTTGAATAAAAACCGCCCTTTTGACGAAGTGAAAAAAAATGCAGGTTACTAATTCTGAATTTTGTTTTGTTGTTACCTACTAAAGCCTTCATAATAAATCCAATAATAATGACACATACAATTTATTTGAAATCACATTTGTTGCTCCACATAAATCCGGACATTACAACAACTGAAGCCGACTGTATGTGGTCATGTTACTTTAACACGCAATATGCATTAGAAAGCCTATTGCACATTGAACTTACTTCAAAACAAGATACTCCGTTGCTTCACCTCAACTCACCAGAACGATGCTATGCCTCGTTTCGCTGAAGCCTTGTTTTATCCTACTTTCAATGTTCATGACGAATTTCTAATAACCTGAGTTCGATATAAAATTAATGGCTCAAATCGCTTATAAATATTGAGTTTCAAGGAATGTTTGCGAAAGCATAGCGGGCTATGGTAAGCAAATATGACGCAGAAAATCGGTATTTATAAGTGAAATTCAT
>JBNKRV010000170.1:0-3339 GCA_050296935.1 Marinilabiliaceae bacterium | reverse complement strand
CCCTGGTATCAAACGTATTGCTAAGTTAGTGTTCGTATATAAAGTTCAAGCATCCGACCTTAAGGACATGCATAAATTTATTGCTTTTAGTAGAGTCAGGGAACGGTTCTAATTCCCTAGATGGTTATATAGAACCGTTCCTGAAGTAAACCAGCAATGCTATTGCTACTCAAAAGCCGGAAAACCGGGAACGGTTCTTTATAAGCAATCTGCCCATCAGAACCGTTCCTTAAATAACATCAGCACATCCCTGGTATCAAACGTATTGCTAAGTTAGTGTTCGTATATAAAGTTCAAGCACCCGACCTTAAGGACAGGCACAAATTTATTACTTTTAGTAGAGTCAGGGAACGGTTCTAATTCCCTAGATGGTTATATAGAACCGTTCCTGAAGTAAACCAGCAATGCTATTGCTACTCAAAAGCCGGAAAACCGGGAATGGTTCTCTATAAGCAATCTGCCCATCAGAACCGTTCCTTAAATAACATCAGCACATCCCGGGAATCAAACGTATAGCTAATTAGAGTTCGTATTCTGCAAGTAATATATTGCAATTCATGATTAAGTATAAAATGGATGAAAATATTATGCGTTATAGATAATCTTGGTTCAGGAGGAGCTCAACGTCAGATAGTTGAATTAGCATTAGGGTTTATTGAAAAAGGTCATCATGTGGAATTTTTAACCTATTACCCGAATTCTTTTTTCATATCTGTATTGGAGGAGGCCGGAGTTGCAATAACCTGCATTGAGGAACCGGGTTACATAAAACGACTTTTAAAAATGAGGCGTTTTATTCGAAAAGGTAAATATAATGCTGTTTTATCATTTTTAGAAGCTGCAAATTTCATCTGTGAGTTTGCAGGTTTTCCTCACCGAAAGTGGAAATTAGTGGTGGGAGAACGTAGCGCTAATCCTCGAATACCTCAGTCATTAAAATTAAGGTTTTATCGTTGGTTTCATTTGTTTGCAGATTATGTTGTATCTAATTCATATAGCAATATCAAACTTGTTCAGAGAATTAATCCATTGCTTTCAGAGTTAAAATGTAAAGTCATCTATAACATTATTGACTTTAAAAAATGGAATAGAATGGATAATGGAGTATCAAAGAAAAATGGAAAGCTGAAAATAGTTGTGGCAGCGCGGCATGAATATTTAAAAAATCTGAATGGATTAGCTGAGGCTCTGTCTTTACTACCATCAGAATTACGAAGTAATATTAAAGTGGACTGGTACGGGCACCGACTGGAAGAACCATATGTAGATGGATCAATAGTGGAAGGAAGGCAAAAAATAGAAGATTTAAAATTGAACAAAACCCTCTTTCTTCACCCAACAACAAACCGGTTAAATAAAAGGATGCAAGAGGCTGATGCAGTGGGACTTTTTAGTTATTACGAAGGATTTCCCAACGTGGTTTGTGAAGGAATGGCTTGTGCTAAACCCATTATCTGTACCCATGTGTCTGATGTTCCTGATATACTGCAACATGAAAAAGAACTATTGTGTTATCCGGATAAACCCGACTCAATTCAGCAAGCAATAACCAACTTATATCATTTATCCAGGGATGAAAGGATTCGCATTGGGTTATTAAATGAAGAAATTGCAAAAAAGAAATTTAACAGAGAGGCTATCGTTTCTGATTATTTAGAATTACTAGATGATAAAAAAGGATAATTACACTTTTACTTTCTTATGGTTTGATAATGAGATTACTGAATAAAATATTTTAAATGAGGATATTGTGTGTTATTGATGATTTGGGTACAGGGGGAGCCCAGCGACAAATAGTAGAACTTGCTTTGGGTTTTAAAGAAAAAGGCAATCAGGTGGAATTTTTAATTTATTATCCGAACACTTTTTTTGGTGCTGTATTAAAAGAAGCCGGAATTTCTATTACCTGCATTGCAGAGCCTAACTATATCAAAAGACTCTTTAAAATGAACCTTTTTATAAGGAGGGGAAAGTATGATGCCGTGTTGTCATTTTTAGAAGCTGCGAATTTTATTTGTGAGTTTGCAGGAATTCCATTTCGGAAATGGAAACTGGTAGTAGGAGAGCGTAGTGCAAATCCTAAAATCATGAAAAATTTTAAGTTGAAATTTTATCGTTGGTTTCACTTTTTTGCAGATTATGTTGTGGCGAATTCAAATGCAAATATGAAAATTATTCGAAAAATAAATCCACTTCTACCGAAGTCAAAATGTAGGGTCATATATAATATTATTGATTTTAAAAAGTGGTTTCGGACAAATCATAATCATACTAATAATGAGAGACTAAGTATTATTGTTGCAGCACGCCATGAATATTTAAAAAACTTAAACGGTCTGGCAATAGCACTGTCTCAGTTACCAGATAAAATTCAGAAGAAAATAAAAGTGGATTGGTATGGGCAGGGTAAAGATGAACCATATATGGATGATTCGTTTAATGAAGGAAAGAAGAAAATACGAGAATTAAATTTACAGGATACTCTATTTCTTCATACTTCCACACATTTAATTCATAAAAAAGTGCAAGAAGCTGATGCAGTTGGTCTGTTTAGTTATTATGAAGGATTCCCTAATGCAGTATGTGAAGGTATGGCTTGTGCAAAACCTGTAGTGTGTACTCAGGTATCTGACTTACCGGAATTATTGTCTCATGCAAAAAATCTATTGTGCCACCCGTCACAAATCCATTCCATTCAACAAGCTATTAGCAATTTGTATCACCTGAGTCATGAAGAAAAAATTAAAATAGGATTAGAGAATGAGAGAATCGCTAAAGAAAAATTTGATAAAGAATCAATTGTAAATCAATACCTAAGCTTGTTGGGGGGAGGGAATGCATGATAGTATTGATATGTATTAACCTGAGTTCGATTAAAATTTTAGAATTTACTTCTAAACATTTATTTATAAGGAATTCGATAGAACGTTGTTTCAGATTGACATAAAAGGCTGATATACAAGGTGAATTTTGCAGGGCTAACTCGCTAGCTCGATACATTTAACGAAGTAGATCAGTTTTTTATGCAAAGCATGAGAGTTTCCGCTTATAATTATTGCGATAAGTGAATGTAGAAGCAAAGTTTACTTTGATTATGCTGAACACAGCAATAATCAGGAACTAAACAGCGATCTTCTTCCTGAAAATTATTCAAAATAGCCCGCTATTCTTTAATGTGGAAACTTTATGATAGGCTACTGTATCGTCCTGAAATAGGTTGACTGAAAAAATGTTAATAAGTCAACTAAAATTAGGACAAAAATGAAAAGAAAAAAATCACAACATTACTCTGAAGAATTTAAGTGGAAAGTAGTTCAAGAAGTTCTCTCGGGAAAGTAT
>JBNKRV010000169.1:0-18533 GCA_050296935.1 Marinilabiliaceae bacterium | reverse complement strand
CCACCTCTTCCCATTCCGAACAGAGAAGTTAAGCCTGTTAGCGCCGATGGTACTGCGTACTGTGGGAGAGTAGGTCGCCGCCGACTTTTAAAAGAGCAATTGGATTCAGTTCCGGTTGCTCTTTTTTTGTTTATATATGCTCGGCTTTCGATCTGATCCACTGTCTTCTGAATTCTTTGATTTTAGCATTAAATGATTCGGCTGCAGCATTAGTACTTCTGTTATTAAAGTAGTTTGATATATTATCGTAGTAATTAAAAAATGTATTGGCAATGGTATTGAAAGATTTAAATCCGCTCTGCCTGACTTTTTCAACCCAATGAGCCAATTTGAGCCAGCCTACTTCTTTATGAATCACCCACTAAATTTAGGTTTGCCAAAAAGAGTTGTGTTGGACTTGCAAAAAAAATAGGTACTCACAAGATGTAAAATAATCCTCACTAACAATAGTATATCAATAGTCTCTTTATATCCGGATTGTAAGGGATGTTCATCTTTTTTTTAACATATCTTTCTTCGTTTATCTTGTAATACCAATTAAAACAATAAATGAGCCGGTATACTACCGGGCTGAATTCAGGCTGCTTCAGGAACGAAGTGAGCAAGAAGTGGCATTTTGAATTTTATTCGGTATAGCTCCGGCTGGAAAAAGGAGGTCGAATTCGGGAATGAAAACGACCTCCGGTACACACAGGAATTGTTGGGAGGAAAATTGATCTTCAATATTCTTGTGTTCTTAAATCTTCTGTGGCAAATATCAATTTTTATTGCATCCTTATCATTATCCCTCTGTTATCTCTACCTTAATTTTCTTTGTGGTAAAATGTTTTTGTATTGAATTTGGGAGTGTAATTACCGTTAAAACCTCCAAAATAAGACATAATGACATTAAAAAATAATTAAAAACGACATAATGACATGGTGGTTTGTGTGTTTTGTCTTCATTTTGTCATAAAAAAGGGTATGGTATATACTTTGAAATAATCCAGTCAGAATAATTAAAACAATTAAAAATTAAAAATAGGAGGATTATATTATGACACTAGTAAGAAGAACAAACAGAAATTTTGATTCATTATTAAACAACTTTATGGGAGGCGACTTTTACATGAATTCAAATGGGATGTATTGTGGAAGTCAATCTTTACCAGCAGTAAATATTCTTGAAAACGACGATCAATATCAAATTGAAATTGCTGCTGCCGGATTAAATAAAGAGGATTTCAATATTGAATTTAATAATGGAAAGCTAAAAGTATCGGCTCAAAAATCAGATAAAGAGGAGCAGGTAAAGTATACAACAAGAGAATTTAATTATGCTGGTTTTTCAAGGTCTTTCTCAATTCCAAAACAAAAGATCAATGATGAAGCCATTTCTGCTGCATATGAAAATGGTGTATTGACAATTTCATTGCCTAAAAGGGAAGAAGTGAAACCAAAGCCTGTACGAAATGTACAAATAGCTTAAATGAGGCAATAAAAGATTTTAATCAAACTTAGGTTTAAGTAAATGATGATTTAGGGGCTATGTTGATAGCCCCTTTTTTTTGCTAAAATACCCGTCTCCTTTTTCTCTTGTATTTACTTCTACTTGTAGAGGATAGAGGATTAGCTGTTTCAGAACAAGGTAAGGCTGGTCTTTTACCGTTCAACCTTAAATTGCCTCTTTGGTTAAATTCAAATATTAAAGAAAGTTCATGAGCACCTTCCGCATTCCACCCTAATCCGGAAATGGATACATCATAACTGTAGGCTACTTTAAACGGGCCATAATCGTAGGCAAGTAGAGCTACAATGGCATCCTGGTTTATTGCAGAACCGTTGCTTTTAGTTATAAAAGGAACACCGCGGTACCAAACGCCAATTTCCAACGGGTAGTTATGCCAGTATACACCTAAATCAAATTGTGTATTTTGTGCTTGTTGTTGTAAACGGTAGCTTAAGGAGAAAGATCTTGACACTCCCTTCTGCCGGCTTTTTTCATTCCAGATATTCATACCCCCGAAGAATACATATTTAAGAGGCATCTTCATTTCTTCATTTAAAAATGTGTGATTGGGTTGAGCCATATGATCTACGGTTAATCCAAGCCAGTATTTTGAGCTGTATAAAAATACCGAAGAAGCGAAGTCGATATAGTTTGTTTGTTCATTATTGAGTCGTTGCCATGATCCGGAACCACCAGCACCAATAAGTTCATCTCCAAACTTAAGCTTGTTAAAATCAATGGATTTATTGCCATATGTAAATTGTATTCCCGGTATTACTTGCCAGTCATCATTAATAATCAGATTATAACTATACTGAAAAGCAAACTGTGTGGTAGTAAGTCCGGCAGATCCGGCAACATCCTGAAGTAATAAAAAACCAATACCACTATTGATGGAATGAAAAAAGTTATCAAATGATACTGAATATGTTTCAAATGCTTTTTCTATGCCGGGCCATTGATTTCGATAATTAGCAACTAACCTTCCGCCATCTGTTGAACCGGCTAATGAAGGACTCATGTATAATGGATTAGCATAAAACTGGGAAAAATGCGGATCCTGTGCATGCGTTACCATACCTATAAGCAGGGTGGTGAAAAGTAAAATGATATGTTTTTGTATTTTTACCATTACCTGTTAACGAATTAATGTAACATCACCAGTAAATACTTTGACTTCTCCTGTACTGAATCTACAGGTTACTTTCCAGATATACACGCCCTGAGCGCAAATTTTATTGTTGTAATATCCATTCCAACCAGTTTTTAAATCATTACTTTCAAAAATAAGTTGTCCCCATCTGGTGAAAATCTGCATTTTATATTCTACTATTCCTTCCTGAAGCGTTGGGTAAAAAACATAATTGTTTTTGTCGCCATAAATATATTCACCGCTATTGGGGCCACCCGGATTAGGCGTGAAAGCATTTGGGAAATCAATATCTCCACCTTCTAAGGCAATAATAGGTTCATTTAATACGTGATTATCTTTGCAGCCGAATTCATTGGTTACTTCCAGTGAAACATCGTAATTGCCCGGTTTTTTATATTCGTAAACGGGACTGAATTCTGATGATGAATCTCCATTGCCAAAATCCCATAAATATTCAACAGCATCAATTGATTTATTAGCAAAAGAAACACTTTGTCCGGGTACGGTAACCACTTTAGGAAAAGCTTCGAAAAAGGCCTGCGGTTGCGGGAATACATTTATTGTCAGATCATCTTTGATGGTTTGACCGCCTTTGCCTGTAACGGTAAGTTTTACATGGTACTCTCCGGGTGAAAAGTAGGTGTGTTCAGGGTTTGCTGCTGTTGAAATATTCCCATCCCCAAACTCCCATAAATAACTTTCGGTATCGAATGTTTCACTGTAAAATTCAACAGTTAACGATGGGCAGCCTTCTGCATCTGGTCCATATTCAACCGTTGGTAAATTGGGTAATATCTCTATTTCCTTTTGTGTGGAATTTTCACACTGATTACTGTATGCTTTTAAAGTAATCGTGAATTTACCGGAGTTTTGATAGGTGTAAGAACCGGGTTGCTTATTGTTGGATGTGTTTTCATCTCCGAAATTCCAATCGTAGCTCCATAGGTCTCCCTGAGTCAGGTTGTTAAGGTTTACTGTTGATTCCGGCATTTGTAAAAATTCCGGAGTCACAGAAAATTCCGGCTGAGGAGTCGCATAAACAATTACTGAAGAATAGGCTGTGTCGCTGCATCCAAATGCAGATTGTGCGATCAGTGAAATATTAAATTCCTGATCTTCGTTGGTGGTGTTGGTAAACGAATTAAGTCCTAAATATCCGGAGGATGTATTCCCGTCACCATAATCCCAGATAAAAGAGTTGGCTCCGGTGGACTCATTGCCAAAGCTAACTTCAACAGGGGAGCATCCTTCACCATTTCCGGTTATTGATGCCGTTACTATCGGATTTACGCTGGTGTGTCCATCCATTGAATCTTTACAACCAAAACTATTCTCAGTAATCAATCGGATTCTGAAATCAACAGGTATAAAAGTTGAATTGGTGTAAGTATGTTCAATTTTATCATTCCCTGATGTGGTTTGAGATGTACCATCTCCAAAATTCCAGTATGAATTAGTAATATTTGATGTATGGTTTATGAATTCTACAGTTTTGGGTGAGCAAACGGTGAAATCATTGGGTTCAAAATCTGTTTTTGGCGAAGGGAGTACAGTGATTTGAGAATATGCTGTATCGCTGCAGCCATAAACGGAAGATGCAATCATACTTACATCATAAGTAATTTTACTATTGGTTTCATTATTAAAAATGTTTTTGCCGTAAAAATCACCAGATGTATTTCCATCCCCAAAATTCCATAGGAAATCATAAGCACCTACAGAATTGTTACTGAAGCTGACATCATATGGGGCACAATCGGTACTGGGACCAGATATAGATGCAGAAACTGCTGGGTTTACAGTTGTAGATCCGTCCAATGAATCTTTACAACCAAAACTATTTTCTGTAATTAAACGGATACTATAGTTTGCAGGCACCAATGTGGAGTTTGTGTAAGTATGATCAATAGGATCGTTTCCGTTGGTTGTGGCTGAAGTTTCATCTCCGAATTTCCAGTATGAGCTGGTAATATGTTGTGTGTTGTTTGTAAATTCGACCACTTTGGGCGAACAGACATCAAAAACAATGGGCTCAAATAGTGTTGTGGGTGAAGGTAAAACAGATATTGATGTTTCGGTTGTATCTAAACAGCCGTATACTGAGGTAGTATAGAGCACAATTGTATGATCCTCCTGATTATTTGAGTTGTTGATAAACAATTTACTATTTTGGTGTACTCCCGGAATGAGGTTTCCATCTCCAAAATCCCACTCATATTTATAAGCTCCCGGATCGGCAATAAATGCAACATTGACTGGTGAGCAAGCATGGTTTGGATTAGCGGTTAAGTTAAAATCCTGCTTAGGATATACCGTTGCATATTGACGAGCTGTGTCGCTACATCCATAGGTATTTCGGGTTGCCAGGGTTACTTCAAACGATTGTGTAAATGATTCTTCATTAATAAAATCATGTGCTGTATGTTCTGTTGTTTCAGCTTGTGAGCCATCACCAAAGGTCCAGTTATAGGTGTCGCCTCCTTGTGATTTGTTAGTGAATTGTGATTTTAACGGACTACATCCAATAATGTCTTTTGATTCAAAGTAGGCAATTGGTGTGGGAGCAACCATTGTGGTTGTGCTTAATGTATCAACACATCCTTCAGTGGTTCTGGCAATGAGGGTTATGTCGTAGTCGACAGCATTGGGTGTTTTATTGGTGAAAATCTGGAAAGGATTTTCATCATTTGAAACAATTCCATTTCCAAAATCCCAGCTGTAACTGTCTGCATGCAGAGATGTATTTTGAAATTGTATCTCCATGGGAGTACATCCTATTGCCGGAGGAGGAATAATATCCGCTTCAGGAATCTGAAAGAAATTAATCGTCACCGTATCACTTCCGATACAACCAATACCATTGTTTTCAGTCCAGGCAAATTTATATTTTCCGGGGGAATCTACGGTCACTGATGTTATAGGATTTGATGCATTGACAAATGAAGCAATGCCTGAACCTTCTGCTTTTAACCACTGGCCTGTTCCAACATGAGGATAGGCGATTAATTCAACTTTAGTTCCGCATGTGTCTTTATCTTCCATTACCGTTGGCATGGGTAATTCTGAAAATGTGAGGTTCATTTCTGTTGAATCGGTACATGAGTTATTGTTCTCTATCCATCTTAATAGATAGACTCCATAAGCGTCAGAAGTAACCTGTGGATTTGGGATTGCGAAATCCTGAAAAGAAAGAATTCCAGGTCCGTTTATTACTTTCCATAGTCCGTTACCAACACTAGGTGTCGCGTTTAATTGACTTTGTAATCCACATTCAGATAAATCTATTCCGGCATTGGCATTGGGTTGTTCGTGAACAATGATGGTAATGATGTCCGAATCTTCACACCCATAAGTATCTCTTACGGTGTATGTAAAATCAAAAGTACCTGTTTCATCTGCCGAAAATTCCGGATTTTGAATATTTACATCTGATAAAAGGTCGGTTCTTGTTCCTGTCCACAGATGAGTTGTAAATACCTCAGATCCTCCAACGGGAGCAGGATCTAATGGAATGGTTTCGCCAAGGCAGGATTCTATTGTATTGTTTGTAAATGTAATGTTAACCTCTTCAACGTTAACCACTATTGTATCTTCATTCCAGCATGTGTTTGCATCTGTTACTCTGTAGATTAGTTCGTACTGATCAACTGTAGTAGTAGAAAATTGCGGATTGGAAATTGATGTGCTGGTTAATGGACTCGTATCTCCTTTCCAGAGATGAGTGTAGGGAGTCTGTCCCAGGGTTGGATTTCCATCTAAATTTAGTGTGATTCCAGGGCATAAATTGTTGGGGCTATCTTGTAATATGTTGGCCTTGGGAGCTGGTAAAACAGTGATGTTTACAGTCCCTACATCGCTACAGTTATTTCCATCGGTGATGGAATAAGTGATGGTGTGTGTTCCTGGTCCCGCAATTTCCGGATAAAACATAGCGTTGTCTGGAGCTATAATACCCGGACCGCTCCATTCACCACCACCATCAACCGGAATTAAAATAAAAGGATCAGCAGATTCGCATACTGCAGGTACGGGTTGAATTGAAGCATCGGGAAGTGCAACAATAATAGCCATGGCGGTTGTGGTAACAGGAGGAAAATCGCCATTAACCAAATCAACAGGGGGGCCGGCAACATCCGGATCGTCATAAGGATTGCAAACGTTCCAGTTTCTTAATGTAACCTGAAAAAATGCGCCTACCGGATGATGATCCGGTATTGTAATATTCATAGAGGTATTATAAGGAGCAATGGGGCCTTCAACAGGTCCGGGCACATGATCTATTGGTCCTGTCCATGGGTATGTTCTTATTGATCCTCCCACTTCTGCATCCAGTATGGTTGTTCCCCCGGTACCATATATCCACTGAATCCATCTGTTTTCATTGTTGATAACATCGTTTTCGTCAGGGGGAGTACAGTTCCATTGGCTTACATCGGTAAAATTAAATGAAGCGCCGTTACCCACACAAATAGGGTAAACCTCCGGATCTACAGCTAATTCGCCGCCATTTCTGTCATCGGTATCCCATACAGTTACAATCTGTTCCTGTACACTACTGGTACAAATCACACCATTAACAATTAAAGTTGCCCGGGGGTGGTAATTACATAAATCACCAGTGTTGGGATAGTTGTGAGAGTGTGTGGCACTCCATTCTTTCAATCCTGCATCTGTAAGTACAGCATTTATTACTTCAACCGGATTGCCATCATCCCAATCGTATTGGATTTGTATGTTACCGGTTCCTTTATCATCAACACCTCTGTATACCACTTCCCAATCCACATCAACAGGTGCACATTTACCGTAAGGAATAATATCATTTGCCTTTGATAAATACACGCAATCCTGAGCATTGCTGAATGTCGTATACAAAAATGTTAAACCAATAAAAAGAACCAGGTGTATTGTTGTGTTGTGTAGATTTTTCACCTTAGTATCTTTATATATTGTGTTAGAGTGTTTAACGAAGGTTTTTTAAAATAGTTTTGATCAGAGGAGATTTTTTTGGGAAGAGGGGATTGTGACTTGTGTTTTTCCTTTGCTTTAGCCTGATTAGTTCATGAATTTTTGTTATGTGACTTCAGATGTCTGTCAGGTTTGTACAACTGCAGGATTTTATTTTTGAGGAATAGCGATCTGTTTTGATAAAATAAAATTTCAGGACGACCAAAGATGGCGGGCTGTTGAAGGTTGGTATAGAGATATTTGTGAATCAAAGATCAGCGAAGCTAATTATTCAGGCAGGTTAATAATATGACATTCTGAACGTTGTGACTTTTTTGATTGGTATTGGAAAAAAGTAGTTTGAGATTAGAAAGTGTTCGTCTATAAAGTCCGGCTACTACGTAGTTGCTCAAAATCCAGATCCTCATATACGCTGGTATACTGCGGTTTGAATTTTTCACACGCCTTGTATTAAAACTTTATAGTCCGGATACCCGGTTTTATGGACATGCACTAGATAGTAGAGAGGAATATGACCTGAGTTATGTTCAAGATGTATTGTCTGTTTGTTTAAGTTGATATTTTAATAATCTGAGATAGTGTTAAAATATTTTGATTCGATCATGAAAAGTATGATTTATATCAGGATTGCACTGTTTGTGTGGGTTTTGTGAGATTAGTCATTTTTTTAATGTGGATATTGAATGAATTTTATATGAATAAACTAAAGGTTCTTTTGTGTTTTTAAGCGAGTGATAAAAAAAGAATGAGTTGTTTAATTAATGACTTAATTTATGAATATGATAAATAAAATGATTGCTTCAGTTGTTCCTTGTTTTCCGAAGAAATTCGTGTGGGTTTTTTCAAAAAAATATATTGCAGGAGAAACCATTGAAGATGCTATTGCGGCTTCAAAGAGTTTGAATACATACGGGATTAGGGTTACTGTTGATTTGTTAGGGGAGTTTATCAAGAACCTTTCACAAGCTGATGAAAATAAAAATCAGTATATAAATATCATTGAATCTTTTGAAAAAGCCCGGATAAACGGTAATTATTCGCTTAAGCCAACCAGTTTTGGCTTATTAATTGATTTTGAAAAATGTTATAATAATATTCGTGAAATTGTTAGAGTTGCAGCTGCATATAATAATTTTATACGTATTGATATGGAAGATTCGGAATGTGTGAATCTGGAAATTGAATTGTATAAAAGATTGAAAGATGAATTTCCGGATCATGTAGGATTGGTGTTACAGGCGTACTTACACAGAACCGTTGAGGATGTTAATAAATTGATGTTGTTACATACCCATGAATCACCATTGAATTTTAGATTGTGTAAAGGAATCTATGTGGAGCCCGGAAGTATTGCCATAAAGGATCCTCAGAAAATCAATGATAATTATGTGAAACTTTTAGATACTTTGTTTAAAAATAAGGTTTATGTAGGTATTGCAACACATGATAAAAAGTTAATTAACAGTGCGTACGAGTTAATAAAGAAGTATAATGTACCCAAAGATATGTATGAGTTTCAGATGTTGTATGGGGTCACGCCGGAATTACGCAATAGCATTGTAGCTGCGAACCATGAAATGAGGGTGTATGTACCTTATGGCGAAGAGTGGTTTGGTTATTCAACACGCAGATTAAAAGAAAATCCAAAGATGGCTCAACACATCATTAAATCTATTTTTGTAAAAGGTTAGGTTAGTATATTGGTTATGTTTGTGAGATGGGTAAGATCGGGGAAGGTCTTACCCGTTTTTTTTTGTTAGTGTTCGTCTGTAAAGTCCTACTAACCTGAGCTCGCTAATTTTAATTGAACTCAGGTTACTACTGCGTTGTTGCTCTAAATCCAGATCCTCATATACGCTGGTATACTACGGTTTGAATTTTTCACACGCCTTGTATTTAAACTCTATAGTCCAGACGACCGACTTTATGGACAGGCACTAGTCAGATGCTATCCGGATTTTTAATCCTATATTAAAAAATAAGTACCTGTCTCGATTGTAATATTCCTGGTAAGTGATTCCTGCTGAGGGATATAAATGAAAATGACCCTTTTGATGGATCAGATAATCACCTGAAAATTTCAATTCGTTTCGGAAGCTTTTTTTTGTTTTGGGAGCTATCCATCTAAAATTACCATTAAAGTTTAATTGGTTCTGAAATAAGTTCAGATCAAAACCAGTGGAGCTTTCGAAGTAGGTGTTCTGAGGTTCAGTTAACGACGTAAAACCTGCACCGATATTTAGCTTTAAGGTATGAATAGGAATCCTCAAAATGAGAACCTGCCAGTCGAGAGATTGTAATGAACCAGTGTAATCATGAAGCAATGCATATCTGAAATCGGTTGCAAATAGTCCCCAGTTAGCTCTGATAGAAGGATGAAATGTTAATTCACTAAAGTTGGTTCCATAATCTAATTTTGATTCCAATGATATTAAATTAGGAATTTGTTCTCTTTTCCAAAGCACGGACCTTTGAGCTTCGTAGGTGATAAAACTAATACCTTTGATCAGACCCATAAACACTTCTCCTGCCAAGGCATCTCCAAAACTTTCTTCATCAGTATATGAACTTGATGAATGTGAAGAGGGTCTTTTTTTTGAGGATGAGGATGATTTTTTATCATCTCTGGCTGTATCCTTTATATCTTTTACCTGTGCATCAGTTGCAGTAAAAAGAAAAAACAGCATCAGGATGCATGTAACTGATTTTATCAAGTAATTCATTTGCTTAAAAGATGTAGTTCTGTTATATAGACAAGTTATTGATGAATTACACAGATGCAAATGTTAAAATAGAATGAGGTTTTAAGATTTAAGTTTTATATAAACAGCTTTATTGGCTAAAAAACTTTGAGATATACTACGTGAAAGCATAAATAATAACATCCCCATCCATAAGGCATGTACTCCCATAATCGGTTTAAAAAGGTAGTATGGTACAAAAAAGAAAAGGATAGATGAAATGAGCATGGTGTTTCTCATGGCCTTTGATGCTGTGGCTCCAATATATATACCATCCCATATATATGAACCGAAACTTGCCAGAGGTATAAATATCAGCCATAGTACATATTTATTTGCTTCGTTTATAACACTCTGTTTGTCAGTGAAAAATCGCAAGAATTCATCACCCCAAAAGTAATAGGATAGGGTAAAGGTGAATCCAAAAAATGTTCCCCAATAAAATAGTTTCTTCGATGCTTCTATAAGTTTTGCTTTGTTTCTGGCACCAAAATATTTGCCAATAATTGCTTCTGCAGCATAAGCAAAGCCATCCAGAAAGTAGGAGAATAAAAATAGAAATTGTAAAAGTGCACTGTTGGCCGCCAGTGTAATATCTCCAAAACCTGCTGATTGGGAAGTGAAAAAGGTAAATACTGCAATAACACACCATGTTCGGATAAAAATATCGCTACTTACATTTACAAACTGTTTAAAATGACTCATGACTGAAATGGCCTTTACACTAAAGTGCCCTAATACCCAGCTGTATTTTTTTAAGAAAAGGATTAAGGCCAGCACAAAGCCGGAATATTGAGCAATGACAGATCCCAAAGCGACACCACGTTCCTGCATTCCAAACTCTTTCACGAATAAAAAGCTACAACCGATATTTATAATATTAATTAATACAGAAATCAACATAGGGTACAAGGCGTTCTGCATTCCTAAAAACCATCCGTTTATAACCATTAATGATATGGCAGCAGGAGCAGCCCATATTCTTACATAAAAATAACTTCTGGCTAATTCTTTCACTTCGGATGAGCCATCCAGAAGCAGGAAACTCAGTTTTTCCAGTCCAACCTGAAAGACTAACAGAAATAGACTACCCATCAGGGCTATAAACATGCCCCGGTAAAATACCATAGCACAATCATGATTGCTGTTTTTACCATAAGCCTGAGCTGAAATACCACTGATACTCATTCGGAGAAAAGCAAATCCCCAGTATACAAAATTAAATATTACACCTCCTAATGCTACCGCACCCATAAAGAGTTCTGATTTTAAGTAGCCCATTAAATGTAAATCAACCATACTTAATAATGGAACGGTAAGGTTGGTTAATATGTTGGGAATCGATAGTTTAAGAATATCTTTATGCACCGTATGAAATTTTATTGAGGTGGCGAAGATAAAAAAAATAGCGCAGCGTTAAACAATTTGATTTTTGTGATGTTTTACTCTTGAATTTTAAATAAAGATAAAAAGATAAAAAAATCTGTTATATTATTTGGAACTAATCTAAATTAGAAATAGATTTGTATCTGTAATCAATTAACCATTTAGAAACAACAAATTATGGCATTTGAATTACCAAAATTAGATTATGCATACGATGCTTTAGAACCACATATTGATGCTCGTACTATGGAAATTCATCATAGTAAACATCATGCGGGGTATACAAATAACTTAAACGCAGCTATTGAAGGTTCAGATTTATCAGGGAAAACAATTGAAGATATACTAGCTGATATTTCAAAGCACTCTGATGCGGTACGGAATAACGGTGGTGGATTTTATAATCACGATTTATTCTGGAAAGTAATGTCTCCGAATGGAGGAGGATTACCAACAGGTGAGTTATTACAAGCCATTGAAAAGAATTTTGGTTCTTTCGACGCTTTTAAAGATCAGTTTTCAAAAGCGGCAGCAACACGATTTGGTTCGGGTTGGGCTTGGTTAGTAAAGCAAAATGATGGAAGTTTAGTAGTTAGCACTACACCTAATCAGGATAATCCTCTAATGGATATAGCTGATGTTAAAGGAACTCCGGTTTTAGGATTGGATGTTTGGGAGCATGCTTACTATTTAAAATATCAAAATCTTCGTCCGGATTATATTGGTGCATTCTGGAATGTTATCAATTGGGATGAAGTAACGAAACGATTAATAGGTTAGTTTGTTTATTTTGTCTGGGTAATGTGGGGTGACGCTTCTTTAGAACGTCACCCCATTTTTGTTTTATATCCTTAGGAATTGACTTTCCCGGAACATTCGTTACCTACCAGTCTACTTTTTTCCGTTTTACAGGCATTGTCATACAACGGGCACCACCACCACCTCTGGCAAGTTCTGCACCACTAATGGTAATAGCATATTTATTGTAATCTTCGAGTGAGATTTTATCATCAATAACATCAGAGGCTTTAATAATTTCAAAACCATTGTTGTTCATTTCTTCAAGAGTATACACGTTACGGGCATAACCGATTACTTTTCCAGGGCCTGCAGCAAAAAAGTTGGCTCCGCTATGCCATTGTTCCCGTTCCTGAATCCAGATATCTCTCCTGCCTCCACAGTATAATGGTTTTAATGGCATGCCTAAATGGTTGAGACATGTAACCAGGTTGATTTGTTTTTCAATTTTTTTTACCTCTCCATTGTCAATCTGAATCAGGATGGTTTGGTATTTATTGGGTTGCATAATAATGGGATCATATACCATGCATAAGTCTTTGTCTAACAAAGTAAAAACCATATCCAGATGAATAAAGCTCTCGGGCTTGGATGGTAATTGCTGAACAATAATATTATGTTTTTGCTTCGACTTTTGAATTTGTTTAACGATAAAATCTATACCTTGCGTGGTTGTTCTGATTCCGGTTCCGATCACCAATATATCTTCTCTTGCAACCAGTACATCACCACCCTCAATACTGATTTCCTTTTTATGATGCCTGCTTGATAAGGGGTTGATTGTTTTGGAGTTAAAGTGTTTGGAATGATCGAATACAGCTTCCATAACCATCGATTCTCTTTCTCTGACCTGACTGGCCATTTTACCAATAAGAACATGATCGTAAACCGTCATGGAGGCATCGCGTGTGAAAAAGAAATTATGAAGTGGGCGTAAAGCATTTCTTTCATCCGATAAAAAGCCGGTAAGTGTATCTTTATTTAAAGGCACACCTTCAATAAGTTGATCAGCTAGTTTTCGGGGATCCAGATCTGATAAAGTGCTTTTTAATGGTTTTACTTTTTCTGCTTTGCAGATCTTTGTAATCAGGTTTTCTTTTATTTCAGGAATCTCCAGTATCTCTGTAAGTAAATCCTTAACCTGAAAAGTTTGTGTGATTTTGGATAAAACTCCATTCAACTGTGCATATTCTTCGGCGGCAACAGATAAATTTAAGATATCACTATATAATGCTCTTTCGGCATTACCCGGAGTCATATTTTCGACTTCACTGCCCGGAGTGTGCAAAATAACACCTTCAATATCTCCGATTTCTGAGAATACACTTGTTTTTATAATATCGCTCATGCCTGTAAAATAAAAGGATTGTATGCGAAAATATACAATCCTTTTTTAACAAAAGCTGATATTTAATACCCTTTTAAAGTTACAAAGGTATTTGTTGTTTCATTTTATTAATGTCCCATTTTTCCATAAGTGCCTGTTGATACATTTTAGCCCTGTCTCTGTCATTTTTCATGAGCAGGGCAACGAGTTCGTCGTTTTTAAAATACATATCTCTGGTTATATCACCTTTTTCTTCCACAATCAGGTTTAAATCATTTTCACCGGGAAGCACTGAGAAATAGAAATCGCCAAAGACATCAGTTTTCATTCTGTAGGGCAATAAATTGTTTTCAATATTGAATCCTAATATATTTTTACCGGCGATGTATCCCTGTTTTTCAGCAGCATGCCATAGGTTACTGATTTCTCCATCAGGATGTTCGGCAACGTCACCGGCAGCGTATATATCCTCTGCTGAGGTTTTTAAAAATTGGTCTACCAGAATTCCGGAAGTACAATTAATATTACTGTCCAATGCCAGTTTTATATTTGGAATATAGCCAATAGTTGAAATGATGGCATCAAATTCATGATCTTGTCCACCAATATTTAAAATCCCGTTTTCAGATTCATCCTCACTATAGCTTATCTCATTTATATTGAGCATTAACTTTACACCGGATTTTTCAATACTTTGTTTCATGAATTCAGAATAACGAGACGTAAAAAAGCGAGGAAGAAGTAATGTTCCTTTCTCGACTAAAACAACCTCTTTATTTAACTTATTTAGTTGATCGGCTACTTCAACGCCTTCAACACCAGCTCCTATTACAATAACTTTTTTTGAATGTGCCGTATTCCGAATGATATTTTCAGTTTGTCTGGCTGTATGTACATGAAATACTTTCTCTTTTGGCAGGTTATTAATGTCAAGAGGTCTGGGGGATTTGCCGGTGGCGAGAATCATCTTTTTGTATCGTAAATGACCCCGGTGTTTAAATGTTAGTTCATGTTTCTCAGTATCAATAAATTCAACCTGATCAAATAACAACTCAATATGGTTATCTATTAACCAGTCATGATTCACCAGAGCAAACTCATCTTTGCTGAATCCGCTGGCAATGCTTTTATTTATCTTTGTTCGCTTGTAAGGAATACGGTCTTCATTCGTAATCCACAGTATAGGTGTGGTTTTATCTTCTTCTCTGATTGCTTTAATCGCTGAAATACCTGCAATTCCGCCTCCGATAATTACAAAGTCTTTAATGATCATGTTGGATGTTTTATGTGATTAGCTTTTTTAAAGATAGGTTATATATGTTATTTATTAAAGGAAAATATATTGAATTGTTTATAGGTGTTATAAAATTTAATACCAGGAATATTTTCTGATTTTATCAATGGGGGTGACTTTGAATCTGTTTTTTACTAGTCTGTTAGAATCGTTTGTTCAATATTTTCACTTTATTTTAAATGCGGGCTGTTTTTGAGTGGGTGGATGCTTGAAAAAATGACTAATGTCATGAAATACTACTTGAATGACGGGGGTATATGCTCTAAATGGTATATATTTGCGATTGCATAAAATATAAAAGTACCACCTATGTTATTGTTTTTGTATATATTCTCATTCGGATTGTTATGTCTTGTTATTGGCATCTGGATAAAAAATGCCAGACTGAAATCCCGGTTGAATATACTGAAGGAAGAAAAGCAATTAAAGCAATCAGTTAAAAAGCTGAAGAAAAATGGCGCCAAAGAAAAGCGTCAGGCCGAAATGGAGCGTTTATCCATTGTTGCTAAGCAAACCGATAATGCTATTATGATAATGGATGTTGAAGGAAATATACAATGGATTAATGACGGATTTACCCGTATGTATGAATATACTTTTGAACAGTTTCTTCAGGTACGAGGAAGCAATATTCTGCAAACAAGTTTTAATCCCATGGTGCGTAAAAGCATTGAGCAATGCCTTGAAACAAAACAACCTGCCTATTATGAAGCTATTAATATCACTCCTTCAGGTAACGAAATCTGGACTCATACATCATTATCACCTGTTTTAAATGAAGATGGTGAAGTGATTCACCTGGTAGCTGTTGATTCTGATATCAGTAAAAGAAAAGAAGCCGGAGATGCCCTTATTGAAAGGGTAGACAGGTTGACGCGTAAAATTTCTGAACTGTCGACTCAGCAAAAAAAATTAATGAGTTTTACCCACGATCTGATGCAGGAAGTGAGTCGTTCAAATGTTAAAATTGGGGAGACTGATCAGATTGTTAAGTTTATACAGGAGATGTCTGATAAAATCAGAATTATGGGTATCAATGCATCCATAGAAGCACAGTATGTAGGAGAAAAGGGGAGTGGTTTTAAAGTTATTTCCGGTGAGATTGTTCAGATGTCGGATGAAACCAAGCGTTATTCACGTGAAATATCTGATATAGTACAGCATATTCAAAATTCATCAGAGCAATTGAATAGCGGAAAAGAATTAGTGGAAAGAGCTTCGGAACAATATCAAAAAACAGTTGATGAATTGAAACATGAAGTGAGCCTGGTTGAAGGTGTTGTAGCTGGGTTGCATTAATTAATTGTAACTATACTGAGTATCCAATAATCTTGTATTAAGTTAAGTCGAATATTGTAACTATTAATACATAGATCCGAAAGTTTTTCTGGTAGCTTAACAAAAGCCCTTCATCCATAAAGGGATAGTTGCCTGGTCATGGTATTTACCAAATCCCAATGATATTAGCGCTATAATATATGCTGTTAAATTTATACTGCGTTACAGAATGTCGTCGTAACTAAGGCTATGTATTATTTTGTCAGATGATTATTGCTTAATATAATATAGCTCAAGCAAGCTAAGCTCTGCTTTACTCTTGTTTATCGCAATAATTTGTGTCTTATAATAAATTTAATATCTCTATAATTAGTTAACGCCAATCTCATAGGGAAATGGGTATTATTCTCAAATTAAAATCTTGTCATTTTTCTTTAACCATTCAATTGCACCTTCAGCACTAGAACCATTTAGTACTTTTAAACCGTGGGGGCCAGCGGATGTACTATATTGTGATATAGACAAATTGGTGAGAGCACTTTCAGAATTTATTGTCATAAAATATTTCACACCAATTCTTGCAAAAGTAGAAAAAACCTGTGTTTCAATAAATTGCTGAATTTCCTGACTAATGGCACCTTTAGCTTCGTGTGAATCAACTATCCATGCCCTTACACCTTTATTTTTTGCATAATTAATCCCTTTAATAAGAACGGCTTCTTTAAACTCTTCCAGTGAAACAGAATAAGTTTTCCAGGTGTCAATTACTGCTTTTGCATCAGAATCCCATTCAACCAATAGTTTATCAGGGATCTCATAAATTTTAGTTCTCATAATACTGCTATTATTTTCCTTACTCATATGGCTTTTCAGATACGCCCCGTTTTTTTATGTGATTTCTGGACTTCACATGCGAATTGGGCGACAAATTTAGATCATATCATAATATTGAACCAAAATTTAAAGTGGTACAAATCTAGTACAGAACAAATTATCACTAATTGAAACAGCTTGAATTTAGTCTGAAATATTTTAATAATATTATGTACTGCGGGGTTGATATTATTGAGTATAATGAAGTTGGGTTAGTTTCCTGTTTCCCCTGATATCTTATTCCTATAATCGTTATTGATAGCAGCTTTATCTCTTTTGGTATTTTTAGATCCTTTCGTTGTCCTTTCCTTTCCCAATAATGACAATACTACTTTTACATTAGCAAGGGAATTATCTTTCTTTTAACGAGAATTATCCTCATTAATAACCACATCCGAAGTCCAATGGAGATTGTTCTCTATTGCCAATGGGCACGAATAGCCTTGTTTATTTTGAGGGGATCAGGTTCTAAAGAGATAACGTAGTAACGGATTTCGTGTTTTAGTCTATGACAAGATTAATCTTGTCATCAGCAACCAGTCTGTTGTAAAACTCTTCAATGTATTTATTAGCAACCTTATTGTTTGTAATCTGACAGTAAAATACGGAGACGTTACAAAGGGCCGCTTTCTCTGTAACAAGCGTTTGAATGAGGTTGAGCTGATCGGTATTTAATTCATCCATGTATCCGGTATTGAGCATGGTGCGGTGACATACCCTGCCGGTTTCATTACGGCAGCTTTCAACTAATCGGTAGTAACCCGAATAGATTCCTGATTGTGGATTTGTACGCATGGATACTTTGAAATACAGGCTCACAAAGTAAACACCCGAAGTGCTTATTTTCCCCTGTGTACTACAAATGTCTTTTTAAGAAAAACAAGTAATTGATTATCAGTAACAAGTAGATTCTGAATCGATAAAACAATCGTTTTTTGACAAAAAAAACTGAAATTTTAATAAAAACTCTCAACGTGGGTTAAAACTCAGACTTTAGAAGGAGATTGGTGAAATTATTAATTTTCCTTAAGTGAGAAACAAAACAACTTTAAGGTGGTTTAATGGAATGTATTAACCTGAGTTTGATTAAAATTAGCGAGCTCAAAATTCAGTAAATGATTGATTTACAATATAAATTTTTGAGACATAGCGAGCTATGGTGATAAAATTTAGAGCCGTAAATCGATTATTTACTGAAAAGCTATGAATGTCACTTATAAATACCG
>JBNKRV010000168.1:0-16567 GCA_050296935.1 Marinilabiliaceae bacterium | reverse complement strand
TATAAATATTGAGTTTTAAGGAATGTTTGCGAAAGCATAGCGGGCTATGGTAAGCAAATATGACGCAGAAAATCGGTATTTTATAAGTGACATTCATAGCTTTTCAGTAAATAATCGATTTACGGCTCTAAATTTTATCACCATAGCTCGCTATGTCTCAAAAATTTATATTGTAAATCAATCATTTACTGAATTTTGAGCCCGCTAATTTTAATCGAACTCAGGTTATTACTCAACACTAGTTCATTTCCTTTTTGATTTTAGGATACGCTACTCTGGCATGATAAATATTCTTTAGCTTCTTCTTAAAAACATCTTTTACCTGAGTAATTTCCTTAAATGTAATTGGTGCATTATAAAACTGTCCATCATTAATTTGATCATTAATAATATTCTCCACTAATTTATCAATGGTCTTATCGGTGTATTCCTTTAAACTACGAGAAGCAGCCTCAATTGAATCAGCCATCATTAAAATGGCCGTTTCTTTAGTAAATGGTGTTGGTCCGGGATACATGAAATTTGTAACATCCACTTCTTTATCCGGATATTTATTTACATATGAATTATAAAAGTATTTTGTTTTCGTGGTTCCCTGGTGTGTAGCAATAAAATCAATAATCTTTTCCGGTAAATTATATTTACGTGCAATTTTAATTCCTCCTTCAATATGATCTATTACTATCCTTGCGCTATCTTCAAAATCCATTTCATTATGAGGATTTACCCCTGTTGTTTGATTTTCTGTAAAATAAAGTGGAGTAACCGACTTTCCAATATCATGATACATAGCTCCAGCCCGAACCAATAAAGGATTAGCTCCTATTTCATATGCTGCTTCCTGAGCAATATTACCTACCTGAATAGAATGTTGAAATGTTCCGGGTGCATTTTCTGCCAGCCTTCTTAATAGAGGGTGGTTTGTGTCTGACAATTCCACAAGAGTTACGTCTGATAAAAAGCCAAATAATTTCTCAAATATATAAATCAACGGATATACAATAAATATCAGAATGCTATTGATAGCAAAATACATAAAATAATCATAGTGAATAGCTTGTATACTTCCTTCCTGTATCAAGGTTAACCCGGAATAAAACAACGAATATGTTATAAAAATGAATATCGCAGATCTTACAATCTGGGCCCTACGCACCATTTTATACAAGCTAAAAATTGCTGTTATCCCGGCAGGAATCTGAAGAAATATAAATTCAAAACTATTATGGCTGAAAAATGAGGCTAAAATAATAGCTGTCACATAATTAAAAAAGCCTAACCTGGAATCCATAAAAGTTCTTACAATTAAAGGCAAAATAGTAAACGGAATTACCCAGATCGGGATATCTGATATTTCATACGATATATAAGCAAGTCCTATAACGGTAACCAGAATTAACAATAAAAATGTAATGTATTTGAGATTATAAAATACATCTTTACGATAAAAATATAAAAACAGGAATAAGCCCACTAAAAATAAAAATGTAATTAGTATATGTCCTGCATATATAATATTGTATTCAGATAAAGTTCCTACCCTTGATTCATATTCTTTTTTATAGGAATTTAATTTTTTGATTGCCAACTCATCAAGAATTTCTCCCTTATCAATAATTTTTTGTCCGGAAAGCACAATTCCATTTGTCAGAATCATATTCTTCAGCTGACTATCTTTCTCTTCTATCGTTCTCTCTTCGTTAATAGATATATTAGGCAATAATACTGTATTCAACTGAAGTTCAGAAATAAAACCTTCAACCTGCTCAAAATCATTGGTTACATCAGACAAATCCCTGGCAAGTTGTGTGGTAAAAAACTGGTAAGACGATCGTAAAGTATAAAACTCATTCACCATATATGGCTCGGCCAGATTGCCATTCACTAACATCAACTCCAACTGGTCTCTTTTTTCTGCATATTCATCCGTTAAAGCAATAATTCCTTTACGATAAATGTGCTTTAATAAAGTGTCAGAATACAAACGTACATAATCAGAAATCCTCTCCTTTTTATATTTCTTACTTAAAAAGGAGTATTTTGATTTATAATGATCTAATTCTTTTTCATAAAGAGAAAAATAGGCACCCTTAACTTTATCAAATACTGCTTTATCACGCATAAAATAGGGTCTGAAATTCTGAAGTATACTATCTCTTTCTATTTTCAGTTCTGCTTCTGTTTTAAAGATTCTAAAGTTAAAAGGAGCATACAGGGACTCATAACGCCATGGTTCTCCTTTTTTAAACTCATACCTGAACTTCCCTTCCCGGGGCATTAGGTTTGAGATAATAAATACTGCTACCAGAAAAAGTAATATTCTATAGGATGCCTGAGAGTATTTTTTCAAATTGAGGATGAAATTTTTCATGCTTTATTCAATAATATTTCTTTATAAACTATGGCTTTTTCAGATATTCCATATCTGAAGATAAATTATGCATAAATCAGGTTTATGAATTCAGTAACTCTAAACTAATACAAATAAAAGCAATAATTCATTAAGTGTTTATTATTTATAACGGGAATTTATGTATCATACACAATCAATGTTTACAATACATGGAATAACATCAACTCTTTTGGGCGCAAAAAAGAGTAACCTTCTGCTTAAGTGATCAGTTATATGAATACCCCTTGAAATCAAATAATCTCCATATTTAGGATAATCCTCTCTCAATTTAAAATTACATTTTTGCACTATTCCAGCCACATATTAGTATTTCATTCTCTTTCAACAGGGTTCACACTATTGCAAACATCACTGGAATATGGAGATTGGTAAATTATACAATCAATTTGATTAATTAATTTAACGCTTACACTTCCTGTTTACTCATAATTTGGTATATTCGCACCACAAATTTTATAAATGATATGATTGGTTCAATATGTGTATATAGTTTTATTCCAGTAAGAAAAGAACCTTCAGAAAAATCTGAGTTGGTTACACAGATATTATTTGGAGAAACCTTTGTTATTACTGAGAAAACAGAGAAATGGGCCAAGATAAAAATGGACTTTGACGGGTATTCCGGATGGATTGATGCAAAACTAGTTTTTTCTGTTGCCCCTACCGAATACGAACTTTGGAAAAATGCCAACGCATGGATGGTTCCAACGCCTAGATTAACCATTCTTCAGGATGGCTCCAGTGCTCCGATCACTATACCAGCTGGTAGTCGTATCGTATTTAACGGACACGATAGAAATAGCTTTTCAATAGGCAAAAACGACTATTTTATTTCCGGAAAAATTCCTTCAGACAAGGAACTGGGTATAAGAGAAGTTGCTACATCTCTGCTGCATACACCTTATTTATGGGGCGGAAGATCATTCTTTGGAATTGATTGCTCAGGTTTTGCTCAAATTGTTTATAAAATTAACGGTGCCTGGCTTCCAAGGGATGCATATCAGCAAATTGAACTTGGAAACAATGTAAGTTTTGTTGAGGAAGCCACTGTAGGAGATCTGGCATTTTTTGATGACAACGAGGAAAATATTGTTCATGTTGGTATTTGCTTAGGCAAAGGTCAGATTATTCATGCACATGGAGAAGTTCGCATTGATCACCTTGATCATCAGGGAATATTTAATAAAGAGTTAAATAAATACAGTCACCGACTTAGAGTTATTAAAAGAATTCTTCCATAGCAAATGAGCTACACTTATACATATCCTCGTCCTGCTGTAACTGTTGATATCATTTTAGTCACCAAACAAGATCAACCCAGGATTCTATTAATCCAGCGGAAAAATGATCCATTTAAGGATCACTGGGCCTTTCCCGGTGGTTTTTTAGATATGGATGAGGAATTAATAAATGCTGCCTCCAGAGAGCTTAAGGAGGAAACAGGAATAGCTGTAAAAGAACTCCATCAATTTAAATCTTACGGCACTCTCAACCGTGATCCTCGTGGAAGAACAGTATCTGTTGTTTTTTATGCATTTATTAATAAGGAATTACATACACAGGCAATGGATGATGCCAAAGATGCACAATGGTTTCATCTAAATAAAATGCCAAAGCTGGCATTTGATCATGATACTATTCTCGCAGAATTTACAGAATTACATCTTAATAACCTGTAACCACCTGAGTTCTATGGCCGTTGTTTTTGATTACAAATCAAATTTTCACCACTGAATCTTCAAGCCAATCCAACGCTTCAGGCCCTTTATTAAACAACAAATCAATTACACTCAAATTTGGGATAAAGTCAAAACGATCCTGAAACACCTGCCTGTACTTTAATGGATTAAAATCGGGATCAAATAGTCTATAATCTTTTTTAGGATGAATAATACTCCTGTAATCCACTTCTACATCCTCTGTTTTATTATAGTCATTCGTGAATTCAATATTCGTATCCAAATCTAATGCATCTAATATTACTGTTAATATGTCAACATTTAAATCAAATAAATACTGATATTTTTTCTCGAAGAATGGTTTAAAATCATCCATATAAAATTCAAAGAAAGGAGATGAATTATAGGCTGAAACAATTGATTTCCAATGCAAAGATTGCCAATTAGTATCATAAGATATTTCTATATCCCTGGTCTTTACTTTCATTCTTCGTCCTTTGGCAACAGGTACTGTTAAAGAAATAACTCCATTGGCTGCCAGAATATCACATCTGTTTCTATAAGTTTGTTTAATATAATTACAATGTTTCTCTATTTGTGGTTTATTTTCATTAACCCAATGCGAGAAAAACTGAACCGGAGGGAGATAACTATTTGTAAATACAGGTGATTTTTCCATTAAATCTTTTAACATTAATTTTCAAGTTCGTTATTTTCATCATCACGCTCTTCGAATGCCACATCCCCTGAGACATCCTTCTTCGAATTATTTTTCGATTTTCTAACCGATAGATAGTAATATACCGCACCCATTATTAATCCAAATAAAAAGGTTAATATGAGTAATATAGCTAAGGATAATTCTCCTTCCCATAATACAAATCTGATAGGAACAACATCTGCATTCTGTACTGAAAAGACAACAACCAGAATGGCCAGAATCACAAGGAACCAAAATGACTTTTTCATATTCTTTGTTTTAGTATAACACTGTATTTATAATTAGTGTTCGTCTATAAAGTCCAGCTACTGCGTTGTTGTTCCAAATCCAGATCCTCATATACGCTGGTATACTGCGGTTTGAATCTTTCAAACGCCTTCTGTTTAAACTTTATAATCCAGACACTCGACTTTATAGACAGGCACTGATTAGCACTTGCACAAAAACTCAAGTGGCAGATAAGAAAGCTTCATTTTGAGGCTTCCGAAGCTCGGGAAATGTGAGTTGACTACCGTACATGATCATTTTGAGAGCAAGAGTAACATCCTGCCCCGATTATTTCGGAAAAAAACGGAGTTTTCTTGCTGACACTAATTATTAGATACAATTACTGAAGTATTTAAAGTTACTATTAAAATTATTTTACTTTTTTATAATACCTGCCAGAAACAAACGGAAAAGCATTGTCGTTTTGCAAATCTCTGGATAGCAAAACTCTTTCAACCTTACCAATTATATGATTTTCTGGCACAAATCCCCAGAATCTGCTATCAAATGAATGGTGACGATTGTCTCCCATAACCCAATAATAATTCATTTTAACCGTGTAATGTGTAGCTGATTTATTATTAATAAATACTTTATCATCTTTAATCTGTACCTCATTTTCCTCAAATACATCAATCAATCTAAGGTACAACATTATATTTTGTTCTGATAATTCAATTGTATCTCCTTTCCTGGGTACATAAACAGGGCCTGAATAATCCATATTCCATAAAAGATAACTATTAAAGGGAAATACTAATGGATCTGGATAATTTTCAGGAAGACAATCCGGAGTTAGACTAACACCTTTACTTGCCATGTCTCTGACATCCTTTTCATAAATTTCCCAAATAAGTTTCTTATCTGAGCTCAACTCATTGTATGGATGAACATTCTGTTTCTTCAATTGCTTTTTATCTGTATCACTAATAACAAACCTACCTACAGACAAATCCGGATACTTAAGGTGCTTACTATTTACATATACCTGCCCTTTATTGATAACAACTGAATCTCCGGGCAATCCATAAATTCTTTTTACAAAACGAGGTCTATTCTGTACATCCTTAAATTCTAAGTCTGTAATTTTATCTGACTTTCCTTCTACCTGTTCCTTCCCATATAAACGTTTCAAATAGTAATAACTTTCTGTAGGTCGCTTTTTTAACAAAGTATCTCCCTCTGGAAAATTAAATACAATAACATCATTATAGGTAAGCTCTCCTAAACCTTTAATTCGATGATAACCGTCAAATGAATCCGGTGATTTTCTGGCTCCCGGCACCATTTTATTAACAAGAAGAACATCTCCTGGCCAGAGAGTTCCATTCATGGAAGATGTTTGAAAAGTATAAATGCCCAAAAAATTTTTTTGAACAAAAATCACTAACCATATTGAAATAACAATTGCTAAAACCCACTCAAATATCACATATCTTGCGGAAGCTATAGATTTTAAATACACCAAGCCTCTATTCAAATAGGATTCTTTTCTAAAGCTTCCCACCAAAAATACGATGACGAAAAATGGCAACAAACTCTCTGTCCAGAAAAAAATGAACAACAGAATAACAATTAGAATTAGTTTTGCAATATTATGATTACTCATTAACCCACTTAAACTAAAAAGCAGGAGCACACAATAATAATTATATACTCCTGCCCTATTTTTATATTAAACTTTACTCGTTAGCAACCCACTTAAAAAATCTATCAAATCTAATTCCTCCGTTAAATATAGATTTATCTTTATTTAACGACAGCCAAACCAGCAACGGCCTACCAACTACATGATCTTCAGGCACAAACCCCCAATATCTACTATCTTGAGATTGGTGTCGGTTATCACCCATCATAAAATAATAGTCCATTTTAAAAGTATAACTGTTTGTTTTTTCACCATTAATAAAAATTTGTCCGTTTTTTACTTCAAGCTCATTTCCCTCGTAAGCTGTAATAATTCTATCATAGATGACAAGGTTCTTTAATGTAAGATCAACAGTTGCTCCTTTTTCCGGAATCCATAAAGGACCAAAATTATCCCTACTCCATACATAGTCACTACTATATGGCCAGGTAATTATCCTATTTGAATCCGGCTTTTGCTCGCTTATCTTCATTTCCCTGATAAACGGAAAGCTTTTCATCTGATCAGCCTTTTCTTTCGTTAAAGGTATCATATAATCAGGTTCGAGCCCCATCCTTGCCGCATCTTCATTGGAAATTTCCATCTTATCCAGAAATTTACTGTTAAATTTTGTTCCATCAGTAGTAACCCTATAAAAATGTTGTAATCCTGGAGGATTATCTACTTTCTCTCCATTAATATATATTTGATTACTCTTAATCTGAAGGGTATCTCCAGCTACTGCAACACATCGTTTTACATAGTTATCTCTTCTATCAACAGGACGATAAACCACATCACCAAAATATTCAGGATTTAAATAAATTTGTTCCTTACCTATTTCACGCAATTTCTTATTTATTTCCCATTGACTTGCCCCCTCTATTCCATTAAGCAATTGAGGATTTCTATTTACCCGATCTATACCAAGGTCACGTGCCAATATGTAATAATCCGGATTTACTTTTAATAAAGGAACGGTATCTCCTGTCGGGAAATTAAATACAACGATATCCCCCTTCTCCACTTCTTTAAATCCAGCTAATCGTTTATAATTCCAATGTGGCCATTCTATATACGATTTAGTATTTAATACAGGAACGGTATTTTGCAGTAATGGAAATGATAGCGGAGTATTAGGAATCCTTGGACCATAGGTCATTTTACTTACAAATAAATGATCCCCGACAAGTAATGATTTCTCAAGTGAAGATGTTGGTATTTTGTAATTCTGAAATAAGAACAGGTTGATAAAATATACTGCCACCAATGCAAACAATAAGGCATCTACCCATTCCACCCAGGCTTTAGGTTTTTTCCCATCTTTTGTCTTTTTCCAGAAACTCCATGGTACTTTTTTAGTGATATAAATATCAAAAACGATTGCAACTCCTGGCAGTAACCAATAATTACCAACCCAAATTACCCATAGGATATATACAACTGCAGCAAAGACACACCGGACTTTCTTATTTAAGGGAACTTTATTTATCTCCATCAGGCTTTAAATTAAAATTTTAACATATCATTCATTCCTAAGTAACCTTTGTTTTTTGCAGCAAATTCCGCAGCTAATACAGCTCCTAGTGCAAATCCTTTTCGGGATTTGGCACTATGATGAATGATAATCTCATCCACTGAAGAATCATATTTAATGGTATGAATTCCCGGAACTTCATCTCTTCGGAATGCTTCAATATGAATTTCATTATCTTTAGCAGCCTTTCCCTCAACCCACGAATCTTTTCTATCCAGATTTTCAATCAATCCTTCAGCCAGGGTGATGGCAGTACCACTTGGAGAGTCTTTTTTATGAATATGATGAGTCTCTTCCATTGAAACCTGATAATCACTATGAGGATTCATCAATTGTGCTAATTTTTTATTTATCTCAAAAAAGATATTTACACCCACACTAAAATTAGAAGCATAAAAGAACGTTTGACCGTTCTCATTACACTGTTCTTTTATTTCATTAATCTTATCCAGCCACCCTGTAGTTCCGGAAACAACAGGTTTATCACGTTTGAAGCATTCTAAAAAGTTATTATATGCGGCATCAGGAATTGTAAATTCAATAGCAACATCCGCATTACTAAAACCTTCGCTATCGAAAGTTTCATCGGTAAGCATATCTATTCTGGCAGTGATGGTATGTCCTCTATCTAAGGCAATTTTTTCAATTTCCTTACCCATTTTCCCATATCCAATTAATGCAATATTCATATAGTTGTTCTTTAATTAAAGATATTCGTGTAAATATAAGAGACTAATAAATAATCAGGTCAAACACTTTGAGTTTTAACGTAACATTAACCTCAACAAACACTTTATCAATGATTTTATAATATATTTTACGAAGAGCAAATATAACAATAGATCGTTAAAATTCCGGAAAAGACTACGAACGAATTCATATTATATTAAAAAAGGCAGAAAGGATAACCTTTCTGCCTTTTTTCAATATTTTTCAACTGCTTTATTTAGCTGCAGTCATTGCTTTTTGCACCACAGCTTTAAAAGCTTCAGGATGATTAACAGCTAAGTCAGCTAAAACTTTTCTATTAATCTCAATATTTTGCTTAGTCATCATTCCCATTAATTTAGAGTATGATACTCCTTCTAAACGGGCAGCAGCGTTAATTCTTTGAATCCAAAGTGCTCTAAACTGACCTTTCTTTCTTTTTCTGTCGCGATATGCATAACCTAAACCTTTTTCGTAGGTATTTTTAGCAACCGTCCAAACATTTTTTCTTCTTCCAAAGTAACCTTTAGTCTGCTTTAGAATCTTTCTTCTTCTTGCTCTTGAAGCAACAGCGTTTACTGATCTTGGCATTTTACTTGTTTTAGAATGATTAGCGCCCTACTCTAAGGGTCTTCTGGCTAACTTCATTCGATTAATAATAATTTTACAATAAGGTGTTTCCTTATTATTTCATGTTCAAACACAACTTGATGTTATTCTCATCAGCTGAATGAACCTGTCCTGCGTAAGTAAGATTTCTCTTTTGCTTTTTTGTCTTTTTAGTTAAAATGTGACTTTTAAAAGCATGCTTTCTTTTAATCTTACCGCTTCCAGTGATAGTGAAACGCTTTTTCGCACTGGAATTCGTCTTCATCTTTGGCATTGTACTTACTATTAATGGTTTATATAATTGAAACTACTTTTTAACTTTTTTAGGAGAAAGAAAAATAATCATCCTCTTCCCTTCAAGCTTAGGTAGTTGCTCAACTTTTCCAAACTCTTCCAAATCCTGGGCAAATCTTAACAATAAAATTTCCCCCTGCTCCTTAAACAAGATTGAACGTCCTTTAAAGAATACATAGGCTTTCACCTTGGCTCCTTCAGAAAGAAACTTTTCAGCATGTTTAAGCTTAAAGTTATAGTCATGATCATCGGTATTAGGTCCAAACCGAATCTCCTTAACCACCACTTTAACAGTTTTGGATTTAAGCTCCTTTTGCTTTCGTTTTTGCTGATACAAAAACTTTTGATAATCTGTAATTCTACAAACAGGTGGATCAGCTTTAGGAGAAATCTCCACCAAATCCAGATCTAAGCCATCTGCCATTTTTATGGCCTCTGATGTAGAGAACACTCCTGGATTATCAATATTGTCACCAACAAGTCTTACCTTAGGAATTCTGATCTCATTATTTACACGAAAACTAGGTGTATCTTTTTGCTGTGAACCATGTGGTTTTCTTCTATTCTGTGCTATGGTAAAATCCTCCTTTAATTAGTTTATATTCTGCTACTTATTATCTATCGCTGAAAGCTGTTCTTCTACTTCAGCATTTATAAAATTTACAAATTCAATAATCTCCATGGCTCCTTTATCGCCATCGCCTTGCTTACGAACAGACACTGTATTTGTTTCAGCTTCTTTTTCTCCGACAATTAACAAAAACGGAATACGTTTTAACTCATTATCACGAATTTTACGCCCGATCTTCTCATTTCTGTCGTCTAAAACGGTGCGAATATCGGAATTATTCAGGACTTTTGAAACTTTTTTTGCGTAATCATTAAATTTTTCACTGATAGGTAGAACTACCACTTGCTCAGGAGTTAACCAAAGCGGGAACTTTCCGGCAGTATGCTCTATTAATACAGCAACAAATCTTTCCATACTACCAAATGGTGCACGATGAATCATAACAGGTCGATGCTTTACTCCATCACTTCCCATATACTCTAACTCAAATCGCTCCGGAAGGTTATAGTCAACCTGAATTGTACCCAACTGCCACTTACGTCCGATGGCATCACGAACCATAAAATCAAGCTTAGGTCCGTAGAAGGCTGCTTCACCATACTCTACAATGGTTTCCATCCCTCTTTCTTCACAAGCCTCAATAATCGCAGACTCGGCCTTTTCCCAGTTTTCTTCGCTTCCTATATATTTCTCTGTATTTTCTTTATCGCGCAATGACACCTGAGTAATAAAATCATTAAAATCAAGCGCTTTAAAAATGTAGAGAATAATATCAATTACTTTTTTAAATTCATCTTTCAGTTGATCAGGGGCACAAAAGATATGAGCATCATCCTGAGTAAACCCACGAACCCTGGTTAATCCATGTAACTCCCCACTTTGTTCATAACGATATACTGTTCCAAACTCAGCCATACGTATTGGTAAGTCTTTGTAAGAAACAGGCTTTACCTTATATATTTCACAATGGTGAGGACAGTTCATTGGTTTCAACAGAAACTCTTCTCCTTCAGCCGGTGTATTAATGGGTTGAAATGAATCTTTACCATACTTGGCATAGTGACCTGAGGTTACATATAGCTCTTTATTTCCAATATGAGGAGTAATTACCTGCTGATAACCATATTCCAGCTGCACCTTTTTAAGGAAATTCTCTAATCGCTCACGAAGCTTTGCTCCTTTGGGTAACCATAATGGCAAACCTTGCCCTACTCGTTGTGAAAAAGCAAATAACTCAAGCTCTTTACCAATCTTACGATGATCACGCTTCTGAGCTTCTTCAAGTTTCACCATATACTCATCCAGCAACTTTTGCTTAGGAAAAGTAATACCATAAACCCGTGTTAATTGCTTTCGTGTTTCATCCCCCCGCCAATATGCTCCGGCAATACTTAATACTTTTATAGCCTTAATCGACTCGGTTGAAGGAAGGTGTGGTCCACGACATAGATCTGTGAATTCGCCCTGTTTATAAAAAGTGATAGTACCATCCTCAAGCTCATTAATCAGCTCAAGTTTGTACTCGTCTCCCTTTTCATTAAAATATGCAATCGCCTCGTCTTTAGAAACATCAGATCTCTCATAAATATTCTTCTGACGAGCCAGTTCTTTCATTTTATTTTCGATAGCCGGTATATCTGCATCTCTTATTACAACCTCATCACCCGGATCAACATCATAATAAAATCCGTTTTCTATCGATGGCCCAATTCCAAACTTCATACCCGGGTATAATGCTTCCAGAGCTTCAGCCATTAAATGTGCTGAAGAATGCCAAAATGCATGCTTACCTTCTTCATCTTCCCATTTAAACAATTTAATAGAAGCATCTTCATTTATAGGACGCGTAAGATCCCATGTTTGTCCATCGACAGATATTGACAATACCTCCTTTGCCAACCTTGGACTAATACTTTTGGCTATTTCATATCCGGTAACTCCTTTTGGGAATTCCTTTACACTATTATCTGGTAAGGTTATTTTAACCATTGCTAATCTTTATAATCTATTAGTAATAAAAAACACGCAAAGATAAATATTATTTATTAGAAGCCTAAAGCATATGCAAAAGATAATCATTCGATATAAAGAATATTCAGCAATGTGCCAAAAGCGAAATCTACTACCATATAAAAACAAAGGCAATTATGTTTTTACGCATACTTCTCTACTATATTTATGTGTAATTTTCTTAAAAAAATACAACTTTTTTCATAGAATTAAATATTTTGGTATTTTAGCACCTCAATAACATTATAATTTTCATCATGAGAAATAAAATTGTATTACTAAGCCTTTTGTTAATATCCTCCATCTATGCAACAGGCCAGGACATTACGAATGATTTTGAAGCTACAAAAAGTGCGGCTACCAAAAACAACAAGCATATATTATTAATTTTTCAAGGTTCAGATTGGTGTGCTCCGTGTATAAAACTTGAAAAAGAGATTATAGATACCGAAGAGTTCAAAAAGCTTTCGGAAAAGGATTTTGTAATATACAAAGCTGATTTCCCACGTAGCAAAAAACACAAACTTCCTGAAGAACAACAAAAAATTAATAGTGATTTGTTTGAAACATATAACAAAGCCGGATATTTTCCATACGTAGTTGTATTAGACTCAAATGGGAAAACATTGGGTGCTTTGGGGTATGAAAAATCAACTCCTCAGAAGTACTTTGATAAACTTATTGCATTTAAATAATTCAAGTTTTGAAATCATTTTACTTTTTTCTTTTTGTTCTGCATCTACTTATCTATCAAATAGGTAACGCACAACAAGTCATGCAGCAGACCACCAAGTTAATGGGTTGTAAATTTGACATTACAGTGGTAGCAGAAAATGATTCAATTGGCCAACAGTATATAAATATAGCTATAGATGAAATAAATAGAATTGAAAAAATAATTTCATCGTGGGATAAAAACTCACAAACAGCATTGATTAACAGAAACGCTGGTATACATCCGGTCAAAGTAAGTATCGAATTAATTAATTTAATAGAACGGGCTTTAAAAATATCAAAACTCACAAATGGTGCGTTTGATATCAGTTTTGCTTCGATGGATAAAATATGGAAGTTTGATGGCTCAATGACCAGCTTACCTGACTCTGCTGACATCAAAAAATCTGTTAGCAAGATAAATTATAGAGACATATTAATTGATCACGAGAAGCAAACTGTATTTTTAAAAAACAAAGGCATGAAGATAGGCTTCGGAGCAATTGGGAAAGGATATGCTGCTGATCAGGCCAAACAATTATTACAAATGAAAGGAGTTGAGGCTGGAATAATTAATGCCTCGGGCGATTTAAATTGTTGGGGTACTCAACCTAATGGTAAAAGCTGGATGGTTGCCATTGTAAATCCTTTAAACAAAGAAAAAGTATTTTCCTGGCTCCCCGTTAACAACAGTGCTGTAGTAACTTCAGGAAACTATGAAAATTACGTTAAATTTAATGGTGAAACGTATTCTCATATTATTGATCCCAGAACAGGATATCCTGGTAAGGGAATTCTTAGTGTTACCATATTTACAAAAACAGCCGAACTTGCTGACGCATTAGCTACATCTGTTTTTGTGATGGGAGTTGAAACCGGATTAGATTTCATTAATCAACTTAATGGAGTTGAATGCATTATTGTTGATGATAAAGACAAAATGATTTGCTCTGATAATATAAAGCTGAATCATGTAAAAACTCAGTCTGCATTAAAGAATTAAAAATAAACTGGCATTATAATTATGCAATACAAGGATCAAATCAACTCACAATTGTAATTCAAAAATTTGTTATCATGACTTTACAAAAGGACAAACACCTGCCGAAACTTTTATTGTTGGCATTAATATTTTCAGGATTATTTTCCTGTACCGTTTTAAAGGAGTATGAAAAGGTAAACATTAATGACCCGGACATGGCATTGAGTGATAAAAGTTTCAACAAATATGAAACAAGTTATCAGGTATACAGAGAAGGTGCTTCTGGAGCCAATGGTGGAAAATCTGGTGGAGGATGTGGATGTAACTAGTGCCAGTCCATAAAGTCAGGTGTGTGGAGTATAAAGTTAAAATACAAGGTGTGTGAAAAATTCAAACCGCAGTATACTAGCGTATATAAGAATTTGGATGTTGAGCAACAACGCCGTAGTTAAACTTTACAGACGAACACTAACTAAGATAAAGCCTACACATTTCAGGACTTAACTTATAAAAATATTATTATCCGGAATTCAGATAACATTTTAGAATTCAGAATAAAATTTACCAACAAAAAATATTAATTAACAACATCATGCTTAAATTCGTTACCATAGGACTTTTTATTGTACTATCCGCTAGTACATTTGCTCAAAACGATAGTATCACATACAAAAAAAGAGTACTTGAAAGTGCTGAAGTTGATATTTTATCCAGCTACTATAATCAAGATGGTAACAATGCTGCTGTAACAGGAGGTATCGGAACGGAAAAGCTCAATGATGCTACTTCAAGCATTGTAGTAAGCGTTCCTCTTAACGACGATGATGTTTTAACAATTGATGCTGGTTTTTCTTCATACTCATCGGCTTCATCTAGTAACTTAAATCCATTTGACGGTTCAGGCACCTCTTCCGGAGCCTCTTCCAAGTCCGTAGGTAAAATTACAGGAAGTCCATGGGTTGCTTCATCAGGTGCTTCTCAAAGTGACACCTGGACTCATTTTTCAGCTAACTATTCACATAGTTCTGATGATAGAAATAAGATCTGGAGTTCTAACATTTCATTTTCCAATGAGTTTGATTATACCTCGTTGGGTATTGGTGGTGCGCACAGTTGGTTGTTTAATGAAAAAAACACAGAAATCGGTATAAAGGGTAATGTATATGCTGATTTTTGGAGACCGGTATATCCTACAGAGTTAGATTCATATGTTGAAGCAAATGGAAATTTAAATTCCGGATTTTTCAACAGCATAGATATCATTGATTACAATGGTAATACAACTATTAAAAACAGCGACAACTCATGGCATCCCACTGATTTTAATATAATAAAAGACAAAGGTCGAAACACATATTCCTTATCGTTATCGTTTTCTCAAATACTGAGTAAAAAAGCTCAGTTTTCACTTATTTTTGATATAATAAAACAAAACGGACAATTGGCAAATTCTATGCAAAGAGTCTACTTTGCAGACAAACCAAACTACTTTATAGGAGAAGCCTCCAGCATTACTAATTATTCAAGCGATAAAAACCGCGACGTTTTCATGTTAGCTGACAATAATGAACAATTACCAACCAGCAGGCTCAAATTGCCCTTAGGTTTTAGATTTAATTACTATATAAATGAATTTCTTTCATTAAGAACCTATTATAGATATTATTGGGATGATTGGGGAATTACTTCAAATACTGCAAATATTGAAATCCCCATAAAAATTAATAATCACTTTACGCTTTACCCAAGTTATCGTTATTATGACCAAACGGAAGCAGATTATTTTGCACCGTTTGACACACATTTATCAACCAGTGTTTTTTACACATCAGATTACGATTTATCACCATATAATGCCGAACAATTTGGATTTGGAATATCCTACAACGACATCTTTACTTCCTTTAAAATCAACATGCTCGGACTCAAATCAATTGATTTAAAATACAACTACTACAAACGGAATATTGGATATCACGCTAGTTATATTGGACTTGGATTTAAATTTGTTATGCAATAAAATAGCCTAAAACTGCATCTTCTTCAATAAAGTAAACCTGCAGACCTACCTTAGACCTAAAAATATCATCGTGCAGTTTATCTGCCAGTTGCTATTTTATGTGTCCCCTCAATAGGGGAAAGCTTGTTTTCAGGTAGGCAGAGTTCGACATAAAATTCTGAATTCAGAAAGCTTATGCTTTGTATGAAAGGCTGATCTATTGGGTTAAACTTTTCAAGATCTCCCACCAATCCTACAAAACAACCCCTGTATATCAACCTTTTATATAGATTGATACATTACTCTATTGAATACCTTAAAAGAATTATTTAATAACCTGAGTTCGACATAAAATTTTGAATTCAGACCGCTTATAAATAGTGAGGTTCAACTGAAAATTATAAAATAATAGCGGGCTATTTTGAATAATTTTCAG
>JBNKRV010000167.1:0-32060 GCA_050296935.1 Marinilabiliaceae bacterium | reverse complement strand
ATTCATAGCTTTTCATTAAATAATCGATTTACGGCTCTAAATTTTATCACCATAGCTCGCTATGTCTCAAAAATTTATATTGTAAATCAATCATTTACTGAAATTTGAGCTCGCTAATTTTAATCGAACTCAGGTTATTACCTTTTCTTTATTGCTTAGCTAAAAAAATACTCAGACCAATCCAATGAATAATTCTCCTCATTAAGTAATGGAAACTTATAATATTTATAACAATTGTTTAAATAGAATTATAGTCAACTTGCTAATCAACCTGTATTTTCAGCTTATACAATTTATAACAATAAGTGCGTCGGTATAATGCCGAGCTAAATTTAAGCTACTTTAGGAACGAAGTGAACAGGAAGTACCATTGAATTTTATTCGGTATAAGTCAGAAAAATACGTCAACTTCCTTCTGAATTGATAATACCTGACTTATTTACAGCATATGTAGAATTTGGATTAAGCAGTATTGGACTTGCTTATTTTAGGGGCCGGATTTAATTTATTAAATGTGCCATGTCGAAATAGGCTCCGTAAACCGAATGAATATTACCATTATAATCATACCTTACACGTCCCTTAATTTGGATAGTCCTCATCTGATTTTTTGTATCGATGATTCTAATATGAATAATCCCTTCAGTATTGCCAATTAACCACTTTTCAATTTGGCGAAGAAATTTAGGGATATCAATCCCAATGATAATGGACTTAATTGTACTCATTGTACATGGTTCATTTTCACGTAAACCCAATAAATTTCTGGTAACGGATGATAACTTTATTCTATCTGTATTTATGTTATAGATAAAAAAATCTACAGAACTTCCTTTCCCATGTGAGGTTTTAATTTTATTCAAATCACTATATTTTGGTATATACTTTAAAAATTTCATGTCAAATATAATGTTTTATTTATTATAAACATAAAATTCAGTATAAAACATAATAATCATTTCTCAATACCCCCTGATATAAAAGAACTTATCAGTTTTCAAAAACGTCTCTTAAAAAATAGGAAATACATCTTTGCATTCCTTTATAGTTATAAGGTACCTCCTGACAATAATGCTTCGGAAAGTGCAATACGAAACAAAAAAGTAAAGCAAAAAGTGCCTGGACAGTTTCGTTCGAAAACAGGAGGATCATGTTTTGCCATACTGCGTTCTATTTCTGACACTGCAATTAAGAACGGCTAAATGGAGTTGTAAGCTTTATCCGTTATTGCTAATTTGAATACTGAATAGTAATACCAATTTCACCATGATATTAGTATAGCAAGTTTAGTAGCTTCATTACAATTAGTGCCTGTCCATAAAGTCGGGTGTTTGGACTATAAAGTTTAAATACAAGGCGTGAGAAAAATTTAAACCGCAGTATACCAGCGTATATGAGGATTAAGATTTTGAGCAACAACGTAGTAGTTGGACTTTATAGACAAACACTAATTATATTAATTTATAATAAATACAAAGTACTATTGATAATGCTGACTTCCAGATGAACTCCTCCCGGTTATTTGAATAGAGCCATTGCCAGTAACTATTCTTTTGCTTCCATTTTTACTTTTGGCTTTTAACCCGCCGGAGGATGCAGATAAGTCAAATGATAGTTCGTTTTCGTTATTTGTTAGTTCCATTTTTATTCCGCCTGAAGAAGAATTAAAAGAAGAATTTCCTGTTAGTGTAATTTGTGTTCCGTACTGCCCGCCACTTGATGATGTTAGGTTCAAAGCTCCCTTTATATTACTTAGTTTAATACCTCCGGAACTAGTTTTTCCATTAACATCTCCATTAACATTCTCAATTTTAACCGATCCAGATGTGGCTCTTGCATGAACATTACCTTCAATACCTTCAATATACTGTGACCCAGAAGATGTAACTCCATCAACGTTGCCATTAGCATCTATTATCTTTAAACTTCCGGATGAAAGTTCTGTGTTAACATTTCCATTAATTTTATTTAATGATTGACTACCGGAAGAACTACGAGCACTTATGTTACCTCCAATTGCAGAGGCTTTTATGCTTCCCGAACTGGTTTTGACGGATATATCACTATCTATATTCTCAGCATGGATACTACCTGAGCTGGCACTAAGGTCAACAATACTTTGACCGATATTAGCCACATATACACTCCCCGAAGAATTGTTTACAGTAATGTTGGTGTTTTCAGGTGCAATAAAATTTAAATTACCACCAATTGAACCCCATGTGTTGTTTGGTCTTTCAATCCATACAAGTAATGTAGTTCCGTTTACATCATATTTAATCTTTATATCATCGCGTGCTTTGTTACTTTTGAGCTCGCCTTTAAATTCAACAGAAGTACTGCTATGACTTGTAATGTCAACTCCACAAAAAGAGCCTTTTACTTCTATTTTTGAAATATTGTCAAAACTTTTCTCCACTTGATCAATAACAATATCTTGAGCTGACATTGTATTGATAACACAGCTATTCAAGGTTAGAATAGAAATAGTTATTACTAATAGTTTTTTCATTTCAGGATGGATTTAAATGGTATAATTAAGCTTATTATTGTTAATGTCCTGTATTCTGAAATTTTATTTGAATTCAGGTTAATTATGAGACGCCTGTGAAATTGAATAAGTTACAACCATTTTATAAAAAAGGTTGTAAATTTTCATATTAAATGTAGATGAATAATGATATTTAAAGAAGTATGTATGGTGTAATAATGAATTGATTATTAGCCTAATATCATACCAACAATGGTAGCCGACAATAATGAAGCAAGTGTTCCTGCCAGTAAGGCCTTCATTCCAAGTTGTGTTAACGTTAATCTTTGACCAGGAGCTATTGCTCCAATACCGCCTATTTGTATTCCAATAGAGGCAAAATTAGCAAATCCGCATAACACGTAGGTGGCTATAATTATTGATTTTTGTTGAGCAAAAGCCCTGGCTTCTTTTAAATCTCCCAAACTAACATAACCAATAAATTCAGTCATGATAATTTTCTCCCCCAGCACTCTTCCAACTAAATCAATATCTTCTTTACAAACTCCGATTAACCACATTACAGGTGAAAAAATATAGCCTAATAAATATTGCAGACTCAATTCTGTATATTGCCCATCTGTTGCTGAGGCTATCGTTTCATTCAGTCCGGAATAATAACCAATTTTCATAAAAATGAAGTTCAGCATGGCAATAAATGCAATAAACACCAAAAGCATGGCTCCAACGTTTACGGCAAGTTTTAATCCTTCTGTGGTTCCGTTCGAAATAGCATCCAGTACGTTTTTACCAATGCGATCTTTACTAACCACTATTTCGTTGTTAATGGCTTCTGTCTGAGGTAATAGTATTTTAGAAATAACAACCACTCCCGGGGCTGCCATAATTGAGGCGGCCAATAGGTGTTTGGCGTACATTACCTCCTGAGCAGGGATGCCTGCGCCGAGTATTTTTATATAAACAGCTAAAACCCCTCCTGCTAAAGTGGCCATCCCTCCGGACATTACTAAAAGCATCTCTGATCGATTCATTTTTTCCAGATATGCTTTAATCATGAGGGGAGACTCCGTTTGACCAAGAAAAATATTCCCGGCAACTGATAAACTTTCTGCACCTGATAATTTCATTATTCTGGTCATAACCCAGGCAAGAGCATAAACAACCTTCTGAATGATACCATAATAAAAAAGCAGGCTGGTAAGAGCCGAAAAGAAAATGATGGTCGGTAAAATGGTCACAGCAAAATTGAGCAGTGGTGCTTCGATAACTCCGGTTCCAAAGCTTTTAAAAAGAAATGTTGTTCCGGCTTCAGTGAAATTCAGTACCTGAACAAAGAGTTTGCTGATAAAATCAAAAAAGCTTTGAATAAATGGAATGTTAAGAATACAAATTGCCAGAGTCAGCTGAATAACTAATCCGGTTCCAACTACTTTCCAGTTAATAGCTTTTTTATATGTACTGAAAATCCATGCAATACCAATAAGTACAAACATCCCGATTATACCCCTGGTGATACTAACTATAGATATTCCTTCTGTAACGGAAGCATCTATAACAGTGTTGGCAAATGTTAATTGAGGAATTAGTGTAAAAAGAAAAAAAATGGAGATAAGTATTTTTTTAAGCATGATGAGTTGTAGTAACTGAACACATATGAAAAATATTCAAACCTTAACAAATATATAATTTCTTACTAACTGTGCATCATCCTTTTAAGTTTTGAGAAGAACTGAATTATGAAGCATTTCGTTTTTTGATCTCATCCCTTATTTCAGATGCTTTTTCATAATCTTCCTTACTTACAGCGTCTTGTAATAATTTATTTAATTCGTCAAGAGATTTATTAGAGTATTTACCTCCGGGTTGTTTGGAGTAACCTTCATCCTGATCTAATTCAACCTCCTGCTCTTTGTCAATATCCAGAACAATACCTGCTGTATCAATAATTGTTTCGTAGGTATAAATAGGACATCCAAATCTAAGTGAAAGTGCAACGGCATCTGAAGTTCTGGAATCAATCCGAAGTTCTTCACCATCCTTTTGACAAACGAGTTCAGAGTAAAAAATACCTTCTTCGAGTTTGTAAATCACAACTTCAGTAATCTCAATGCCAAATGCTCTGGAGAAATTTAAAAATAAATCATGTGTAAGTGGGCGTGGTGGTTCCAGTCCTTCTAATTTAATAGCTATGGATTGCGCCTCAACTCCTCCTATTATAATTGGGATTCTTCTTTCCCCTTCTTCCTCAGCAAGCACTAACGCATAAGCACCAGATTGTGTTTGACTGTATGATAATCCTAGTATATTTAGTTTTATTTTCTTCTTACTCATAAAATATCTTCAATATTGCGAAGGCAATTAATATTTTCAACTATAAAACAAATATAACAAAATGTTTTTAACCATACCCGATAATTAAATTGGTTTATCCAGCATTATTTTCCTTTCTTTTAAGTTGAAATTCATGGAATTAAAGTGCATTTTTTTGTTGGGAAAGAAATATTTTATACTTTTGCACTCCAATAGTTCTTGCAAGGCATGGTAAAGTGGCTGATAATGAGATGTGAAGCCCGCCTTCGGGATATAATTTTAAAATAATTGTGATGTACGCGATTGTAGATATTGCAGGACAACAGTTTAAAGTTGAAAAAGACAGTAAAATTTATGTACACCGTCTGGCTCAGGAAGAAGGAGCTGCTGTTGAGTTTGAAAAAGTAATGTTAATCGACAATGAGGGAACCATTCAGGTAGGAGCACCTCTTGTAAATGGAGCAAAAGTTACCGCAAAGGTACTTTCTCATGTTAAAGGTGATAAAGTAATCGTTTTCAAAAAGAAAAGAAGAAAAGGTTACAAAAAGAAAAATGGTCACCGTCAACAATTTTCTCAAATTCAAATTGAAGACATTTTAGTTGGTTAATTAAAAAAATTAGAATAAGATGGCACATAAAAAAGGAGTCGGTAGTTCGAAGAACGGTAGAGAGTCTGAAAGTAAACGATTAGGTGTTAAAATTTTCGGTGGTCAGGCTGCTAAAGCAGGTAACATCATCGTACGTCAGCGAGGCACTCAGCACCATCCTGGTGACAACGTAGGTATTGGAAAAGATCATACATTGTTTGCCCTTATTGATGGTACAGTTACTTTCCGTAAAAAAAGAAACGATAAATCTTACGTATCAGTAGAACCTTTAGCTGCTGAATAAAAAGATTTGGAAAGATTTTAAGAGTCTCCTGATTTTGTTACTTTCGTAATGAATTCAGGAGATTTTTTTTATCCATATATCAACAAATTAGAAAATACGCATAATGCTTACGCTAAAATTTATACAAGAGAATAAAGATGAGGTTGTTAAGCGCCTAAAAGTAAAGCGCTTTGATGCCTCCGAAGTAGTTGAAAATATAATTGCGCTTGATAATAAACGCAAGTCAACCCAAGCCTCTGTTGATCAAAAACAAGCTGAAATGAATAGTCTCTCCAAAGAGATTGGGATATTATTTAAGCAAGGGAAAGCTCAGGAGGCTAACGAAGCGAAAGCAAAAACTGCAGATTTAAAAGAAGTTATCAAAGAATTGAATCATGTTCTTGCGTTGACCAATAAGGAGTTGGATACGGAGGTGGTGAAACTGCCTAATTTGCCACACCCTACTGTGGTAGAAGGAAATAGTGATGAGGATAATGAGATTGTGAAAGAAGGTGGGATAAAAATTGAGATTGAAGGAGAAAAACAACCTCATTGGGATTTGATCAAAAAATATGATATCATTGATTTTGAGCTGGGAACTAAAATAACCGGAGCGGGCTTTCCGGTATATAAAGGGAAAGGTGCCCGTTTGCAAAGAGCTTTAATTAATTTCTTTTTAGATGAAGGTGAAAAAGCCGGGTATAATGAAGTTCTTCCTCCAATTGTTGTAAATGAAGATTCGGGTTTTGGTACAGGTCAATTGCCTGATAAAGAAGGTATGATGTACCATGCCACCGCTGATAATTTATATTTAATTCCAACAGCAGAAGTACCTGTTACTAATATATACAGAGATGTTATTATTAATGAGGAAGATTTACCATTGAAAAATATGGCGTATACTCCTTGTTTTCGCCGTGAAGCAGGATCATGGGGCGCGCATGTGCGCGGGTTGAACCGACTGCATCAATTTGACAAGGTTGAGATTGTTCAGATTTCACATCCCGATAAATCTTATGAAGCATTGGAGGGCATGGTTGCTCATGTTGAAAGTCTGGTAAAAAAGCTTGGATTGCCTTATAGGATATTACGTTTATGTGGTGGAGATATAAGTTTTACATCAGCATTAACTTTTGATTTTGAGGTGTATTCTGCAGCTCAGGAAAGATGGCTGGAAGTGAGTTCTGTCTCTAATTTTGAAAATTATCAGGCTAATCGCTTAAAATGCAGATTTAAGGGTAAGGATATGAAAAAGCCTGAATTGGCGCATACCTTAAATGGAAGTGCGCTGGCTTTGCCTCGAATAGTTGCTGCTATATTGGAAAATAACCAGACATCTGAAGGAATCAAAATTCCTGATGTATTAGTTCCGTATACAGGTTTTGATATGATTAAATAATATAAAAATAGTTCTCCTCCTGTTTGGGGAGGAGAATTCCTTTATAAAAGTAGATAGCTTTTTGCTGTATTCTGCTTTTTAATTACCACCAATTACATGTTTATATTTAATACTACGTTTGTTATTACATTATCGAAATTCGAAAAGTGGGAATTCTGGCTTAAGAATTCATACATGCCTGTGATAAAGAATATTCTACCTGCTTGTGAAGTTGCTGCATTTGAAGTTATGACAACGGAAAATCAAAATGAAAAAACAATTTCGGTTCAGTGTAAAGTAGCCACACCTACAGATTTAGAAGTTGTTAATAAACAATCTCCAGTTGTTTTAGGACAAATGAATTCGGAGTTTGGGGAGAATGTATTGTATTTTAGTTCAATTTTAAAATCTTTATAAAAAGATATTGATAAAAGATCGTATAATATTAGGGATTGACCCGGGCACTACCGTGATGGGTTATGGTATTTTAAAAATAGCCAACAATAAGCCGGAATTAGTTTCAATGGGTGTGCTGGAGTTGCAGAAATATTCGGATCATTATCTTAAATTGAAAAAAATATTTGAAACTGTTATTCGTCTTTGTGATACTTATCATCCAGATGAATTGGCTATTGAAGCTCCTTTTTTTGGGAAAAATGTTCAGTCGATGCTAAAGTTAGGAAGGGCTCAGGGGGTGGCCATGGCTGCAGCATTATCTCGTCAGTTACCGGTGTTTGAATATGCGCCATTAAAAATTAAGATGGCAATAACCGGAAGTGGTGCTGCCAGTAAGGAGCAGGTTGCTAATTTTCTGGCCAGATATTTAAAAATAGAGACAGAGCCCAAATATCTGGATGCCACAGATGGGGTGGCAGCGGCACTTTGTCATTATTTTCAAAATCAGCACATTAAGAAAGAAAAAACAGTGAAGAGCTGGAAAGATTATATAAATAAGAATCCCGGGAGGGTCAAAAAATAAAAGGAACCTGGGTGGTTCCTTTTTTATCTTATCAATATCTTAGAAAATGTTATTTCTATAAATAGTTTTTAATTTTATCAGCAATTGCGATAAATTCTTCCGGTGTAAACTTTAACTTTGGATTTGAGAAGTTAATGTCACCTTCACTTTGAAGAGGAATTAAATGAATGTGAGCATGAGGTACCTCTAACCCTAATACGGCTACTCCAACTCTTTTTGATGGAATAGCCTTGTCTAAGGCATTCGCAATTTTCTTTGCAAACACCATCATCCCCGCCAGTAATTGATCATCTATATCAAAAATATAATCAACTTCCATCTTAGGTATAATCAGAGTATGACCCTCCTGAAGTGGATTGATATCTAAAAAGGCATAATAATTCTCATCCTCAGCTATTTTATAGCTTGGAATTTCACCTTTAATTATTTTTGAGAAAATAGTTGACATAACAGTGTGAGGTTAAATGGATATTTCAATAATTTCAAATGTCATGATTCCGGAAGGAACTTTAATTTCAGCCTGATCACCAACTTTTTTACCTAATAAACCTTTAGCTATTGGAGTCGAAATTGAAATTTTACCTTCTTTAAGGTTTGCTTCACTTTCCGGAACCAACGTATAAGTCATAACGGCACTGGTTTTAAGGTTTTTAAGCTTAACCTTATTCAGTAGCTGCACTTTTGAAGTATCAATCTTTGATTCATCAATAATGCGGGAGTTCGCCAATATGTTTTTTATTTTGGAAATTTTCATTTCAAGCATTCCCTGTGCTTCCTTTGCAGCATCATACTCTGCATTTTCAGATAAATCACCTTTATCTCTGGCTTCTGCAATTTGTGCAGATATACTAGGACGTTCAACAGATTCTAACTGATGAAGTTCTTCTTTTAATTTTTTCAAACCCTCTTCGGTAAGATAACTTACGTTTGACATCTTTCTTTCTCCTTAATAGTTTCTATATAAAAAAATAAGAATCCCGGTATCCGAAACTCTTTGTTGCAAAGATATAAATTATGTGCTTATTAAAAAACTGTAATAGCCTTTGTAGTTAAAAGTCCGGCCGTTTTAATATTTCAGAGTATATTACTGCTTGTCTGGCATTAAACCAACTTTTAGATTCTTCAGAAGAAGTTTCTTCTTCTTCTCTCTTCATTTTATTTCTACTTGATATACGAGACATCTTCGATTCCATTTGTTTCATTTTTTCCTGAAACTCATGGGCAGTAGTTTTTGCCTGGGTTGGTTTAACAACTTCCTTAACAGATTCCATTTGCAGCGTTTTTTCAGTCTCTCCTTTTTCAGATTTAAATAACTGCTCAAAGTCTGGAATCACCTCATCAAATGGATCATTACTGCTTGATGGAGCAGGTGTATCCTGTCTTTTCTGATTGCTTTTTTTAATAATGCTGAAAACAATAGCAATGATGGTAAAAATTATATATATGATTGTTCCAAAATCGTCCATGAATTTTATTTTGATACTAAGTTATAAAATATCTGTTAATAAATAATAATCAAACATTATATCATGTGTATATTATTTAGCAAAGCCTTGATGACTAATGCAAATTTCGATCATGATCCTTTGTGTCCATTTATTTTCTCTGGCTATGCCAGTTTTATCTGTTTATAAAATGTTTTAGAGAATGGTTTAGTATAAATAGCAATAAAGACGTTGATTTATAGTTATGTATGATGCATATGAAATAGTATTGGAAATGAATCATAAAAAGTTTGTATTGAAAAAAATATCCTAATGATAGGAAATTATTTATGGGGTGCGAATTTTAGTATGTTTGCATTCTGTTTTTAAAATCACAAGAATGAAAAGTTTCTCCCATCATACCATCGTTGGATTGCTTATAATATTTTCAATAGCCTGTAGTAATGATATTGAAGAGGGACTTCCTGATATCCGCTTTAATTCAGTTCTGGAACTAATTAATATTGATCCTTTATACACGAAGAACAATCCATTTATAGTGACCACTGATAGATACGGAAATGGCATAGGGTTAGCAGGAGTTGTTATTTATAAGGTTTCTGCTGAAGAATTTTATGTATTTGAACGTATGTGCCCATATGAAAAAAGTATTGACGGTATTGTGGAAATAAGTGAAGAAAATAATTTCATTTGTGAATGCCCGAATTGTGGTTCAAAATATATGGTAGCAGGTGAGTTTGGAGATGTCATGAAAGGTCCAGCCAGTTTCGGATTAAAACGATATGATGCATTTGTTCAAGGAGATGATTTGGTTATTCGTAATTAGTTTCAAGTATTTAAAATCAAAACTCAATGGCTTAAAATCGTGCAATCCATCTTAATTCCAACCCTTTAAAATCTAATACTTCATAACAGACACCTGCGCTACAGGCAGGGCCGCCTCTACGTTCCCCGGCAAAAAGTTGTAGAGTATGATTATTCGTAGCTTTATAGCGCATATTAGCTCCAAACCACCATTTGTTTTTTTCTGTTATATAAGAGTCGTTGCTCCATTCTGTAATAATACCGGCATATAATTTTGATTTGTTTCTTGCTGTTATTGACATCATATAATTATTCACTCCATCATTCAGACGATTAAATTTCTGGCCTTCTCCTTCTATAATTATTCCCCATGATTTATTTATGACTTTGTCAAGGGCAAAGCCCAGAGTTATTCTGTTTTCTTCATCTTTAAATGGGTCATTGGCAAAATCAGCAAATAGCTTTAAATCACTTTCGTTAAATACTAATCCTGAATACTCGAGGAAAAGTTCGTGATATCGATAATCCTTTACAAATTGATTTATTGCATAGGTATAATTAAAAGTGAGTAAAGAAAAAATATCTAATTGGTAAAATGTTTCCAGCTGAATTCCTTTTTCATCAGATGGTTGAAGCACATGCGTACTTCTATTTAGCAATGGATAACTATGTTCCCGCACTAAAGCAGGAGGCTCATTTATACCTGATCCAATCAAAAATTTATTGTATTTTTTGTATTCCAGATTAGCTCCGAATTTCTCAAGAGATAAACTAATGTTTGCATATATTGCGGAAGCATCTTTTTCTTCATTTGATTTTCCTTCGCCATCCAAATATTCCGCATATCCCAGGTAGTAGTTCAGTGATTGAGAAATATTACCGGATAAGGAAAGCATTCCGTAATAGCTTTCTTCATAATCATTGAGAACTCTTAAGCCTGAGATTTCTATTTCCTGTTTGTCAATTTGATGATTTAACTCCATGCCTACAACTTCATCACTTCTGCGAAGCTCCCATGATTGTGTTGGAGGATAAAGGTTATTTAAAGTATAGCCCCATAATATCTTTATTGAATTTTTTTTGCCGGTAAATGTAAAGTTCCCACCGATGATGTCGGTATAGAAATATTGTTTTGTTCGAAAGGTTAAATCTTCTATCACAGCTCCTGGAATTTCATAGTTTCGAAGTAGAATTCCTTTGCCCAGTACTTCACTGTAATTTCCAAGTGTGATGTTAAAATATTGGTTCTGATAATTGGCTCTTGCTTTTGACAAATCAAGATAATTACGATCAGAATAGGGCGATTGATATAGTTGAACTTCAGTGCCCAGCTTTATATTCTTAATCTGATAATTTAAATCAACTTTTGAATATACTGAATGAAAAGAATTTGTGGATTCATTAGGTAATTTCCCGTATTGATAGTCTGTTAAAGCTGTGCCGCTGAATTGTGCATACGTGACAATGGGAATGACAGCATTGATTAAAAATGTATAAAAGTATTTTCTCATTGTAAAAGTTTATCGATCATACGTTTCAATTCTTCCTCGTCACCTGGTGCATATCCCTCGTGTCTATATACTATTTTATTTTTACTGTTAATAATCAGTAAAGTAGGTAAGGAATTGACTTCCATGTTATTTTTAATATTCCCTTCCATATCAATAATTATAGGATAGGTAATATTTAAAGTGTTTACTAATGGTCGTGCTTTTGAAACACTTCTTGGTCCATCTACATTGATACCAATTACATTTACACTCTTATTACGATATTCCTGAAAAACTTTTTCAAGTTTAGGCATGGCCTTTAAGCAGGGTTTGCACCATGATGCCCAAAAGTCAATTATAGTCAGGGAGTCACCTTTTATATTTGAATAGGTTACCGTTTCCTTATGAATAGTTGATGCAGAGAAATCCCTTATGGTTTGAGCCTGTAGGGTAGCTGTTATCAATCCTGTAAATATAGTGAAGAGTAAAATTTTCATAAGTTTTTTATTAAATATTTACTTTGGGCATTTCAGTTTATTTGATTACAATAGAACTATAGATAGTGTTCGTCTATAAAGTCCAGCTACTGCGTTGTTGCTCAAAATCCAAATCTTCATATACGCTGGTATACTGTGGTTTGAATTTTTCACACGCCTTGTATTTAAACTTTATAGTCCGAACACCCGACTTTATGGACAGACACTAGATAGTATTTTTAATCTTAGTTGATATAATTTTTTACTACATCAATGGCGGCATTTAAATCGTTACTAACATTCCGGGTACCTTTAAACCGGATATATCCTTCCTTATCAATAACTATCAGTCGATCGTAAGTGGTGTTATAATCATTGGCTACCGATGCTCCATTTAAAAGCAAAGGGAATGTTGTATTTGTGCTGCTTCTAAATCCTTCTAATGATGCTTTTGATCCATTCCATTGATCAATTCCTATCAGAACAAAATTATTACCCTGGCTATAAGTATTCACTAGTTTATTTTGTACTTCAGGGGCAACTCCCCTACAGGATGGACATGTATTCCCTAAAAAAAACAGCACAACGACTTTACCTTTATGTTGAGATAAAGAAACTGTTATACCATCAATACTACTTAAACTAAAATTCGGAGCTACCAATGCATTGTCATTATTATTTTCGCTATCATTGGTTGAATCATCCATATCATCTTCACTATCATTAGTTGAATCATTCATGTCATCTTTGGAATCATCATACATGTCAACCGGAGTTTTATTCTCCGGTACTGTTTTATCCTCTTCATCACATGAAACATGTAAAAAAGCGAAGAATAAAATCAGGGTAAAATAAATAAATTGATGTTGTCTCATAATTGTATACTTATAAAGTTTTGATATATCAGTCGGACAATTATGAAATCCTTACATGAATTATGAATTTTTTATGAAATATATTTATTCTAGCGTAAAGGGAAGGTGATTTTCTAAAATTAGTTAATGCCGGCTTCTTATAGAAATTAGTATAATATATAAAAAAAGCCCGGAGATAGTCTCCGGGCTTTGGATGTATTTTGTTTGCAGAAAGTTATTACAAACGCGCTTTAATAGCTTTTGTTTCTGCTTCAAATCCTGGTTTTTCTAATAAAGCAAACATATTCTTTTTGTAAGCTTCAACACCTGGTTGGTCAAAAGGATTAACATCTAGTGTGTAGCCACTTATTCCACAGGCAATTTCAAAGAAATATAATAACTGCCCCAGATAATATGCATTAAGCTCAGGAATTTCAACCTTAATATTTGGTACACCACCATCTACGTGTGCAATTAAAGTTCCCAGTTCAGCCATTTTGTTTACCTGATCAATTCTTTTCCCAGCTAAGAAGTTTAAACCATCAAGGTTCGCTTCGTCAGTTGGGATCTCCATTGTTCTGTTGGCATTAGTAATAGTAATGATCGTTTCAAAAATATTACGAACGCCTTCCTGAATCCACTGACCCATTGAGTGTAGGTCGGTTGAGAAATCTACAGCAGCAGGGAAAATTCCTTTGTTATCTTTCCCTTCACTTTCACCATATAGCTGTTTCCACCATTCGGCTACAAAATGAAGCTTTGGCTGGTAATTAACCAGAATCTCAGTTCCTTTACCATTTCTGTATAGTTCGTTGCGAACTGCAGCATATGTAGCAGCTGCGCTGTTTTCGCCTTCTTCAGCAGTGATTTTTTCCATATCCTGTGCTCCCTTTACCAATTCGCGAATATCAACTCCAGCAATAGCAATAGGTAACAAGCCAACAGGTGTTAAAACAGAAAAACGTCCACCAACGTCATCAGGAATTACATATGTTTTATAACCTTCTTGTGTAGCTAATGTTCTTAAAGCTCCTTTTTTTGCATCAGTAATGGCAACAATACGTTCTCTGGCTTCTTCCTTAGAGTATTTGTTCTCAAGCAGACCTTTTAATAAACGGAAGGCAATAGCAGGTTCTGTTGTAGTACCCGATTTAGAAATGACTACCAAAGCAAAACTTTTATCTTTTAAAAGATCAAGTAATTCTGCAGTATAATCTTCACCAATATTCTGACCGGCATACACAACCACCGGGTTTTTTCTGTCTGTGATTAAATGATCAAAGCTGTTTGATAGGGCGTCAATTACAGCTCTGGCACCCAGGTAACTTCCTCCGATTCCGATGACAACAACAATATCGGCTTTGCTTTTAATATTGGCAGCAGTAGTTTCGATATCTGCAAGTTGCACCTCGTCAATGCTAGTTGGTAAATTTACCCATCCAAGAAAGTCGTTACCCTTTCCGGTTTTTTCATACAAAGATTTTAGATGTGAGTTAATCTCACTTTTGTATCCTTGTACTTTCTCTTCAGAAACAAAGTCGAAAGTTTTTGAGATATCAATTTTTAAGTTTTTCATCATTAAATTGATTTTTATGAATAAGGACTATAATTATTATCGTAAGTTTTCAGTAAGTAATCGTATTTCGATTGAAGGGGAAATACGTTCGTAAATGATATTATAAACAGCATCTGTGATTGGCATATTTACTTTATATCGTTCATTAATTTCTTTAATACTCTTAACTGCATAATAACCTTCTGCAATCATTAGCATTTCCATTTGGGCATATTTAACTGAATATCCTTTCCCGATCATGGTTCCGAAAGTACGATTACGACTAAACTGAGAATAACCAGTTACCAATAAATCACCCAAATAAGCAGAACTTTTTATATCGCGGGTAATAGGATGCACTGTGTCTACAAATCGTTTTATTTCCTGAATGCCATTTGACATTAAAACGGCCTGGAAGTTATCTCCATAGCCCATCCCATGGCAAATACCTGATGCAATGGCCATAATATTTTTCAAGACGGCAGAAAACTCTGTACCATAGATATCATCTGAAACAGAGGTTTTGATATATCCGCTGTTTAATATGGAGGCAAATGAACGTCCTTTTTTAACATCCTGACATGCAATAGTCAGGTATGATAATCTTTCTAATGCGACCTCTTCAGCATGGCAAGGGCCGGATATGACTCCAATATTGTCAAGGGGAACATCATAAAATTTATTCAAGAATGTTCCAACAATCATATTCTCATCAGGTATCAAACCTTTTACGGCTGATACCATGAACTTATCCTTTATAGAAACCGAAAGTTCACTAAACGCATTTTTTAAAAATGCCGAAGGAATAGCAATAATAAGAATATCACTCTCTTCAACAATCTGATTAATATCAGAGTAAAAGTGAATATTTTCAGTGTTGAAATCAACACTAGTCAGATAATTAGGGTTGTGCCCATGTTTTCTAAACTTTTTGATGTGTTTAGGATTCCTGAAATACCAATTGAATTCCAGAACGTTGTTCATGAGCATCTTAGCTATGGCTGTAGCCCAGCTTCCACTTCCAATTATCCCAACTCTTGAAGATTCGTCCATACTATGTGATTATCCGCTGCTTTTTAGTTTGTCTGTAGGGGTGTTTTGCTAAGCTAACCAGGCTTTCACTTCATCTTGCGATGGGTTTTTGTAGCCTAGTTTGTTCTTTTTATTGTATCCGCACATTTCCTGATGAAGTACAGTTGGCTTTACTTCCTTTAATGCATCAACCTTTTTATATCCTAATTTCAGAATTACCTCAACCCATTCTTTAGTAATGCCAAGTTCGATGTATTTTTCTTCACTATCGTTTTCAACTTTCTTCTCAGGTTTCATTTGAGGAAAAAACAGTACCTCCTGAATCGATTGTTGATTAGTCATGAGCATGGCTAAACGATCAACTCCAATACCCATTCCGGAAGTTGGAGGCATACCGTATTCAAGGGAACGAACAAAATCAGTATCAATAAACATCGCTTCATCATCTCCTTTTTCAGATAATTTCAACTGATCCTGAAATCTTTCAAGCTGATCAATAGGGTCGTTTAATTCTGAGTATGCATTTGCTAACTCTTTCCCATTCACCATTAATTCAAAACGTTCTGTTAATTCAGGATTTTCACGATGTTTTTTACATAAAGGCGACATCTCAACCGGGTAATCAGTAATAAATGTTGGTTGTATGTAACTACTTTCACACTTCTCACCAAATATCTCGTCAATCAGTTTACCTTTACCCATGGATGGATCTGTTTCAACACCAAGATCTTCGCAAACGTTGAATAGCTCTTTTTCATTCATGCCTGCAATATCAATACCGGTATGCTCCTTAATAGAGTCAATCATTGAAATGCGTTTGAATGGGCGCTTGAAGTCAATTTCATTTTCGCCTACCTGAACCTTGGTTGTTCCATGTAATGCAAGAGCCACTTTTTCAATCATTTCCTCTGTGAAATCCATCATCCATTTGTAGTCTTTATAGGCTACATAAATCTCCATTACGGTAAACTCCGGATTATGAGTTCTGTCCATACCTTCATTACGAAAATCTTTTGCAAACTCATATACTCCATCAAAGCCTCCCACAATTAACCTTTTTAAGTAGAGTTCATTGGCAATACGCAGGTATAATGGAATATTCAGAGCATTGTGATGCGTGGTAAACGGACGCGCTGCCGCACCACCCGGGATGGATTGTAGTATGGGAGTTTCAACTTCAAGGTAACCTTTATCGTTGAAAAAGTTACGCATGGTGTTGATAATTTTTGTTCTCTTTAAAAAGGTGTCTTTTACCTGATCATTTACAATTAAATCAACGTATCGCTGACGGTATCTTTGTTCCGGATCAGTAAATGCGTCATACACTTTACCATCTTTTGCTTTTACAATAGGAAGAGGCTTTAGTGATTTAGTTAAAACTTTAAATTCTTTAACGTAAACAGATGTTTCACCCATTTGAGTTTTAAATACATAACCACGTACACCAATAATATCACCAATATCTAATAGTTTTTTAAATACGGTGTTATACATGGTTTTATCTTCCCCTTCACAAATATCATCTCTTCTGAAATATAATTGAATACGGCCTTGTTGATCTTTTAATTCAGCAAATGAGGCATTTCCCATAATGCGACGGCTCATGATGCGACCGGCTAAAGTAATGTCCTTTAGGCTGTCCTGGTCATCTTCAAATATTTTTTTAATATCCTCAGAGTAATGCGAGATTTTAAACTCTTCGGCAGGGAATGCATTTATCCCTAATTTGTTCAACTCTTCAAGACTATTACGCCTTATCAACTCCTGTTCGCTTAGTTCAACGGTGCTCATTCTTATATTTTCAATTAGAATAATTTATTTATACCCTCTGTAATTTTGGAAGCATCAAAACCACAAAACCAGAGAGATAGCTATTGTTTACTTTTCAAAAAATTAGTGAAAAATCGATGCAAAGATAATCATTAACCTTTAATTATGAAGTTATAAAGATGCTCTTCGAAGAACTTTAACTTATTTTTAAGTGTTTTATTCCAATAATTTAGCGTAAACATATTGAATACAGTGCTGGGTTTCAATTTTATCTAGCTATTTATTTTGTTTAATTTTATTCAAGTATCCAGCTAGGGATGTAATTATGAGTTTGTTGAAATAGCACGATTTTATAGCGTGTAGATTAGTGTACTTTAAATTATTTTGAGCATTAATAAATACTTGCCGAATACAGTATTTATCATTTTTTTATATTTTTACCGGCCAATTTAACAACACGCAACACATTTGAAATCTTATTACTTCATATTTGTATTTCTATTTTGTCACTTTTCGTATTCCTTTAGTCAAGGGCTATCAGGATATAGTGAAAAAATTAATACCCATAATTATTTAACGATCCGGTTTCATGATGGATTGGTTGTTCCGCATCATACTTCAATGCTTTACCTTATTGAAGATTTTTCCAGAGGGTTTGAGATAAATTATGGTCGCAGGATTTTTGATGAAGATAATTGGAGATCGTTTTTTAATTATCCGGAGATAGGACTAGGGTTTCATTATGGAACCTTCGGAAATAATGAAGTATATGGTGTAGGATATGCACTTTTCCATTATGTCAATTATTCCATTTTCAGATCACAAAGACTATCTATCAATAACAAAATGGCACTGGGTATTGGTTACAATACAAAACCCTTTGATATTAATAACAATATTTATAATGATATTTCGGGTTCTCACTTTAATATTTTTATTGGATTGGGTCTAAATATGGATTATCGATTTTCGAAGAGAATATCCTTATCGGTTTCAGGAGATCTGAGTCATATGTCAAATGGAGCAGTTAAAAGGCCTAATAGTGGGTTTAATACAATAACTGCAAGTCTGGGAACAAAGTATCATTTTAATACAGCGAATATTCCAAACATAAAAAAAGTAAGACCTTCGGATAGTGATAAAAATGAATTACTAATTGTTGGTAATGTAGGCCGAAGTCAATGCGCTCCCTTTAATTCTCAGCAATATTGGAATGGTAGTATTAGTATAAACTACCTCTATCATCTGAATCAGAAAAAAGCTATTGGAATTGGTTTTGATCAGTTTTATTCAGAGGCTGCACCCTATGCATGGGGAAATTATGATAACAGATATAAGCCGGTTGATTATTCGCCAAAGCAATATTTATTTAATGGATTATTTGCTTCATATAATGTATTTCTGGGTCATACAACTATGTTTGTGAATCTGGGAGTTTATCTGTCATCAGGGGTTACGCCACCTCAACCTATATATCCAAGGGTAGGAGTAAGGCATCAATTCAGTAGGCATTTAGTGGCAAGTTTTGGTGTTAAAGCAAGTTTTGTGCGTTCTGAGTTTCTTGAATTCGGGTTGGGGTATAATATTAATCTTTCAAAAACTCACTAAATGAGATTGTTACTTATATTATTTATTTCGATTGTGTTCAGTTCTTGTGAATATCTGGATAACCTTAACGAAAGTAGTGATCAAATAACGAGAGAGTTTAACCATGAACCTGTAAAGTATATCATTATTGAAGCTCCCTGTCAGATTGAACTTCAACCTGATTTCTCAGAAAAAATATTCGTAGATGGATATGAACATGTTATTAGTGGAGTACAGTTAAATTTTATGAACGATTCACTTGTCATAAATCATGAAAATAAAAATTACCTGCAAAAAAGTAAATTACCGGTTCTAAGAATTTCAGCTTCGAATTTAAATAGGATAGTGGCCTTTGCACCTGTTCAATTGGAAACAACAGAAACCTTATTTGTTTCCAGGTTAGCAATTACAATAAATGGTATTGCAACATTTAGTAGTGCCAATCTTTCTGTTGATTGCTCCTATTTTGCATTGCATGTTTATGGTACAGGCAATATTGGTGATTATTATGTAGACGGTAATTCCACTGAAACATCGCTTTTATTGGAAGGCCGGGTTGGTATAAATGCACAATCATTAAATAGTCAGCGTGTTAAAGTGGTTCATAAATCTATAGAAAACTGTTTGGTTGACAGTGAAGAATCATTAAAAGTAAATACTTATTCCACAGGTAATACGTTATATACAGGAAATCCAGTTGTTGAGCATGAACATATTATTGTTCCTTACTTTTCATCTACAGGAGACGTTATAAAATTAGATTAGTGATTAAAACTTATCATGGATAAAATTGTGCATTTTATTTATTGATGCCAGTTTTCAAATTTATATTGTGTCATCAAGAAAATTTAATCTTTGATCAGAAAAGTTCAAGGGTTAGATTTTCGTAGTTTCGAAGGTCAGAAGTTTACTTTTTTGAATGATTATTTCCCGAATAAAGGTAACGGAACTATTGGGCTTTTCTTGCGGAGATTATAAAAGATATCGAATATTGCTCATGAGGGTGTAGTCTCATACAGATTCTGCTTAAATTGAACTTATGCATGTATTGATATGTTAATTGCTAATTAGTGCCTGTCCATAAAGTCATGTGTTTGGAGTATAAAGTATAAATACAAGGCGTGAGAAAAATTCAAACCGCAGTATACCAGTGTATATAAGGATCTGGATTTTGAACAATAATGCAGTAGCTGGACTTTATAGACGAGCACTAATTATACCATAGCATGTGTTTGTTATTACTGACATGAAAACCTAATGTAATTCATAGATTTTTAAATGATATATTAGTATGATTGTACTAGTAATTTTCATGTTAAAGAGTGAAGCTTAATAGAGCTGAAGGATTAGTAAATTAGTAATTTATGCAAATAAAAACCAGAAAGCCGGATTGGCTAAAAATTCAATTGCCCAATACATCCGATTATAAATGGATGCACAATACGATACGAGATAATAAGTTACATACCATTTGTACGAGTGGAAAATGTCCGAATGCAGCAGAGTGTTGGAGTGCAGGAACTGCAACTTTTATGATTTTAGGGGATATATGTACGAGATCATGCAAGTTCTGTAACGTAAAAACCGGAAAACCTCTTGCGGTTGATGTGAAAGAGCCCTTGCGTATCGCACGTTCTATTCAAATAATGAAATTAAAGCATGCAGTAATTACTTCGGTAGATAGAGATGATCTGGAAGATGGAGGAGCTGAAATCTGGCATCAAACGATATTGAAAGTAAAGGAAAAAAATCCGGGGATTACTCAGGAAGTATTAATACCGGATTTTAATGGCTTGTATCATCTAATTAAAAAAGTAATTGATGCAAAACCTGAAGTGATTTCACATAATCTGGAAACCGTAAGAAGAATAACTCCTGTTATAAGAAGCAGAGCTAAATACGATTTAAGTCTGGATGTGTTAAAATATATATCAGATAATGGTGTTGTTACAAAAAGCGGTATTATGTTGGGGTTAGGAGAAGCTGAGGATGAGGTAATTCAAACCCTGAGAGATGCTTATGCGGCAGGAGTAAAAGTGATGACCATAGGACAGTACTTGCAACCCAGTAAAAACCATTTACCTGTTGTGGAATATATTACCCCGGAACAGTTTGCTAAATATGAAAAGATTGGTTTGGAAATGGGATTTAAATACGTTGAGAGTGGCCCTATGGTTAGATCATCATACCATGCTGAAAGACATATTGACGCCTTAAAGTAAGAAAAAAGGTTAGTCTGTTTTGGGTTAAACAAAAATAAGTAGATTATGGATAGTAAATGTAAGTACGAAGATCTTGGTCTCATTGAATATAAAAAAGCCTGGGATTATCAGGAAGAAAAATTTAATGGTATCGTATCAACAAAATTATATAATCGTGAAAATTCCGCCAAACCTCAGCCAATAGTTAATTATTTATTGTTTTGCGAGCATCCACATGTATATACATTAGGTAAAAGCGGAGTTTCAAATAACTTATTGATTAGTGATGATTTTCTGAAAAAGATTAATGCAACCTATTATAAAAGTAATAGAGGTGGAGATATTACTTATCACGGTCCGGGGCAGATAGTGGGGTATCCAATATTTGATCTTGAAGATATGGGACTTACTATAAAGAGTTACATTCATTTACTGGAGGAATCCATTATTAATTGTATTAAAGATTATGGGTTGGTAGGAGAGCGTCTGGATGGAGCTACCGGCGTTTGGTTGGATAAAGATCTTCCTGGTAAAGCCCGTAAGATTTGTGCCATTGGAGTTAAAGCCAGCCGATATGTAAGTATGCATGGCTTTGCCTTAAATGTAAATACCGACTTAAGTTATTTTAGTCACATAAATCCGTGTGGTTTTGTTGACAAAGGAGTTACTTCCTTGCAGAAAGAATTAGGTGAAGAACAGGATTTTCAGCTAGTAAAGGATAAATTGTTGCAACATATCATAAAAGTATTTGAATTAAATGATATTAATGTTCCTGGCTTAAGGCTCTGATCTGATATCTTTTTGGGTTAAATAATTCTTTTTTTGCCGAATTTTTATTGTAAATGGGCCAGTTCGGTTTTGAAAATCCATTTTTTTTAGGAAAATTTAACCTCGCAAAAATTAGGGCTCACAAACAACTATGGAGAAAACATGGAATATTAAGGAGAGTGGAGACGAAGAAAAGATAAAGCACCTGTCAGAGGTGCTGAATATTGATGTGTTTTTATCCAATCTTTTAGTACAAAGAGGAATTGAAACTTTTGAAGAAGCAAAAGTTTTTTTCAGGCCGGATTATGAGCATCTGCATGATCCATTTCTGATGAAGGATATGGATAAGGCCATTGACCGATTGGAAAAGGCCATTCAGAATAATGAAAAAGTATATGTGTACGGTGATTATGATGTGGATGGCACAACATCTGTCTCTTTGGTATACTCTTTCTTACAAGACTATATCAAAGATCTTCATTTTTATATTCCTAACAGGTATGAAGAAGGATATGGTATATCATACAAAGGAATAGATTACTTTTCTGAAGAGAAATGTACCTTGGTTATTGCGCTGGATTGTGGGATAAAAGCAGTTGAAAAAATTGAATATGCCAAAGAAAAGGGTATTGATTTTATTATCTGTGATCATCATACACCAGGGGATTTTTTACCTGAGGCAGCTGCATGTCTGGATCCAAAGCGGAACGATTGCTCCTATCCTGAAAAAAACTTGTCAGGTTGTGGAGTGGGGTTTAAGTTTTTACAAGCATATTGTAAACGCCACGAGATTGATTATCATGCTATATATGAATACCTTGATTTAGTTGCCGTTAGTATAGCGTCGGATATTGTTCCTATTATAGGAGAAAACCGGGTATTAGCGTATTTTGGTTTGCAGAAACTAAATGCGAATCCTGGTGTGGGATTAAAACATATCATCAAAGTGTCCGGAATGCAAGGGCGTGAACTTACAATAAGTGATATTGTATTTAAAATAGGACCAAGAATTAACGCTGCAGGTAGAATAGATTCAGGAAAAGATGCTGTGGATTTGCTCATTACAAGAGATGAGGTAATGGCAAATACTATGAGTATTGATATTGATAAATGTAATGATACCCGAAAGGGTTTTGACAGGGATATTACTCAGCAGGCGCTGGAGATGATTGCGAATAGTAAAGACCTGCTTTCAAGAAAGTCAACAGTTTTATTTGAACCAGAATGGCATAAGGGGGTTATTGGAATTGTTGCATCCAGATTAACAGAGTTTTATTATCGCCCAACGGTTATATTAACTGAATCAAAGGGCTTTGCCACCGGATCAGCCAGGTCTGTTGAAGGATTTGACTTGTATAAAGCAATTGATGCCTGCAGTGATTTACTGGAAAATTTCGGTGGACATATGTATGCTGCCGGATTAACCATGAAAATTGAAAATATTCCTGCCTTCATGGATCGATTTGAAGCCTTTGTAGAGGAAAATATTACTGCAGAACAGATGATTCCGCAAATAGAAGTTGATGAGATGATTGGCTTAAGGGATATTAATGATAAGTTTTATAGAATACTCAAACAATTCAGACCTTTTGGACCTGGTAATTTAAAACCTGTGTTTGTAACCAAAAGAGTTTTTGATTATGGTACAAGTAAAAAGGTCGGTAAAGATCAAGATCATTTAAAAGTTGAATTAATAGAAGAAAAATCAGGATCTATTAAACAGGGAATAGGCTTCTCCATGGGTGATAAACTCGAACAACTACGAACAGGCAATCCATTTGATATTTGTTATACAATCGAAGAAAATGTGTATAATGGAAGGTCAAGTCTGCAAATGATGTTAAAGGATATGAAATTTCCTTACGAAGAATAGGGATATTCAAACAGAAAGATCATTTTATTCGTTTAAAATTTGCTAATTGATGCAAAATTAAATCATCAACTATCAATTTGTTTTTGAAATAGATTATATTTGTAGCAATTCATAAATTATATTTTAATTGTCAAAAAGAGATCTTTATCAGAATCATTGTCAATTAGAATAAAAAATTATTACAGATGAAAAAAAGAACTACCATTTGGGGATACGCCTCATTATTAATTGCAGTAATAATTACAATGGCATCGTGTAATTCAGGTGCTAATAAAAATCAAAAGACAGAAGCCGTTCAGATTGAAGAAACAGAGGTTAAGAGTGAAGTACGTGAATTCGTATACCCTCTGCCTACTTCATATGAAATTGTTGAAATGCTTAATAAAATTGAAGCGCCGTATATTTTTGATCTTTCAAATAGTCCTGCTAATGCAGATAAGTATTTTACTGAAAAAAAGAAAGCGCTTAATTTAGGAGTATATGGTGGAGATTTAAGCTACGCCAGTACCTACAATCAAAAGCAGGAAACTATCGATTTTATAGATGCATCCCGTAAGTTATTAGAAGGTTTAGATCTTCAGGGGGCAGTTAGTGAGGATTTGCCGGATCAGATCGAAGCCAATGAAAATGATAAAGAAGCATTGGTTGAATTAATTACTAATTCATTCTATGATACATACGACTTTTTAAATCAAAATAACAGAGCTCCGGTTTCTGCTTTAGTTATGTCGGGAGCATGGGTTGAAGGTCTTTATATTGCAACACACATTTCTGACGCTACTTTAAATAGTAAAGAAATGGTGGCAATTGTATTAAAACAAAAAGATCCATTGGTAAAATTGATGGAAATACTTTCTCAATATAAGTCAGATGCAGGTATTGTTGAAACAATTGAAAATTTATCAACAATTGCAAGCATTTATGCAAGTATCGAAAGTACAGCTATAACTCAGGAACAAATGATTCAGATTGCAGACGAAGCTCAAAAGATTCGTCAGAAATTTATTTCTGTGGAATAAGAGAATGAAAAATAATATGAAAAAGCGACCATCTCCAGGTCGCTTTTTTTATGAGGTTTACTAATAATGAGATATTAATCTGAAAATGCAATTTATGTGTTTGAATGTGATTTTATTATATTAGGCCTTCAAATGATTGTTAATGTTGTTATGATTATATCCATTTCACTATGAGGTTGGTATTAATTTTAGAGATATTAAAGTTTATACAAGACATAAATTTATTGCGAAAAAGAGAGCACAATGCTATGCCGGGTGAAGTACTAAACGGACTTGCACGAAAACTCAGATGACAGATAAGAAAGTTTTATTTTTGAGAGCAAGAATTACGAAAAAAAACGGAGGATAGCAGTAGTTACAGCGATATTTTGTAAGGCAGTATAAACTTAATAGAATAATTATAGCGCTACTATCTATCATTGGGACATTAGTATTTATAATCTCTGATTATTAATATTTTGTTAAGAGAATAAAAGCAGTCTACTGAATTATATTAGATTTTTTTGTATGTTTATTAAGAACTAAATTTGAAGCAATTGTAATTAAAGCAGAAACATGTTATGAGTGAAACATTACTTGATGCATTAATGAAACTGTATGCGCTTCTTACAAACGTCCGCAAGGAGAGTAGGCTTGATAGTGCGCGTAAATTGATAGAACAGGAATTGCAGCGTAATTTTAACCGTGAATATGTTGAGCAGTATTTGCAGCGTTTTAATTATTATGTGCAGCAATTTCATAAATATTCCTATAGTCCTATCCAATCAGAAGTAGAACAACAATCGTCTCAGAACTATAATCAAATTAATTTTATTTGTGACGAACTAAATAAAGAGTTACAAAGAGAATCGAAAATATGGCTGTTTGTTCAACTATTTGAGTTTATCCGAAAAGAGGAAAAAATAAGTGAAATAGGGGACGAAGTTGTAGATAAGCTATCAAGGGGTATGATGATTGATCCGGTAGACTATAATCTGCTGAAAGCATTTATACTCAAGGGTCCTATGGAAGTAGAAGATCCTGATAAAGTTTTAATTATTAGTGGGCAGGAAGAGAATCCTATGCCTGGCTTTAAACATTTACATAATCCCAAGCAGCAGATTTATGTTTGGGTTTTGTATATCGAAAGTACTCACACCTTTATTTTCAGATACTCGGGAGATAGAAACTTATATTTAAATGGCCATAAAGTAGAACGCAATAATTCCTATATCCTTTCAGTAGGATCTGTAATTAAAACATCAAGAATGGCTCCTGTATATTATGGGAGGGTGGCTGAGGAATTTGTTCAGCAGGCTGCTACAGGAAGAATTTTACTCAGGGCAAGGAATGTGGAGTATAGGTTTAATGACCGGCAAATCGGCATTCATCCTTTTAGCTTTAAAGGCCGGTCAGGGCAGTTAGTGGGTATTATGGGAGGAAGTGGTACCGGTAAATCCACGCTGCTGAATGTTCTCAATGGGAGTTATAAATTATCAGGAGGTTCCATACATATTAATGGTTTAAATATTTGGGATCACAAGGAGGATTTAAAAGGTGTAATCGGATATGTACCCCAGGAGGATTTATTAATTGAGGAGTTAACAGTATTTGAAAATCTTTTTTTTAATGCCAGATTGTGTTTTAGTGATTTCTCAAAAGAACAGATTGAGGAACTGGTTGATAGAGCCGTTAAAGATTTTGATTTAGCTGAAGCGAGAGATCTTGTGGTTGGTAGTCCTTTGAATAAAATGTTGAGTGGAGGTCAGAGGAAACGCCTGAATATTGCCTTGGAACTTATAAGAGAACCTTCTATACTTTTTGTGGATGAACCGACTTCAGGGTTGTCTTCCATGGATTCGGAAAAGGTTATGGTGCTTTTGAAAAGGCAAACCCTAAAAGGTAAACTGGTTATCATTAATATTCATCAACCATCATCTGATTTATATAAGTTACTTGATAAATTACTCATTATTGATAAAGGTGGTTATATCATATACAATGGTAACCCAATGGATGCTATTGTATATTTCAAACAGAAGGCAAACTATGTGAATCCTGAGGATAGTGAGTGTTATGTTTGTGGTAACGTTAAAGTAGAGCAGCCGCTCAGAATTATTGAAGCTCGTATGGTTGATCCGAATGGTCGGTTAATCAGGGAGCGTAAAGTAAAACCAAATGAGTGGTACGAAAATTATGTTGTTGATATCGAAGATAAATTTGAATGGAAAATCAACAATAAGCCTGATGCTGTTGAAAAATTACCTCATAACCTATATAATATACCCGGGCGTTTACAACAATTCTGGATATATATTATAAGGGATGGTTTGTCGAAGTGGAAAGACAAACAATATATGCTAATTAACTCACTGGAGGCTCCCATATTGGCCTTGATATTGGGTTATTTTACAAAATATATAAGTGGTACTGATAATAATCCGTTAAAATACGTATTTAGTCAAAACGATAATATTGCAGCATATTTGTTTATGGCTGTAGTGGTTGCCTTGTTTTTAGGTTTGAATGTTAGTGCCGAGGAAATCATTAAAGATCGAAAGCTACTGCAACGAGAGAAGTTTTTGAACTTAAGTCGTTCCAGTTATTTAAATAGTAAAATCATTATATTATTCGGGATATCAGCTATACAAACATTAAGTCTTGTGTTGATAGGAAATACCATTCTGGAAATTAAGGGATTGAATTTCAGTTACTGGATGATACTTTTTTCCACGGCCTGTTTTTCTAATATGCTAGGATTAAATATTAGTAGTGGGCTCAGGTCAGTTGTAGCAATCTATATATTAATTCCCCTCATACTTGTGCCTCAGTTATTGTTTAGTGGTGTTATTGTTGATTTTAATAAATTACATAAATCAATCGCTTCAGATGAATATGTTCCCCGAATTGGAGACATCATGGCATCGCGTTGGGCGTACGAAGCACTTGCAGTAAACCAATTTGCAAATAATGAATTCGAAAAGTATTTTTTTGAGGATGAGAAAAAGATAAGTCAGGCATCCTATTATTATTCACTATTGTTGCCCAAGCTCAAACAACATAATCTGAAAATTAAGCAATATCTTGAAGATGGAAAGCCTCTTATGGCCAAAGCAAATGCCGACATTGTTCAGAATGAACTGAATAAAATGAAAAGCGTTTGTAAACAAGAAATTGTAAAATCTATTAATAATTATTCCGGAGGAAACTTCATAGATAAGATTAAAGAAGATGATCAATTGCTTGATTATCTTACTGTGTCCTTCCAGAATGAATATAGAGCTGCAAAAAAACATAAAGATCGAACCTATAATAATCTTGTGAAGAAAATGGGTTCGGCCAATGAAGTGTATAAATTAAAACAGGAATATCATAATGAAAAATTAGCCTCTCTGGTCTTAAATAAGGGAGAGTTAAAACAGATTGTTTTAGCAGACGGTGGATATATTGCATTGAAAGATCCAATCATGAGAACTGCCGCATCGAAATGGGGACGAGCTCATTTTTTTGCTCCTGAAAAGCAGTTTTTCGGTATCAGGATACCAACACCACTGTTCAATATTTTAGCTATCTGGTTCTCAACCATCTTATTGTACTTTACATTATATTTCGACATTTTGCGTCAGGCAATCAGGTATTTTGAACGTTTTCAATTGCGAAAAGCGTTTTTACGACATTTAGATAAAGTTTAAAATAAGATCACTCGTCATTGGGTATTCAAAGACTAGGTTATATATGAAGATTTCAGTTATTTTTGCCACAAAGCAATTGTTGTAATGAAAGTTTATTCCGATCCCAGAACATATACAGGAAAAAATACAGTTGTCACTATTGGAATGTTTGATGGTGTACATAATGGGCATAAAGAACTTCTTAATCACTTATTAAGCAAATCTAACGAGATTGGTGGCGAGGCTACAGTAGTTACTTTCTGGCCACACCCTAGGCTGGTTCTGAATAAAAGTAGTAAGGATCTTCAATTTATTACAACGCTTGATGAGAAAACCATGTTGATTAGTCAGCAAGGTATTGATCATTTATTGCTTTTGCCTTTTAGTAAAGAATTAGCAGCCATGACTGCTGAGGAATTTATTAAGGAGGTTCTGATGGATCAAATCGGCATGAAACACCTTGTTGTAGGTTATAATCATAGATTTGGAAAGGATAGAGTTCATGATTATGACGCCTATCTGTCATTAAGCAAAAAGTATGGTTTTAGTATTTCAAAGGTAGATGCGGTTCATTTGCAATCAGAAATCATAAGCTCTACAGCCATTCGTAATCATTTGCTAAAAGGAAATATTGCAGAAGCAAACCAGATGCTGGGTTATCAATTCTCAATTTTTGGAACAGTTACAGGAGGTAAGAAGTTAGGAAGAAAAATGGGATATCCAACTGCTAATATAAAACCCAACGAACATTATAAATTAATACCGTCAAAAGGGGTTTATGCGTGTACTGTTCATGTTATGGGAAAACAGTATGGCGGAATGTTGAATATTGGAGTACGACCAACAGTGAATGAAAATGATGATAATTATACTATTGAGGTTCATGTTTTGGATTTTAAACAGGATATATACTCCGAGGAGATAATGGTTACTTTTATTGTAAAGGTAAGAGAGGAACAAAAGTTCGGAAACCTTGAAGCATTAAAACAACAGTTGGTAAAAGATGAGGTTAGTATCAGGAAAATTCTTAATGGATGAGATTGGGAATCTCATTAGCTCACTTTACTTTCAACAGATTAAATCTCTTTTATTATTGCAGTTATTGTTTCGTGATTTGGGGTTTGATCTGAGGTTAAACGCAATACCCAAAAAGAGTTAGGAAATACTTCCCTTTTTTTACTAAATTTGCAGTCGAAACAAAATAAAGATATCATGTCAGAAATAGTAACAGATGCACTTCCATACAAGGTGAAAGATATAGCAGAGGCTGATTTTGGAAGAAAGGAAATAGAAATTGCTGAAAAAGAGATGCCGGGATTAATGGCCTTAAGACAGCAATACGGAAAAGAAAAACCACTTAAGGGTGCCAGAATAATGGGTTCTCTTCATATGACAGTTCAAACTGCTGTTTTGATTGAGACATTGGTTGACCTGGGTGCAGATGTGCGTTGGTGTAGCTGTAATATATATAGTACTCAGGATCATGCCGCCGCCGCAATAGCCGTAGCAGGTGTGCCTGTTTTTGCCTGGAAAGGTGAAACTCTGAAGGAATATTGGTGGTGTACGGAGAGAGCTTTGGATTTCGGAAACGGAGAAGGTCCTGATTTAATTGTTGATGATGGTGGTGATGCTACAATGATGATTCATTTGGGTCGTGATATTGAAGATGATAAGTCTATTCTGGATAAAGATTATAGTGCTGAGGGAGAAGATTATCGTGAATTAATCATGAAGCTAAAATCAGAGCTGGAGAAGAATCCAACAAGATGGACAAAAGTTGCAGAAAAGTGTAAAGGAGTAAGTGAAGAAACAACAACAGGGGTACATCGTTTGTATCATATGATGGAAAAAGGTGAGCTTTTGTTTCCTGCAATTAATGTAAATGACTCTGTTACTAAATCTAAGTTTGATAATCTTTATGGATGTAGAGAGAGTCTGGCTGATGGAATTAAGCGTGGTACAGATGTTATGGTGGCAGGTAAAACTGTTCTTATTTGTGGTTATGGAGATGTAGGTAAAGGTTGTGCTCAGAGTATGAGAGGTTTTGGTGCCAGAGTTTTAGTAACAGAAATAGATCCTATTTGTGCCTTACAAGCCGCAATGGAAGGTTTTGAAGTGACCACCACTGAAGATGCATTGATTGAAGCTGACATATATGTGACTACTACCGGGAATAAAGATATTATTACCATTGAGCATATGGAAAAAATGAAAGATCAGGCAATTGTATGTAATATTGGTCATTTTGATAATGAAATTCAGGTTGAAAAGCTTGAAAAGTATCCGGGAATTAAAGAAAAGAATATTAAACCTCAGGTAGATATGTTCGAGTTTCCTGATGGTCATGCAATTATCTTGTTGTCTCGCGGTAGATTGGTAAATCTGGGTAATGCTACAGGTCATCCAAGTTTTGTAATGAGTAATTCATTTACGAATCAAACACTTGCACAATTAGAATTGTGGAAAAAAGATTATAAAGTTGGTGTGTATACATTGCCAAAGCACTTAGATGAAGAAGTTGCCAGATTACATCTTGGTAAGTTAGGTGTAAAACTAACAACATTATCAAAAGAACAGGCAGATTATATAGGGGTGGATGTTAACGGCCCGTTTAAGCCTGAACATTATCGTTATTAATAGTTGTTTTAAATTATAAAAAGGGGCTTTAGCACGTTTGCTATAGCCCCTTTTTGGTACTTGTGATTGTGATTCGGAAAAATACAAATAGGGTTAGGTTTAATCTGGTATGTTTTATTTTGAACTAGAGTAGTTCATGATTTCATTGTCCTTTCATCTAATATATCGCATTTAAAGAAATTGTATTGTTCCTTTTAATAGGAATGAGTTTTTTATGATCTTTGTATATCCATTGTTTTGCAGATGTTTCTGAATTAAATACATGGAACTGATAGTGGTCAAGTTGTATTAATCTTGTATATAATACTGCTAATGCTGTATCAATAGGTCTTTCAGTTACAATCCCTACTTTTAGTGTATTGTATATTGTAAACATCTTAATGTTTTCTTCAAGTATAGGGAATAGGTTTGGTGGTTTTAAAAATAATCTTCCCTCACTTGCATTAATTAAAATTTTTAAATCTTTTGGATAATCATTTTTCTTGGTTAACAAATGAATGAAGTCAATAATTTCAGTTTTAGTAACCTTTCCTTTGAAAAAAGTTTCTATACAATTTTGTTTCTGGTTATAAATATGAGTTATCATGGCTAAAAATTTTCTCTCCAATTTAATTTTTTCTCTCAATAGTAATGCAATTTTAAACATGCATTTGTTAATACTCACATACAATGTATTATTAATTGTATGACAGATTGACTAAATTAAATATCCCCTTTTACTAAAAAATAATATTAACCTGAGTTCGACATAAAATTTTGGATTCAGACCGCCTATAAATAGTGAGATTCAACTGAAAATTATGAAAGAATAGCGGGCTATTTTGAATAATTTTCAGGAAGAAGATCGCTGTTTATAAGCGGAAACTCTCAT
>JBNKRV010000166.1:0-24194 GCA_050296935.1 Marinilabiliaceae bacterium | reverse complement strand
AACAACTGATTAAATATTGGCTGTCCGCTAAAATTTGTACTTTTGCCCATGTCTAACTTTTTTGTGTGGTAACTCAAAAGTAGACAAACCGGGTTGGGTATGAAAATGTTCGACCCGGTTACTTTTTACCGGACACTAGTGGTTTTAAATGTATTTATAACAGTCAATTAGCTATTTTTTTTTGATGTTCATTATCTTTTAATTTTGGTATTTTGATCTTCTCTGGTTCTTGTTCCTGGAACAATTTCATTTCATCAATAACAAGCTTCATATCATTTAAAAAATCATCATCAGCTCCATTCTCTTTAGCAATGTTATAATAAGCCTGTAATGTTTTTACTGCAAACATCACTCTCCTGTATACCCATTTTTTTTGCTCTAAACATGCGTATTTTATTTATTTTCAATTTATGCAATTGATCTCTGAAAAATAAAATCCTTATATCTTATAAGGAAAATTCTTACAACCTGCCTCATCCGTTTTAATCATTAAAAATTATTGTTGTATGTTAGCATGGTTTTAAATTATTCAACTCATTTTTTCAGGACTGAAACAACAGGCTTAATAATTGAAAAAAGTTTTTTTTGCACATAGGAAATTGGCCATGAAAAAGATATTCTCAAAAACAAATAAGTTTAATTCTGGCACGTTCCACCTAAGCATAAAAACAAATAATACACACAAAAGATGCATGATTCAAACTCAGCACTTTCGGTCCTATGGGTTCATTAATCTTGATATTTGTGTTTTGAAACTAAAATTGAACAAATGAAAAATAAGAATAAGTTTAAATGGTTTCCTCTGTTTAGTACTAATTTCGCAGGGGTTCTTAATGATAATTTATTAAAAACATTGATTGGTTTTGTTTGTGTTGCATGGCTTGGTCCTGATAGTAAAGCTACTCTTGTTTCCGCTGCTGCAGCATTATTAGTATTGCCTTATATTTTTCTATCGCCATGGGCAGGCAAACTAACGAAAGAAAATCCAAAAGCAAAAATTATTCAGTGGGCCAAACTGGCTGAAATACCAATCATGTTAATTGCTACCATTGGCTTTTTATTCAGTAGCATTTATCTGGTTTTAGCTAGTATGTTGCTCATGGGCTTGCAAAGTTGTATTTATTCTCCTAGTAAATATGGAATTATAAGAGATATCGGTGGTCGCGAAGGAATTTCATTCGGTACCGGAGCCATGGAGATGATCACTTTCGTGGCCGTTCTTCTGGGTACTTTTTTAGCAGGAGCCATTTCTGATCTTGATCAGCATTTCTCAAACCCCAATATGGAATTGGTGGTTTTATGTACTACCATTTTATTGATTGCCGTAATCGGCTGGCTTACCAGTTTAGGAATACATCCCAGGGAAACAGCACCGGAAGATGATTCTGAAGATACACTAAACCCTTTTCTTTTTCCTGTAAGGTGGTTTAAATGGAGCCGCCAGATTAAGGGACTTAATTATACCATACTAGGTTTGTCAATGTTTTGGTTGATTGGGTCAATGGTACAGATGAATTTATACATTTATTGCGAAAAATATCTTAAACTGTCAAATACTGCAACAGGATCTATAATGGCGCTGGTGGCTATTGGTATAGGCATTGGTTGCTATGCTGCCGGTATTCTTTCTCACCACAAGGTTAACACCAGACTTATACCTATTGGTGGTATAGGCATGGGCATTACTATGTTTGTCATATTCATTTCAAATCCGGGGGTAACATTATTTACGATTCTTATTGTTACGTTTGCGTTTTTTGCCGGCTTATTTAAAATTCCACTGAACGCATTTATGCAGGATCGTGTAAAAGGTAGGGAGTTAGGGCCTGTACTTGCCTATAACAATCAGATGGTTTTTGTTGCGATACTATTTTCAGCAGGCATTTTTTCCTTTATTGAAGGATTATTTAATTCACAAATTGTATTTTTAGCAGTATTGCTTATTACCATTATTACCACACTTATTGCTTACTTAAAAATACCTGGTGCCGGCCGAAGAGAGTAAAACTTTATTTTCAGGTAGCTTTTTGTTAGGGTAAAAAGCAGATAATGTATCCATTCTAATATGAGTATCACGATAAGATATCCTTTTAGAAAAACAGAAAAATTATATCTTTAATCACATAATACAAGTTGTTATACTTACTTTAATGGTATGAAAGAAAAACATCCGATAGTAAAAGCTATTGCAAAATTTATATTTTTCCTGGGACGAACCATGTTATCTTTACGATATAAGGTAAGTTTAAATAACACTCAATGTATCAACTCCAGCAATCCTGTACTATTCTTACCAAACCATCAGGCAGTTGTTGATCCTATGTTACTGGTGAGTCATTTGTACCCTAAAAAAAATGTAGTGCCGGTTATTACTTCAACCTATTACGATTTACCATTTTTAAACCATTTCTTTAAAAACTGGGGAGCCGTAAGAGTCAGCGATCTGGAACGAGGCAGCAGAAATGTAAATGTACTAAAAGACATAACAGAAGCAACCATCAAGGCCTTGCATGAAAAACACAGCATTGTCATTTATCCTGCCGGACAAATTGCCGGACAGGGTTTTGAAAAGATCCTTAATAAAAAAGGCGCATTTGAAATTGTACATAACCTGCCAGAGAATGTGCAAATTGTGGGTGTCCGGATTTCCGGCTTATGGGGTAGTAAATGGTCCAAAGCCTGGACCGGTAATTCACCTGATTTCACCAAAAATGTATTCACCGGTATTTATTATACACTGGCTAATCTAATATTTTTCATACCTCGGAGAAGAGTAAACATACATTTTGAGGACATTACATTTGATTGTAAAAAATCAGCCGATAACGACAAACAAACATTCAACTACTTTTTAGAAGATTTCTATAACAAAAATGGAGAAGAGGAGCCAACCTTTCTTAAGCATTATTTTTATGGTCCCGGATTACACAGGCAACTTCCATCTATTATTAAAGGATCTGTAAAACATGTATCAGAGGTAAAACAAAATAAAAAAACACAAGAATTTCCTGCTGTCATTACAACGGGAGTCACTAAAATTGTAGCACAACACCTGCAAATCAATATCAATGAGATTAAACCCGAACACAGCTTAATTCATGATCTGGGAATTGACTCCATTACTTTAGTAGAAATCATTAAAGACATAGAAACTCAGTTTAAGGTTGAGGACTACAATGAAATATCTGAATTAAAACTAGTTGTTGATTTATTTATGCTTGCAAACGGAGAATTGCAACAGCAACAAAATATGCCGGCATGTTCATTCAGTAAAATAAATCCTTACAATGATTTTATTAAAATAAACCATACGAATACGATTCCGGAATTATTTATAAGAAAATTCACCTCCAACAAAAATCTTCCTTTTTCATACGACACAATGCTTGGAGAGAATAACCGCAAAGACTTTTTTCTAAAAACCTGTGTGATATCAGAAATTATTAAAAACAAATGTAAAGATAAGCATGTTGGAATTATGCTTCCTGCCCTGCAAAGCACCTCCATGTTGATTATGGCCACCTATCTGGCAGGAAAAATCCCGGTGATGCTAAACTGGACTGTTGGTAAAAAAATTCTTATTCACTGTGTAAAAGAAGCTTCAGTTAGCACCATCTTCTCAGCGAGTAGCTTTGTGGAAAAAATAAAGGATCAGCTACCTGGTTTACTATTAAGGCAGATTATATATCTCGACAAAGAAGTACCTAAGGCCGGACTTAAAGTTAAACTAACAGGACTAATTAAGAGTAAATATCCAAAATCATTAATTAGTTTCAAAAAAACAGATGATATTGCAGTTATTTTGTTTACCTCGGGAAGTGAAAACATGCCCAAAGCAGTTCCTCTGACTCATGACAACATTATACACGATTTAAAAGGAACGCTGGAGCTGATTGATTTTGAAAGAAATAGAGTACTAATGGCATTTCTTCCTCCTTTTCATAGTTTTGGATTTACAGTGCTATCCATATTGCCAGCTATCACGGGCACCAGAGTAGCCTACTCTCCCGACCCTACAGACGGAAGAGCTATAGTAAGAGTCATAAATCATACATCTGCATCCATATTGGTTGCAGCCCCCAGCTTTTTAAATATCATATTAAACAATGCACTTCGAAAGGATCTTACAACATTAAAATATGTAGTTAGTGGCGCTGAAGCAATGCCTGATTCCATCAGAAACCATTTTGAACAATTAGCACCTAAGGCCTCAATCATTGAAGGTTATGGAATTACGGAATGTTCTCCTGTGTTATCATTAAATCCGTTACAGCAACAGAAAAAAGGTAGTGTAGGGAAAATTATTAAGCGTGTAAGGTGCATTATTCTTGATCTGGACACCAACAAACCACTAGGCCCCAAACAAGTTGGTATGATTTATTTTCATGGCAAAAATGTATTTAATGGTTATCTCAATACAGAAATAGAATCACCCTTTATTAAAATAAATAACTTAAAGTACTACAAGACAGGGGATTTGGGATATCTTGATGAAGACGGATTTTTATTTTTAACAGGCAGGTTAAAGCGTTTTATTAAAATAGCCGGAGAAATGATTAGTCTCCCTTTTATTGAAAATATATTGAGTAATAACTATGGAGAAGTGGATGAAAAAGTGCTGGCAGTTGAAGGTAGCGACAAAGTTTCACCTCCTCAGATAGTTCTTTTTTGTAGCAAACCCATTGCTCTTACAGAAGCTAACGAAACGCTTCGTAAAAATAATGCTCCTCCAATAGCAAAAATTTCAAGAATTGAGTTGATGGACGAAATACCTTTATTAGGTACCGGAAAAGTAGACTATAAAAAACTCAGAGAAAAAATTATCTGATTTAAAAAATCAATAACCTATTTCATTTTCATTATCATTATCAGAGGATTCACGCAAAACAATAAAAGGTCATTATCTCTTACACCATAATTTTCTTACTTTCGCCAATATCTTATGAATAACCTGAGTTCGACATAAAATTCCGGATGTATCTCATATAATCAATCATTAGTGTCCGGAATAAACTATTTAACCTTAGCATAATCTTTATTTCTAACGGGTTATAAGGTATCTTTCAAATATCAGGGTAGTATTTCTGCCTTCATGAAAAAGCGTTAAAAAAATCAGTAAACGAAACGTTAAGAAAGAAAAGCTGTTTGAACGCAGTGAGTTCTTTTCTTTTAGTGAAGTGCACTGATTTTTAGGTTTTTCATGTCAGCGGCGGCTCTTTTTGTTTACTTTTTCGAGCTGTAGCGAAAAAGTAAAAGCCTATCTGGTTCGAAGACAAAGGTTAACAAATAATTAAAATCGAATATTTACCGGACAATAGTGAAAACAAATAGAAATTCGTAAATTGTTTTATGCTTTACTGGAAAACTTTATTACAAAAGTAATTTCGTATATTTATTTTCCTGAAAAAACACCACTACACCCTCATTTACAATACATTACAAAAAAAACATCGTCAATGCTGATCGACAAAAAAACGGGTCTTACTATTTGTATCCGGGTTAAATTTCTCTGATTTCCATTAAAACATTAAAATTAAAATGTTTTATGGAGCCATGGTCACTAAGGAATTCAAAATCAATGGGCTCATGTGGATCTTGATCGGCAATATTGTAACCTAAAATTTTTCCTTTAAAGGAAAATGTTCCTTCATCAATCTCAGGATCTTCTATTACTATCTCAACCTCCTGATGTAGCAGATTCTTTAATTCTTCATTGGTGTATTTTGCTTTTTGTTTTGTCATGGCGATAATATTTAACTTTTCAATTACGTAATATTTGAGATTGATTAAATTAAATAAAACTATCCTTTATTACAAGAGGTGTATTGAATGTAGTAACCCCTTTTTACCAAAAATTTACTTAAGAACCAGTTGTTGAATATTATTATTGTTTAGTCTTAAATTAAGAGAGTACGGTTGAATTACGAGATAAACATCATAAAATCTTTCCTGGTTTTAAATTGCTTCCTTAAATCTCAATATTATCCTTCTTTTCCAATATCGCAATCAAAATTAGCCTATGGGCACCTTTCATTTGTTGAATTATATCTTCAAAACCCGTTTTAATATACCTGATCCTTATTTCAATTAAATATTGGGTAATTCAGTTTTTAGCACTAACGATTTATAATACATTTTTAATCCAGTTTACAAATAACATTATTGGCTTAAGAGTTGACTTTATGCATTTTTTTCTTATTTTAATATCAAGTACTTAGCACAGCACGAAAACTCAAGTGGCGGATTAGAAAGCTTTATTTTTGAGTCTTTCGAAGCTCGGAAAATGTGAGCTTACTGTCGTAAATGATCATGTTAAGAGCAAGAGTAACAGCCTGCCCCGATTATTTCGGAAAAAAAAAGGAGTTTTTCTTGCTGACAATACTTAGTGCCTGTCCTTAAAGTCGGGTGTTTGAACTATAAAGTTTAAATGCAAGGCGTGTGAAACATTCAAACCTCAGTATACCAGCCTATATGTGGATTTGAATTTTGAGCAACAACGCTGTAGTTCGACTTTATACACGAACACTACTTAAAGTATTCTGCCCAATAACATCATATTATGTCTATGAAAAAAACTAACCTGATTTGCTATTTATTGTTGTTGCTTTTAAGAGTTGAATACCTGTCCTCTCAAATAAAAATTAATGAATTTTTATCTTCAAATATCACACAACTTGCTGATGAAGATGGAGATTATCCGGATTGGGTTGAATTTTTAAATACTTCAGCAGAAACCGTTTATTTGGGGAATTACACATTTACAGATGATATTAACGATACTCTAAAATGGACCTTCCCTCCTGTTTCTGTTGAACCCGGGGCATATCAACTTGTTTTTACATCCGGCAAAAACCGCCTGCATTTATTAAACGATTGGTATACAATAATTGACCAGGGAGCCCAATTCAAATATATAATTCCGGATATGGAAATGGGTGATGAATGGAAAAAAATCGGATTTGATGATCAAAGCTGGTTAGAAGGAATCTCCGGATTTGGATATGGAGATGCTGATGATGCTACACAAACCGGAAATATCATGAGTTTGTATGTTCGTAAAGAATTTACCATTTCAAATTATGAAGATCTGGTTCAAATGGTTTTACATATGGACTATGACGATGGTTTTATAGCCTATATCAATGGTATTGAAGTTGCACGTGCCAATCTGGGTAATCCGGGAGACCCTGTTGCCTACAATACTCCGGCCGATAATAACTATCATGAAGCTCGGATATATCTCAGATACGAACCTGATACATTCAGAATTCATGAGTGGAAAAACATTATTCAACAAGGAATAAATGTGCTCTGCGTTGAAGTTCACAATTATTCTTTATCTTCTTCAGATCTGAGCTGCATCCCCATCTTATCCCTGGGATTAAAAACTAAAGGTGAATATCCGGTATCCGAAAAAATTAATCTTCCTGATTCGTGTAGTCATACAAATTTCAGAATTAGTGCAGGTGGAGAATCCATATATTTATTTAAGGATAAAGTACTTGTTGACTCAGTGGGTCCAACTTATTTAACTTCTGATATATCATATGGAAGACAACCGGATGGAGCGGATAACTGGGCTTATTTTATCGCACCTACTCCATGGGCACCCAACGGTGAAAATAGTATAAGTACCTTATCTACAGATTCTGTTATTTTTTCAATACCTGGTGGAAATAAGGATCACGAAGTCACCTTAGAGCTTTCTATACAAAATAATCCGACAGGATATATATATTATACAACAGATGGGTCAATACCCAGTCAAACAAGCATCTTATATAATCAACCAATTGATATAACAACAGATACTGTAATCAGGGCAAGAGCTTTTGTTACAGGCAGATTACCTGCTCCGGTAATCACACAAACCTATGTTTTAGAACACCAGCACTCCTTCCCTATCGTTTGCATATCAACGAATCCGGATAATTTATGGGATTACAATACTGGTATTTATGCCTTTGGTCCTTTGGCAGAAACTGATATCCCTTATTATGGGGCGAATTTTTGGCAGGACTGGGAAAGACCTGTTCACTTTGAATATTATGACAATAACGGAGTAAAACAAATTGATCAGGGTGCAGGAATAAAAATATTTGGAAACTGGACTAAAGCTTTTCCTCAAAAATCATTTGCTCTGTTCGCAAGAAAAGAATACGGTGACGGGGCTTTTAATTATAAATTCTTTCAACATAGAGAAAACGATAAGTTTGAGTCATTGATTTTAAGAAATGCCGGCAATGCCTTTTATTACACCCATTTTCATGATGTTTTAAATATCACATGCATGAGCCATATTGGCATTGAACACCAGGACGTTCAACCTACAGTTGTATATTTAAATGGCTGGTATTGGGGAATTTTGAATATGCGTGAAAAGATAAATGAACATTTTCTTTCTGATAATTTGAAGGTGAAAACTGAAGAGGTTCATATTTTGGAAAAAGAAGGAGAACCAAAATATGGGGTAAATACAAGGTACCTGCAACTTCTGGAATTTATAAATACCAATTCATTACAATCAGATGCAAATTATGATAAAGTCTGCAAAACCATCGATGTAGATAATTTTATCAAGTATTTCTTAATCGAGACTTATATTGATAACCGAGACTGGCCGGGAAACAATATAAAATTCTGGAATACTTCGAGCATACGGAGCAAATACCGATGGCTGCTATATGATACTGATTATAGCTTTGGATTGGGGAGTAATGAAGGTTATAAATTTAACTCAATAGCTGCTGCCCTGTCACCCAATGGTCCCACATGGCCCAATCCTCCCTGGTCTACCTTGTTATTTCGGAAGCTTGTAGCTAATAGTCGGTTTAAGCAAAAATTTGCACAAAGTGGTTGTGATTATCTGAATTCTTATTGGAATACCAATAACTACCTATCTAAAATTGATTCATTTAAAACACTATATATGGATGAGATGGCAGATCATTGTTTAAGATGGGATCTGGATTATAACAACTGGAATTATGAGGTGAATAAATTAAAAACTTTTGCCAGTGAAAGACCGGCATATTATTGGCAATATCTAGGTGAGGCAATGGATTTTGATGGTAACAATACCATTACACTTGAAACGTTTCCTGCAAGCGGAGGTAAAATAAAATTAAACTCAATAGTTCCGAATTCGTATCCTTTTAATGGTTTCTATTATAATAACATAGCCATTAAATTAAAAGCAATCCCTAATCCAGGTTATAAATTTGTTCGGTGGGAAGGTGATATCAATTCCACAAAGCCGCAATTAGAGTATAAAATAAACCAAAATTACATTCACAATGCAATTTTTGAAGCCTCCACAGAGCAAAACTCTGACATTGTAATCAACGAGGTTTTTTATAAATCTTCGGAAGAATTAAAACCCGGCGATTGGGTAGAATTGTATAATAACGGTGAAACAACGGTTGATTTAAAAGGATGGTGGCTCAGTGATACTCAAACAGATTCAGCATTGGTTATTCCATCATCGTACCTTTTAGCTCCTGATGAATACCTGGTTGTGTGCAAGGATGTGGAAAAGTTTAAAACAACCTATCCATGGGTAATAAATGTAATTGGTGAATTTGATTTTGGTTTGAGTAGTGCCGGCGATCACATCAGATTATATAATGATGAAAATCAATTAATAGATGCTGTTGATTATTATCCTGCCGGAGACTGGCCACAGGAAGCAAACGGACTGGGGGCTTCTATTGAATTAACGCACCCAAACCTGTTAAACGAGGATGGTAAAAACTGGTTTGCATCTTTAAATGGAGGTACGCCTGGTATGCAAAATATATCAATAGTTGACATCGGTATCACAAATACGAAAAACAACCTAAACGCTCACTTATCATGTTCACCAAATCCTTTCAGCAGATATGCAAATATTAATTTCAGCATTAAAGAGGCTGGAAATTACACGATTGATTTGATAGGTATCAATGGATATGTGATTAAAAATTTGAATGATGATTTTTATACGCAAGGGAACTACACTATAAAATTGAAAGATAGTGATATAGCTCTAATGACACGCGGTGTTTTCCTGATCAGGTTATTAAGCGAATCAGGATTAGAAACCATCAAAATAATAAAACAATAATAATTACGCGGAGTTCGATTTAATACAGTGGTTTAGATGATGAATTACAATGGTAAAAAACTATATCTGGTTTTTATCATGGCAAATTAACATATGGATGAATCAATTATTAAAAATAATAGAAGAAAAGTTATCCTGTTTCAACCCGATATCGCTGCAGCAAATGGAGAATGTACGACTTATGAACAGAGTTAATACAAAATTCATTGCACCATACGAACTACAACCATTGGTATTAGAGGATTTATCTCAACATTACAGAGTATTAGAAATTGAAAATTGCAGAGCTTTTCCTTATAAAACTGAATATTTTGATACCAAAACATTCCATATGTACGTGGCGCATCAAAATGGTAAATTAAACCGTTATAAGATCCGAAAAAGAGAGTACTTGAAAATTGGTCATCAATATTTAGAAATTAAATTAAAAACCAACAAAGGACGTACGTTAAAAAAGAGAATACAACGTTTAGTAAAAGATAATTCTTTTTCATTACAAGAGAATGAATTTCTGCAACAAAACTCACCGTACAACACTAAGGATCTGGAATTTAAACTATTTAATCAATTTAAAAGAATTACTTTGGTTGGTAAAGAGGAAAGATTAACCATTGATTTTAATCTGGAGTTTGGAGATGAAAAGAATAATATACTGGCATTTCCTGAAATTTTCATTGCTGAAGTAAAGCAGAAAAAATTCAACCCGAATACGATAATTAAAAAGGTATTAAAAAAAAGAAATATAAGACCACAATCCTTTAGTAAATATTGTATCGGAGCAGCATCTTTTAATGAAAAAATAAAAGCCAATATGCTAAAGCCAAAATTTGAACTTATAAAAAAAATACAAAAAGAAATTGATAGTTATACTTTTTGAATACATTCAAATGTATTGCAAACCTTTTATCAGATTAGTCATAGTAAGGCATCATTAACTTACAGGGTAATACGTTTTGGCTAAAACCACTATACACAATTGAATTTCAACCAACTACCTCCCTCCCCATTCTAAATAGCACTTTATAAAACCGGCATTTATATATTGAAAATCTGTAAAGGATTAATACTATTAAAAACGGCTCTTTGCAGGAATTAATATCTGACTGATATGTCAATAGTGGCCATTGGAGAAGCATAGGCGTTCAGATAGTGCTGAACCGTTTTGGATTGTAACCTCAAACAGGATGGTATAATAGAAAAGAATACCATAAAATCAGCACGGATTCAATATTACCAGGTCATGGCTCAGAAAGGTCAAAATCATGAATTTCTGAATGGGTGGTTGAAGCGGATCAATTCTATAGAGTTTGAGGAATAGTCTTATTTATTACAGAATCCTTAATGCAAGTGTATTTTTGCTGCTTTTATAATTTTAAAGCAACAAAGATGAAAATACAAAAAGCGTTAGATGATTTTATTTTTCACTGTAAATTTGAAAAACATCTAAGCAATAAAACGTTAAAGGCATATTCTATTGATTTAGGGCAGTTTAAAAAGTTTATGGATGCATCTCTTAATGTATCTGACATTTTGTCAATAGGAAAAGATGAACTAAAAAAATACATCCAATTCATATCTGATTTTAAACCCAAAACCATTAAGAGAAAAATAGCTTCTACAAAGGCAATGTTCAATTTCATGGAGTTTGAAGAAATAATTCAAGCTAATCCATTTAGAAAAATAAGAATTAGCATTAAAGAACCAAAAATTCTTCCCAGGGTAATGACTTTGCAGGAAGCCTCTTTGTTATTTTCTTCTGTTTACCGGGAATTAGGTGAATATAAACAAAAGAAAGACAGCTATGGATATAAAGAGAAAATTCGGGATATAGCTGTTGTAGAATTGCTTTTTGGTACAGGAATCAGGGTATCTGAACTTTGTTCTATCCACTATGATGACTTTGGTTCAGAGTTTTCCTCAATCCGGGTTAACGGAAAAGGAAATAAAGAAAGGACTATCCAGATTAGTAATGATGCAACAAAAAAAGCATTACAAGATTATTATAGTCTGTTTTCTGAAATCATAGAAACTAAAAAGTATTTCTTTATTAATCGTTTGAGCAATCGCTTATCCGAACAATCGGTAAGATTGATGGTTCGGAAATACAAAACAGAAAGCAACCTCACTAAAAATATTACACCACACGTATTCAGGCATTCATTTGCCACATTACTTTTAGAACAGGATGTAGATATCAAATACATCCAAAACCTATTGGGCCATAGCTCCATCATGACAACACAAATATATACGCATGTAAGCACAGAAAAACAATCACAGATATTACAGACTAAGAATCCCAGAAATGGATTAATTTTATCTGAAAAGGGATAATCGTTGTTCGTGAATAATGGATAACTCTTTATTATGGATAGTTCAAAAGTTGAAAAAACAAAAAAAATCATAACCGCTATAACTTCTAAAGTTCGAGGTATCGCAAATGAACTTGCTATTTTATTAGTGATAAAAACTAAGTCCAAAACAAATTTGAAAGACGACTATAAAAAGTTCTCAATACTAACGGAATATTTTTCAGATGAAGAATTAGAAGAGATTACATCAGGGATATATGATATCGGGTGCTTTGTCGATATTTCATATGGAGAAAAAGAGTTTATTGACAAACTGGAAAAAGGTTTTTTTAATAAGATAGATAAAAAATATAAAGTTGTATATAATACCGTTGGATCAGGGCTTATAAGATCTCGTAGCGCTTTAATACCTTCATTGTGCGAACTATATAACATAAGGTATTGTGGTAATGATATTTATACTTCAGCCTTACTTGAAAATAAAGTACATACCCTAAATCTGCTAAATTATTATGGTTTTAGAACTCCAAAATACTACATTTACGATGCAAAATTTGGCTGGTTGAGAAATGAGAAACCTGGGGATGACCAACTATTAATATCTAAGCCTGCACATGAATATGCAAGTATTGGAATTAATAATGATTCTGTATCATATTTTAATAAAAAGTATTTTGACTTTATTGTCGATCAATCAATAAATTTTAATCAACAAATTATAGTTCAGGAATTTATCAGTGGATATGAAGTTGAAGTTCCTGTTTTTGACATTGGTGAACCGTTTATTCCAGCATCAAATGGGATAAAAATTAATAAAGTGGAATTACTTGGGAATGAGTTTTTAACCTATGAGAGAGTTTTTAATGATGAATATGAATTTTATAGTTATGACAAATTTGAAAATAGCATAGCATCAGAATTAAAGGACATTGCTTCAAATTCATTTAAGATATTAGGATTGAGAGGAATTATTAGAGTCGATTTTAGAATTACAAAAGATAAGATAGCTTATATAACTGATTATAATAATAATCCTCATTTAACTGAATTTCATTCATGTTCGTTTGCAATTCAAGAGCTAGGCTTCCGCTATTCAGACATGTTATGTCTTGTAATATATAGAGGACTTATGGATATTTTAGATTAATGTCCAGATTTGCAAATCACTAAATAAAAAAACTAATTTATACCTATCCCAAATTGAACTCAAAAAAGCTTTTGCTTGATTATCAAAATATAAGGTAATTGAATTGTAGCTATTATCATTATTTGAGCTAATATAACTTTTTAGCAAATCATAATGTTTCTCATAATATTTAGCTAGTTTAGGTATAACTTCATTTACTATATCAGCTAGAGATTCTAATATTTGTAAAGAAGTATTATTATTTCCATTTAAAAATTCTAGTAAGGCAAGATTTACTTGGTTATAGTAGAAATAATAAGAATCTGTCTCAGATATATTGATTAAGGATTCATTTTGTTTCAATATATCTATAGCTTCTTGTGTTTGTCCATTCAGAAAAATTAAACCAGCATAGTTGTTTTTAAGTAAAGAAATATCTTCATTATCTTTCGTAAACTCTAATATATCCTTGTATTTCTTAGTTATTTCCGTTAAGGAAATTTTTTCAGAGAAGTAACTTGATAAATATAAATTATTTAGACAAGCTTCAATATGTGGGAATTTAATTTGCGAATATTTGTTAATTAAATTGTATGCAATAAAAGCAGCTTTAAATGACTCTTCATAATTTGCTATTATAAGTGAATTACCTGATAGATTGCATTGTGCTATATAATAATCACTTAGGAATTCATATTGTTCTTTACTTATACATTTTTCTAATTCATTACTTACAGCTAATAGTTTTTTATGAGCTATTTGTGGTGAATATAATAGATCAGAATAGATATTTAATCGATTAATTATTTTTTGTGCTGATAAATCATAATTAATTCTATCTGAAAAAAAGAAAACTATTTCTTGTTCCGTTTTCTTTGCAATATCATGTAGGTTCAATTCATGTGCAGCATGAATTTTCAACAGCATTAATCTGTGCCAAATTTCAGGTTCGGTATTTTTAATTTCACTCCAAAAACAAACTTTATCATAAGCATCCTTTGCATTAATAGCATCTAAAGATTTAAGGAGACATGCACATTCAATATGAACCTTCTCAGCTATTAATTCTTTTGGAAGAACATTTGTTATACAACTCAATATTTCTAAAGCTTCGTATATTCTACCTTGAAAAGATAGTTTGTAACATTCTCGGATTTGTTCTAAAAATATAGCGATTGATTTAGACAAATTGGATGATAACTTTGACTTTATTTCTATTATTTCATCAAAAGCCCCTTCTCGCATTCTTTGGATTGCATACAAAGCCCAGCAAGTATCCGATACTTCAAAATTATCAGCGTAACTTTCAATTATAGCTCTTCGTGAATAGTTACCTGGAGTTAATTTGACCAGACAAATTGCTAATTTTTGATAAAAAGAAATTTTATCTTTTGTCTTATAATTCGCAGTATAGTCTTTAATGATATCATGAGAAAATGTTAAATAATTGTCTTTGATACTAACAAAATCAAGTGCAACTATACTTTTTAAAGTCTCTGATACATCCAAATCTTCATTCAATAAACAATACAATTCATATTTCGTTGCATATTTACCTATACCAGCTATAGTATTTAATACACGTTTTGACTTCTCGTAATTAGTGCTACATTTTAATCTATAATCTATTAATTTAGTAACTAAATTATTTCCAAAAAATAAATTTCCTTCGTCTCCATTATCTCCATTTAAATAGGCTGAAATTATTTTGAGAAGATGTAGATGTCCACCAGTACATGAATATATTGTATCTAATTCTTCTTTTTTCAAAGAAATTTTTAATCCAAAAAATTTGAGAATAGGGCTGATTTCTTCTTTTTTAGGTAGTGATAGACGATAGTTACTTTGGTCTTTTACACCTAGCCTAATAACCTCCTGATTTAATCTATCAGTACGATAAGATGATAAATAAGATAAGTGGAAATTTAATCCTTTTACAACAAATTCTTCTTGAATTCGATCAAGATAATTAATCGTATGTGCATCAAAATCATCAATGTCATCGCAAAAAATTACAACTTTATGTCCTTTGTTGTAATGAGAAATGAGATGAACTGAAAATTCTTTATGTTCCTTGAATACCTGAGTATCTGCCAGGTGGATATCCGTGATTAGGTTTTTAAAATCAATATCTTCAAAAATTACTTTTAAAGATTTTCCTACATAAGGAATTCCAGTTATGGACTCAAGAACTACTTTTCTCCCTTTTTTGCTTATCTTTCGTTTTGTTTCTATAAATGTTTGCAAAGGATAAAATTTTTCTTCTTTTCTGTCCGAGTCTCCTCTCAAAAGGATAACTATAACTTCTTTCTTTTCAATTTCTTCTCTAATAGTATTTAAAAGAAAGGACTTACCTGATCCTGAAGGTCCAACTATACATGATGAACTGAATTGGTTATTAGTTATATTTGATATAACATTTTTTACTATAACACTATTTTCAAACATTCGTGATAATAAAGAGTTATCCATTATTTAAAAATATAAATATACGATTTTGATAATTATTTCAAAATTTCATATAAAATTAATTATTTCAAATATCTAACCAGCAAGGTATGTATTGAACCTTTTTTCCTTGTAAAAATAGAATTATGGACAAAGTATAATATTTATTTTCCCTTTCCCCAACTTGGGGTAACCGACAGGAAATAAACACATTGACACACTTGCTTCGTCCTAAAAATGACCAATTTATCGCACATAAAAGCAGACCGAAGTATCATGATATAAGTGTTGCTTGGTTCGTTGTATTTAGGTGCTTTGTCGTACCTTCAGTTGCGAATCTTACGCCGCGTTCCTTTTGGGAACTATTTTAAAGCGTAGAGATAACCAGAGTTACTATTTTGAATATATTGAAGTTGGATATTCCGAAGTAATACCCAATAAAATTCAAGATGCTACTTCTAGTTCACTTCTGTCCTAAAGTAGCCTGAATTTAGCTCTCGGCATTATACCGGTGCATTTATATTTTAATTGTTATAAGCTGCCCCTTAAATAGATATTTGAGGATATTTTACTCCTGAAAAAAAACGGAGTTTACTGCCCCCTCCATGAAAAAGCGAATTTCACAGGTTGACTTTCCTGTTTGTTTATCGTGTCTAATAAAAGGTCAAAATCATGAATTTCTGAATGGGTGGTTGAAGCGGATAAAAGCTTTAGGTTTTTAGGAATAAAATGTATGTGTGTGATTACTAAAATGCAAGCTGCCTCATAATCAAGTTGACCTAAAGATATTTATGGCATTACGAGGGGTCTTCCCCATTCAACTTTGAATTTAATATTTTTATACGTTCCTCTAAAGCCCCAACTTCTTTGTTAAGCTGTATAATCTTTTGAGTGAGCTTTGCTATTTCATTGTCCTTCTTATCAAGTTGTTTTTCTAAGAATTTTCTTTCATAATCGCTTGTTAAATCTGGTTCGAAACTACAATTTAATTCATTTTCATCTGGATTCGCTAACATTTCACCCTCACCTGTAAGTATCCAGTTAAGATTCAGATGTTCACATATCGAAAACACTAGATCATAGTCCATTGTGTTTCTTGAATACCAATTTGCTAATGTTGATTTATTAATCCCAAGCAAATTAGCTAATTCAGTATCAGAGGTTAGATTTAGCCCCTCCTTTATCCTTGATAATATCTGTCTTTTACTATATGAAGTTTTCAATTTGTAAAAAAAATTATTAATATTTTATTTGTGTTTTCATTTTATGAACTTATATTGGCATTAAGAAAGTTTCACAGCCTATAAAGATAATTAGAATAATGGATAAGTCAATCATTCGTGTAGAGTATGGCAAAGTCAGAAAAATTGCTAAAGTATTTGGATGTTCAGAAAGCATGGTTAGTGAAAGCCTAAGCGGCTACAAAAACACAACGCTGAGTAAAAAAATCCGACATGTTGCATTAACACAATTTGGAGGAAAAGAATTACAAGAAGTCAAGCACGAAAATCCTGAGATTAACGAATAAACATCAAAAACGAGTTTAGAAGACTGCTTGTAAAGCTAACACCCCCTAAAAAAGAAAATTATGGAAGTTAAAATCAAAATTCTGTATGTAGATGATGAACCTCGCAATCGTCTACTATTCCACATGCTTATTGCAAACGAACACATTAAAGTATTCTTGGCCAATGACGGTAATGAAGCATTAAAGCTACTGGATAGCATTCCGGATATAAACATGATTTTTAGCGATATGCAAATGCCTCTTATGAATGGAATAGAGTTCATTCAAAAGGCTAAAGAAAAGTATCCAGATAAAAAATATGCAATTGTAACATGTATGGAAAAAACACCTGAAATTCAACAAGCATTAGATTCAATGATAATCTGCAGATTCTTGCAAAAACCTATCAGGCGTAAGGCAATTATGGACACCATAAACGAAACCATTCTTAAAGAGAAATTTATCATTTAATCCAAAGAAAAATCGAATGAACAGAATACGAGATAACAGATTAATCAACGATTAAACGTGCCTTCAAACTTAACCTTGATAGTAATGCTTATTGCTTTGGGGGTCTATATCATTTGAAAGTTTAAACCGGAACTTACTTGAAGAAACTGAGTGTTTACACGGAGCAGCTCCGATTTTTTTAGCATTCCGGAGCTACACTCTCATCATATCCTCTATTTGAAGATGAAACAATTTTATCATTTCACTTCGTATCTCTTTTAGTTTCGATACCATAATCTTATTGATATGATAAACAATCTCCAATTCACTCACCTTAATATTGCTTAATTCAGCTGTTACCTAAAATCCACAAGTACTTCTTTAACCACTAATTACCTCAATTGCACGAATAAAAACACGTACGCTTAATAAAGAACATTGATATTTCCCCATTTTTCATACACCTTCCCCTCTCTATCAAGGCTGATGTGGGGAAGCCTACAAACCAATAATACCCTTTTCACTATGTGATTGGTGTTAAATAGATTAACACATCCAATCCCAATATGAACAACTTTTTAAAAAATCTATAAATTTAACTTGCTCTATACATCCACCTTTTCCCTTTATGTAAAATCTCGACTGAGCCCTATTCCAACCTAACACAAGTTCCTTTGTTTCCAATTTGCAATAAACATCATATACCTTCTTAATTCTTAATAAATATTCCTGCATCTCTTTTAATGATTCAAAACGACTATCATCAGAACCAATCCCTTTTTGAATTAACTTATCATCTTCTGATGTTATTTTCTCAAATTCTCCTGTTAATAAATAATTAAGAGTATTCTTATCAGACATTTCCTTAGCAATCTTTTTAATGTGATAAAGAGATTTGCATGATTCATTTTGACCATACTCAAAACAAATTAAGTTATCTCCCTTGGTTGATAATCCTAATGGTACTAATTCTAATTTCACTTTAGTATCAGTCCCAAAACGAGGGATTTCAAAATCAACAAAAAATATTGGAGTACTCAATTCTGTATCTATTCTTTCTAACAAGAATGAATTAATACCAAAATCAATAGGCAGTATTTCTTTCATATCCCTATTTGAGGAAATCTTTCTTTCCCAACTACATAACTCTTTATCTGATTGAAGAATAATATAAGTTCCATCATTATTTTTATAAGCTCCAACTGTGGAACTACAGGAACAACCACACGTTGGCCAAGAACCTGATATTTTCAAATAACCATTTTTTGAATCATCTATCTTATTAAAATCAGGAACTCCATCATCATCCATATCCTCAAACATAGAATAACATTCATTTACTCTATTCCACAAAATTTCACTTAATGATTTTGGAGATTGACCAAATCCTCCCAAAGGAATTATTGTTAATATTATTAGAAATATATTTTTCATAATTAAATAAAATACAAAGTCGGGATGAAGGTGTATTATGCTTGCGTAGAGTAGAACCTGATAGCTTACTCTCATTATTCTTTCTAAAAGTAATAATAATAAGCAAACTATCAGCACACCCCCATTCTTCAACGAGACTTACTTGAAGAAACTGAGTGTTTACATGGAGCTCCGATTTTTTTAGTATTCTGGATCATAAGCTGTTGAACCGACTCCTTTGTATTGTTGATATATATGTTTGAAATCCAACATAGAGACGATTTCTATTATAAATCATACCAGGTGGTTTTCAGGTAACCAATCTTCAATGTTATAAGGCATTAGTGTGCCTTGATTTCTATCTGCTCCAATGAATTTTGCCATGTAACAAAGATAACTTTTTAGTATTGGTTGCGAAAGTCCGACAGGCTGCTAGAATATAGACTTAGATGTGTTTGAGATATTTATTACTTTCACATAACTCATATGTTTAGGGTAAGGTTTGGTTAAAGATTGAAAGCCACTATCAGAACGTTTAGCTGAGGCTTTTTAAATTTTCACGAATTAACTCCAAAAGTAGTCATATCCAGAATTGGAATTTCGGTAATACTTACATTATAAACTTGCTTTATGTATATATGAAAAAACCAAAAACTGATTATTAACAAAGCTAATCCTATAACAGAACTACGAAACTTTAATACCCCAGTACCTATCTGCATCTCTATTGAAGATTTGTCTTTATTTTGCAAATCCGCCTTAAATTGCATAAAGCTTAGGAACAAACCAAGTAATACCATTATAAAAACTAATATCGCAATAGCGTTAGTCTGCCACCTTTGTTGAATCAATTTATTTTCTAAGTCCTTCATTATTGCTTCTTGATGCAAGGTTATATTTTCCATATACTTAATTTGCATATCGTATGTTTCTTTTCTCATTTCAACATATGGGTTAGCATTCTGACAACAAACAGGAATCATTATATATAATAAACTTATAAGAATTAATGTTTTTTTCATAGCATCATTATTTAGAATTATATAAACTTTTCAAATAAAGGAATTCACCATACTCTCTTTTTGATATTGTAATAGAATCCCCACTAATATTTGGAAATAAACTAGGACGATAAACACCTCTAGACAGAGAGCCTCCTCTTATTACTGTTGATCCAATTGTAACTCCATTTGAACAATCTGGACATAAACGTTTGATCTTATCTAAAAGAATATTTACCTCGGATTTAATTAGTGGATCAATATTATCTGGATATATAAACTTTAAATCTTCAAGTTTAATTTCTTGATTTTGGGTCAATAAACTGTAATACTGATTGTTTGATATTGGATTATTCAACTCAGAAATATCACCATTGTTAATTGGTTGAAGCTTGATTTCCTGCTGTAATTTTATATTATCTATTAACCCTTCATTTGTTTTTTGTGAAGCTGCAAATTTGGTATTTATCACTAAAAAGGATATAACGAACATTAAACCGTAAAATGATGAATACTTATTTTTGACTAATTGCATAATTTATTTTTTATACATGATTAATACTTTATTTTTTGTGAACACAATCTTTACGAGGTTGCCTTTTATCAGGCTTTAATAGGTAATTAACAAGGCATCTTGCAGCTATATTAGATATGAATTTAAACGGCACAAGCCTTTTGAAAAACCTTTTCAATTTGTTTTTTGGCTTTATTCTTTTTTTCATAATCCCTTCCTTAACCAAAGAACTTATTGAACGTTTAAATACTTTAATTGTAGCTGGAGGTATATCTGAGAAGCTAGGATCTTTTGATTGTGGATCGACATTTGCGGATGGATCACCTACTATTAATAAATTTGCTTTATTAACTAATTCTACTTCCTCTCGTTTAAGTTTGGTAAAAGCATCAAATTGCCCTACTTCAAAATCATAGTTTCGCCACTCTTCTTTAAAAAAACCACCAAAAGCAGCTAAAAAGTCCCCTTTAGTGGTTAGTTTAGATTTCGGGGCAATGCCGATTAGGTTGATCTTCTGTTTCTTTCTCACTCCGGCTGTATTTTCAATTATAGCTGCATATAAAAGAAATATCTCTGTTTGCTTTGGTGATAAAGAAGATGTGTCAGTTTTTTCCGCTATAAATTTCAGCTGTTTCGCAATCCTATTTGGGGTTTCAATCTTTCCAGAAATCTTTGATTGAGAAGTAGCTGTATATTTCGTTTTTATTATATCTTCCAGAATTGTTCTTAATGGAATTGTAGCTGGCAAATTTTCATCTGGTATTAAGGAAATAAGAAACTGCATATTACGCAACAATTCCTTGAACCATTCTATCTGATTATTCACCTTATATGCTTTTTGCCAATCTTTATATTGTGCATGAGAAGTAAGCATGTTAACTACACTGAACCCATTATCTTTGATTTGTTTTAAGTACACATCGCTTTCCAATTTATCTGGAGAACAATAATTTTCCATTTCCAAATCTTTTACATGAGTTCCCACTATTGGATCAATTACAATGTAAAATCTTTCAAACGAATCAACATCTTCGTTTTCATCCAACTCATAGGCCATATTCATGGCATGCTTTAGGGGTTGATTATTAAATATTCCTCCATCCACATAATGAAACCATTTATGATCTTCTTTATAGCTCCACGCTCTACCATATTCAGCAGATTCTCTTTCTAAAGCTACTGGAGGAAAAGCAAAAGGAAAGGCGCCAGAAGCCCGTGCCGTTTCTCCTAATCTCTGCCATGAATCCGCATCAGTATAGTCTATATTAATATATTTATCTGAAGATTTAGAAGGTATAACCTTTGAGTTTAGATTTATCTTAAAATATCTACAGTCACCATGCCAGTATGTTTTGGTGGTATCATGTAATGGGCGAGTGTTATAATTTGTAATACTAGAAGAAACATCTTGCCTTATACCATTTAGATTAGATAAAGACATACTAATTCGTACTTCATCTCCTAGTATCAGCTTCTTTTTAATAGCATCTTTAGGCAAGTTGTCCGGTTTAAAAATACGATTCATTATATCCTTTATTTTATTAGCACTCAATAAGGATGGATCAATAAGATTAGACCAAGCTGATGGTTGATGCATAAGGTTTGCAATATCCAAACCCTCGTTTTTATCTACCCATAATTTTTTAAGTTCAACATCTACTTCATTGCCCTTAATTAATTCAAACAAGGTTATCGCTAATGTAGCAGAACCAGCACTAGCTCCTGAAAAAACATCCACTACTACACCGCTGTATTTATCTTTATTGAGGTTATTTTCTAAAGCCTTTAATGTATATGCCAATGAGCCAGCGGAGTATGCACCCATACTTACGCCACCTCCCATAATAAAGCCAATTTTTAACTTTTTCATAAACAATTATTTAAATAATATCTAAAGCATTTTAAAAACAATAATTAGATTACAGAAGTGCAATCTCAGAAAGAATGATTGTCAATACCAACCCAGTTAGCATGCTACATTAATTTTCACCAGTTAAGTAACTATCTGTATAGTATTTTGACAAGAACTTATTGATATTTCCAAACAACCCTATCTTCAATAGTTTTACCGTCTTTATTCACTAACGCGAATATTTCTTCAATGGGAATTAATGTTTCAGTACTCACATTGTATATTTCTATTGATGAAACATCATCCACATGAAAATAATTTATCATATCAGCTCTAAGTTGAGAAAATCCTGCCGCCGTATCTGAGTTATCAAAAGCATCCACAATACCATCATAATCGCTTCCTATGGTAATTCCTTGCCAAGGATCAACTTTATTATCTACAGAATTAGTTATTAGACCATTTTGAATTCGACCAAAAAAGCTTCATGAAAAGTTTTGTTACACGTTGATTTTTTAAGGTACTATTATTAGAGTTTCGTCTCTCTATTCGTTTTTTTTCTTTTTTGAACTTCTTTCCTAGCATTCTGCCTTCATGAAGACAAACGCCAATCATTCCTATTACAAATAGAACATAAATAATATGGATAAATCAGTTGAGTATTAATACCAATTTCACTATAAAGCTGGACTTAAATAATTATAGAGATATTAAGTTGATCATAATAATCATGAGAGAAATTAAGGCATAGCCTTAGTTACAACGATATTTTGTAACGCAGTATAAATTGAATAGAATGAAATTATAGCGCTAATATCATTGGTATAACCTTATGGGATAAAAAATCTATGGATCATTTTTTATCCTATTGTAGAATTTTCGTATTGAATAGTGAAAAATTATAGCAAGATATACTTTACTAAGTGGAGGTATTGTTATTAAATATCTCATAAGTGACTGTTTAGGGTTTGTAATCAGCTAAATATTGATATAAGTTGTGGATACTCCTACATACATATGAGAACATCAGAATATCACACAATAATATCAGATATTAACATCTTTAATTACTATAAATGTATGGTATATCTTTTTAGATGTCAAGTTATTTTTTAGCGCTGATGATAAAAACACCTTATAAACTGCATTTACACATCTTATTTTCTGCTTTATACCAATTAAATAAATGCGTCGGTATAATGCCGAGCTAAATTCAAGCTACTTTAGTAACAAAGTGAACTAGAAGTGGCATTTTGAATAATATATCCAAAATTACTTTTAAATAAATACACTATTGTCCGGTAAATATTCGATTTTAATTATTTGTTAACCTTTGTCTTCGAGCCAGACAGGCTTTTACTTTTTCGCTACAGCTCGAAAAAGTAAACAAAAAGAGCCACCGCTGACATGAAAAACCTAAAAATCAGTGCACTTCACTAAAAGAAAAGAACTCACTGCGTTCAAAC
>JBNKRV010000165.1:0-13400 GCA_050296935.1 Marinilabiliaceae bacterium | reverse complement strand
TGTTTGCGAAAGCATAGCGGGCTATGGTAAGCAAATATGACGCAGAAAATCGGTATTTATAAGTGACATTCATAGCTTTTCAGTAAATAATCGATTTACGGCTCTAAATTTTATCACCATAGCTCGCTATGTCTCAAAAATTTGTATTGTAAATCAATCATTTACTGAATTTTGAGCTCGCTAATTTTAATCGAACTCAGATTAATATTCTGTCCGCTTACCAAATGATTATTCTTGAATTAGAATTATTGATGATCTATCCGTTTTTGGCTCACAGAATATTCCGAAAAAGTCGGAGGAAAATCAGATGGAAATAATCAAATATGAGCGCAATGATAGGAGAGATGTGTATTTAACTATTAAAATTGCAGTTTTAATAAGTCTTTTGTTTTTTCTTGCATATGAAGTCATAATAGCGTAAAATCAATAAAGAGATACTGGAGAGGTAACATATAGAGATCCTGTAAATTCAACTGATTTACAGGATTCTAATGGATTTGTCCTGGGTGTACCCAATAGTAGGTAAAACGGCAATGTTTGTATTTTATGGAGGTACAATTTTAAACCCTGATTATCGTTAGTTTGCTTCTTGTAATCATAAAAATATAATTTCTATATGTGAGGATAGAGCTAAGCTTGCTTAAACTATGTAGAACTCAGGTTATTAAATAGATTGAATTTTTACTGGACTTTTGTAATCTGCATAGAAGGTGCAAAAAATCAGGCTTAATATGATCAATTAACAATGGGGCTGGTTTTTAGAATTTTAATTGCAGAATATTTATGTGTAAGCATTTTTTAGGATATGAATCTAATATGGGTACCTATGCGGATTTTTATTTGAAAATTTTGATTCATTATTATTCCCTTATCCATTAATTCACAAAAAAACACCATTGTTTTATTTTTAAGACAATGGTGTTTTTTTATATTGAATTGTAACCTATTAAACTGAGTTCGACATAAAATTCTGAATTAATAGCGGGCTATTATAAAGAATTTTTGGGAAGAAGATCGCTGTTTATAAGTGGAAAACTAAAATGTTTGCTCTAAAAAGCTGAATGCTAAAAATTTTAATCGAATTCAGGTTATTATTCTGTTACATATATTTTTTCATTTCCAACAATATATAACCCTTTTCTTAATCCGGTTGTTGCTTCTGAATATCTAACATTTTTACGAATTAGATTTCCTGAGATACTGTAAACATTTACAAACTTATTAGGATCATTCATCTTTATATCATTTATAGCTGTTAGAGTACCTTTTACAGCAACATAATCGATTGTACATGGCTGCGTGGCAGGTGTTCCATCATAAGTAAAGGCCCAGTGGCTTGTACCATTGTAGAATACCATCCCACCCATAAGAACTTCTCCGCCAATTGCTTGATCAGCAAGTATTATTCTTTCTATGTGTGTTGTTCCAGATGAGGGAAGAGTAATTAAACGCAATGTAGCAGTTCCCGTGCCGCCAACAGAAAATCGAATGGCAACTTGTTTTCCTGCATCAGCAGCATCAAATGTTATTTTAATAGCTAATTCTTCATAATTAGTTAAATCGTATTCAGTTGATGTACCCCATCCTTGTGCAGGTCCAAAAACCTGAGGGGCTGCTAAAGCATCAACAGCCATAGGAGCTAGCTCTGTTTCACCATTAAGCGAATATATAGAAAAATAACCATCTGGAACCTGAGAAAATGATAATGTTCCGAACATTAATAGTACGGTTAATAGAGATAAAACTTTTTTCATAGTAATTGTATTTATTAATTAGTATTAAAATTTGTTAATTGAAATGTATGGATAATTTGAATGAGTCATTTTTAAATTCAGATATTTGAATTTTAATTATGGATATTATAAATTAAAGCAGCAGTGTTGGTTTAAAAACCTTTGTACACAATGGATGTAGAGGTATGTGGAGTATTTTGGGAAATCGATTAGATAAAGAATTGCACAATGCAGATATGCCCGGATGTGTTTAATAATTTAATATGAATATCTGAATTTAAAAGTGTGTGGTATCTGTTTTTCTTTATTTAGTATTCTTATAAAAAAATAGAGCTTGGTATAATCATCAGGATTCAATGAATAACAAACCGGAAGTTGATATTGTCATTTATTTCTTTGAATTTTAATGGTTTGATCTCTTGGTTTTAATATTATTTAGTTTATCAAAAAATGCTACACTTCTAAAATGTTATATCATCTTTCTATTATGTTTTTATAGCAATAAGATATTTAAAACAGGTGTTTGTGTGCTGTGTACTGAGTCTGATTTTCAATAAATAAATAGAAATATAAATGAAAACAATAATTTTTACTTTAATACTTGTTCTTAAATCAATCTGGTTATTTTCAGAAAATAGCCATGAACTTTGGTTAAGAAATCAAAACGCAAATCCAATAACTGTAAAATGCGCAGAAAATTCGACAACCTTAAGTATTGCCATAAATGAATTACATAAGGGATGGCAAGGGAAATCCGGAGATACAATATCACTGATTATTAAAAAAGATAAGTTAATAACTGGAGATGGCTTTAAATTGAGTAAAAATGGAGTTCAGGCAAATACCGATTCAGGTATTTTGTATGGAGTATATGAATTACTAAGGCGTCAGAAAACAGGAATAAATATTTATACGGAAATTTATAATCCCTCTTATAACCTTCGGATTTTAAACCATTGGGATAATCTTGATGGAAGTGTGGAGAGGGGATATGCCGGACATTCCATCTTCTGGAGAGATGGTGAAAATGCTCTTGTTGTTACTGATAAAGATAAAAAGTTGTGGCAGGAATATGCCCGCGCAAATGCTTCGATAGGAATAAATGGATCTGTACTTAATAATGTAAATGCATCTCCGGATATGTTATCAATTGAAACATTAGAAAAAGTAAAAGAAATTGCAGATATTCTCAGACCATACGGAATCAAAACTTTTCTGTCGATAAAATTTTCGTCCCCCTCTTTGATTGGAGGTATTGATACTTCTGATCCTTTGAATGTTGAGGTTGTTTCCTGGTGGAAAGAAAAAGTGAAAGAAATATATACACTCATTCCTGATTTTGGTGGGTTTCTGGTAAAAGCGAATAGTGAGGGACAACCAGGGCCTCAGGATTATGGTCGGACTCATGTGGATGGAGCCAATATGCTGGCTGATGTTGTAAAACCATATGGAGGATTAATTATGTGGCGAGCTTTTGTATATAGTACTTCTGAAGAGGATCGTGCCAAACAGGCATTTAACGAATTTATGCCATTTGACGGGAAATTTGAAGATAATGTGATCTTACAGGTTAAAAATGGTCCCATCGACTTTCAGCCGAGAGAACCAATAAGTCCTCTTTTTGGAGCAATAAAAAAAACGTCCATAATGCCCGAATTACAAATTACACAAGAGTACCTGGGGCATTCTGTACATCTGGTATATCTGGCTCCTATGTGGAAAGAGTTTTTTGATTTTGATACCTTTCAGCAAGGAAATGGAAGCACCGTAGCCCGATGTACTAATGGAAGTATATTTATGAAGCAAAAAACGGCAATTGCTGGAGTTGCAAATATAGGCTTAGATGATAATTGGTGCGGTCATCTTTTTGCACAAGCCAATTGGTATGCTTTTGGTCGACTGGCATGGGATGTTTCTTTATCAAGCGATCAGATTGCACAGGAGTGGATTAAACAAACATTTTATAAGGAGAAGATCAATTCCAGGATAACCTATACAGATTGGAAACAGAATTTTTTGACACCGATTAAACAAATGATGTTGGATAGCCGTGAAGCAGCAGTGAACTATATGATGCCTTTAGGTTTACATCATATTTTTGCAGCAGATCATCATTATGGTCCAGGTCCATGGTGGGCGCCCGATGGAATGAGAGAAGATTGGACACCCCCATATTATCATAAATCAGATTCACTTGGTATTGGTTTCGATCGGACATCAACAGGAAGTAATGCAATACACCAGTATAGTGAGCCTCTTTCTTCAATATTTGAGAATCCCCAAACATGTCCTGATATGTATCTTTTATGGTTCCACCATCTATCCTGGAAATATCAAATGAAAAGTGGTCGTAGCTTATGGAGTGAGCTTTGTCATTCGTATGATACAGGACTAAATCAAGTGCGACAGTTTCAAGTTATATGGGATAGAGCAGAGCTTTATGTTGATTCAGATATATTTTCTCATGTTCAGAATAAATTGCGTGAACAATGTCGTAATGCTCAGGTGTGGAAAGATGCATGTTTGCTATATTTTCAGCAGTTTAGCAAAATGACAATTCCATACGAAATTGAACGGCCTATTTATAATTTAGAAGAGCTAATAAAAATGGATGAGGAAACAAGATAAGGACAAAATGCAATATGCTCCGTGATTATAATGGAGTATATTGCTAATTGCATTCCCAAATTTAAAAATCTAAAAACAACCAATGTTTTCCTAAATTAAAACTCTATTATCTTCTTTTTTATCATGCTATTTTTGTGTAATCCCGGATTATATATAAACTTGATTTTAATTGCAATATGCATTAGAAATTCTATTAACCTGAGTTCGATATAAAATTAAAGGCTGCAATCGCTTATAAATATTGAGTTTTAAGGAATGTTTTCGAAAGCATAGCGGGCTATGGTAAGCAAATATGACGCAGAAAATCGGTATTTATAAGTGACATTCATAGCTTTTCATTAAATAATCGATTTACGGCTCTAAATTTTATCACCATAGCTCGCTATGTCTCAAAAATTTATATTGTAAATCATTAGTGTCCGGTATAAACTATTTAACCTTAGCATAATCTTTATTTGTAACGGGTTATAAGGTATCTTTCAAATATCAGGGTAGCATTTCCGCCTTCATGAAGAAGCGTTAAAAAAATCAGTAAACGAAACGTTAAGAAAGAAAAGCTGTTTGAACGCAGTGAGTTCTTTTCTTTTAGTGAAGTGCACTGATTTTTAGATTTTTCATGTCTGCGGCGGCTCTTTTTGTTTACTTTTTCGAGCTGTAGCGAAAAAGTAAAAGCCTGTCTGGCTCGAAGACAAAGGTTAACAAATAATTAAAATCGAATATTTACCGGACAATAGTGATTGTAAATCAATCATTTACTGAATTTTGAGCTGGCTAATTTTAATCGAACTCAGGTTACTATGTATGGGATTATCGGTTTTACCATTGCAAATATATTTGCCATCATATATGGAATGGCACTTCAAGTTCGTCCGGAAAAAGCAAATGAAATTTCCGGATGAATGATAACCGGTGTTTTCGGAGGTGCAGTAGTCCCTTTTTTAATGGATATTTATTCAGATATTCCAGGTTATCAGATAAGAGTGGTACTTATTTTCTGGAAAGTGCACTGTATTTGATATTTAACCCATTTGCCTTGAAGGTAAAATAAATAGTACAGAGCAATTAACCTTCTAAAATATTTCTATCAAAAAGGTCACTAAATCACTTGACGAAAGGCGCTTCTTATAATACATTAATACTGCGACAAAAAAATCAATAGTTATGAAAAATTCAGCAGTTTACATCGTAAAAATTGGGCGCATTTTGTTTTTAGGAGTTTTGGTAACGCTTTTAATCACAAACTGTTCCGAAGAACCATTATGTGATGAGGTGCAATATGAACAGGAATTGAAATCTTCCGGGATAATGCCTGAATATCAGGAAGGGGAGTTTTTTCATTATCAAGGACTGATAAATAACGATTCTATTGAAATCGTGATTCCTGAAAACTGGAATAGATCATTTATTGTGTATGCTCATGGTTATGTTGACCCTATTCGGCCCATTGCTCTGCCTCAGGACGTAATTGGATTAACACCTCTGAAACAACTTATCGTAGGATCTGGATTTGGCTATGCGACCACTAGTTATAGTGAAAATGGTTTTGCTGTAAAGGAAGGTGTTACAGATATTAAATTTTTAGGAAATATGCTTAAAGCTCAGTATAAACCTCTCAAATTATATCTTGGAGGAGTTTCTGAAGGTGGTCTGGTAGCTTTAAAAATGCTGGAAAGAAATCAACATATATTTGATGCCGGTTTAATTGCTTGTGGTCCTATAGGCGACTTTAATAAGCAGCTACAGTATTTTGGCGATTTTCATGTACTGTTTAATTACTTTTATTCAGAGGAATTAAATAATTTGGGTATTGATATTGGAAATCCGTCATATGTGTCTCCGGCAGTGATGCAGGCATGGAGTAATGGTGATTTAGATTTGCCTTTATTAACCATAATTGGTATGCAACCATGGAAATTACCTGCTCTGTTACATATTGCTAAAGTTCCTGTAGATGGTATTCCTCCTCAGAATTATACTTTGTTAGTGAAAGAAATTTTAAGGTTTAATATCATGGCTACTAATGATATGATTGAGAGGGTACATGGAGTTCCGTTCGACAATATAAACAGAAACTATGAGGGCGTTTTACCCTTTCCTGTTGATTATGCACATTTGAATAATAATGTGATGCGTATTAGCGGAGATAAACAAGCCATGCATAGGGTTGAGCTGCTTTTTGAAACTACCGGCTCACCAAATGTTCCGGTAGTTTTTATGCATACAGAAGGTGATCATGTTACACCTTTATGGCATTTAAATGCTTTTATGAATAAAACAGATCCATTACGAACAGACCTGGTTTATTATACATATCCGGTTCCGGGACATTGTAATTTCAATGTAGATCAAATACAAGCAGGTATTTCAACTATGGTTGCCTTGTCTGATTAGTGCCTGTCCATAAAGCCTGGTCTTTGATAAAAAAGTATAGGAATGAAGTCTTTTTTTTGTTTTGAAGATCAGGCTAATAGATAGCATATTCATTTAATGTTGTTTCACTAAATAATATTGATAATACTGTGGTATAATGTATTGGTTTTTGTCTCGAGAATCAATCCACTCACAAAAAATTACCAGGAGGTAAACGGGTGTTTGCTTATATAGGAATTGTAGTATCTTTTATCACCAGTAACCTCTTTGCCAAGCCAATCCGGTATTTTAACATCTTCGTCAATGGTGTTTAATTCTATCTCAGCCAAAACAAGCCCTTTATTCTCTTGTTCAAAAACATCCACTTCAATCAGGTGATTGTTGTGTTTAATGAGGTATCGTATTTTTGAGATTACTCCCGGTTCACAAATTTGTAATAACTGTTTGGCCTCAACAAGTGATATTTCTTTTTCGAACTCGAAGCGTTTCATTCCACTTTCATCACCTTTCCCTTTGATGGTTAAAAAAGCTTTGTCGTTGGCAATTCTCACTCTCACAGTTCTTTCCGGATGTGAAGAAAGGTATCCCTGAGCAATATTTTTTTTCTCAGTGGCCAGATGCTTAAATTCTCCCTTGACCAAAAATTTTCGTTCAATTTCAATATTGTTTCCCATATCACAAATGTATTCAACAAATATAAAAACTAAATCAGAGTCTGTCCATAAAGTCGGGTGTTTGGATTATAAAGTTTAAATACAAGGCGTGTGAAAAATTCAAACCGCAGTATACTAGTGTATATGAGGATCTGGATTTTGAACAACAACGCAGTAGCCGGACTTTATAGACGAACACTAATTAGATTGTTACCTTCGGATATTCTGTACCTTTGTTTATTATACCAATTAAAACTATAAATGCACAGGTATAATGCCGAGCTGAGTTCAAGCTACTTTAGGAACGAAGAGAACCAGAAGCAGCATTTTGAATTTTAATCGGTATTATTACTTCACCCTGTATAGCTCAGGATATTACGCCTGATTCCCTATTCTTCACAAGATGACGATGTTAGTAGAGTGCATGTAGTGCTTTAGCAAAAAAAAGGAGAATGCCATTTGTATTGACACCCTCCTTGCTTAATAAAATGGTAATAATTATAAGTTGTTATAATTTAATAAATTTAGTGCCTATATTATCTACTTTAATATAATATACACCTGCATTCCAGTTTGATACGGGTATTTTATTTTTAATGCCAGAATCACTGCTTGAATAAACAAGTTGACCTGAAATAGTATAAATAGAAATTTGATGCACGGTACCATCTTGCGTATTATCCATATCTATATGAAGAAAATCTTTAACCGGATTTGGATACACACTGTATTGTTTAGATGTAATGTTCTCTATAGCTGCAGAAACATCATATTGCGCAGTAACTGTAATATCCTCTGTGATACTATCAAAGTCTACATCCCATCCTGTAAAAGTATAACCTGTGCGGGTAGGGCTGGCAGGAGCAGTTGCTGAAGCCGCTAGCATAACTGTTTGAGTTTTTAAAACAGTACCATCGTGATCTACAAAGTTTACTGTATATACTACATGGTTATATTTATATGCATTGCCCGATTCTATTTTTGTTACCTCTGAACCTAAAGAATAAGAATAGGATGTATGCCATGTACCCGTATTGGGTAATTCAATGCCAGAAGCCGGAATGCTTCCGCCAAATGCATTTTGACCAATAGTAATAAGTGAGTTACCAAGTACAACTTCTTCCATTAGAGAATTATTGTAGAAAGCTTTTTCTTTTATAGTAGTCACACTATTAGCTATTTTAACCGAGAATAGGTTATTATTATAGAAAGCTTGTTCTCCTATGTTTGTAACTGCTACAACCTGGCCTTCTACAGTAAAACTCTCAGGTATAACAATGTCAGTCGCTGATCCGTAATAGTCCGTTATGGTCCCAGTGCTTTCATCAAACTCAACATCATCTAATGTTAAAGTTTTTCTGTAGCGTGCAAAACAAGCTTTTTCAATATTTAAAAAACCACTGCCTGCAGTATATATAGTACCTGTATTATCATAGTAATTTATAAAGTCAGGTATGCTACTTGTGGGCAATACAATCGGTGTAGTAAGGGAATAGTTTCTTTCAAAGGCGTTTTGCCCGATATACTCAATATCTGATTCGCTTTCGAATGTAACAGATGTGAAATCACAATAACTAAAAGCTCTGGATCCAATATATTTAATGCTTGTCGGAAAAATGATGCTAGTGAAATTACAATAGCTAAAAGCCGAACCACCAATGTATTCAAGTGTAATTGGGATAGTTATTGAATTAAGGCCTGACTGATAAAACGCACCATAACCAATATGTGTTAAAGCAGGTGGTAAATCTACTGAATTCAGACTGCAGTGACTAAAAGCAAAATCATCAATTACGGTAATGTCATCAGGTAAAAAGTCTATAATACTCTCGGGTCCACCGTATGAAGTAAGCTTTGTTTTGTCAATTGTACCATCTTCATTTTTTCCATAAAATAAAGCATCTGTAGGTTCACCATTTACGTTTACAATTTTATTACTGGAAAATACACCACCAGCCAATACTACATTTTCATTTAAATTTACTTCTGTTAATTTATTACGGGAGAATGCAGATCGATCGACTAATACAACAGAATTTGGTATAGTCAGGGTGGTAAGATTATTTAATCCAAAGGCATAACTTCCTATTTTTTCCAGTCCTTCATTTAAAGTAAGCGTTGTTATTTTATTATAAGCAAAGGCGCTTAATCCAATTGTTGTAACTGTAGAAGGTATATTTATATCGGTAATATCATTATACGCAAAACAGGAAGAAGGTATTTCAGTCATGCTGGCAGGAATTGTAACTGTTTTAAGCTTGTTATACGTAAAACAGCTCGTTCCGACTTCACAATTTTCAGGTATAGTGATTTCTGTAATGCTATTGAAGTAAAATGCACTATTACCTATTTTTTGTAACGATTCAGGAAATACAACCGAACTAATTGACGATCTTTCAAAGGTGTAATTCGCAATTTCTTTAATAGTATATGTGTTACCATCTATTGTAAAGCTTTCAGGTATAATAATATCAGTTGCTGTACCAATATAATTACTGATACTTCCGGTTGAAGTATTAAAGCTAACATCATCAGGCGTTATTGTTTTTACTATTTTAGCACGATATGATGTTGTAAAATCAGTTATACTTTCTCCTACTGCATACTCAATTCCATTTGCATCCACATATGAATCAAAATTAGCATCGGCATGCGTTGGCATCTCAATGGCAGTTAATAAAGGGTTGTAATTAAAGGCGTAGCCCGCTATAGTCTTTATGTTACTGTTTGCCTCAAAGGTAATGGAGCTCAGTGTATTGTTGCCAAATGCTGAAGAACCGATATTCATTACACTTGCTGGAATTACCAGTCCGGTAAGTTTATTGAATTGAAAGGCATTAAAGTCAATATCCTCTAATTGACCCGGTAAGGTAATAGATGCTATTTCATTATTCAGGAATGCTCTATACTCAATTTTCTTTAAACTATTTGGTAGAGATACAGAAGTTAGTTTGTTATCTTTAAAGGCATTAACCCCTATTCTTGTAACTCCCTCAGGTATCTCAATTGTGGTTAACAGGTTATCTTCAAAAGCATAATACCCGATACTCGTGAAATTTTCGGAAAGGGTTACTGATGTTAATTTATTACTTTTAAATACACTACTTTGAAAAGTAGTAACGCTATTGGGCAAAACAAGCGTAGTTAATTCATTTCCCATAAATGCACCATCGTGCATGGCCACAACCCCATCAGGTATAACTACTGAGGTAAGTGAACAATTAGCAAAAGCATACGATTGAATGACAGTAACCGTACTTGGGATAAAATCAATCTCAGTGGCTGTTCCTCCGAAACAAACTAATTGAGTATCGTCTTCAGTTCCATCCTCATTTATACCTAAGAATATCCCATTTGAAGGTTTTCCATTAATTTCTGTAATATTATTATTGGTGAAAGCTCCTGCACCTAATTCTGTCAATCCCGAAGGTAAGGTAACCGATGTAAGCAAATTATCGGCAAAAGATAAGAACTGTATTGACGTAATTGTATTCGGGAAACTAACGTTGGTTAGTCCGCATTTTTGAAATGCATAATACCTTATGCCTGCTACTGTTACATTTTCACCATTTACCATAAAGTTTTCAGGTATAATAATATCAGTAGCACTACCATTATATTTTGTAATTATACCATTTGTTGCATCAAATTCAACATCGTCAATGGTAATGGTTGTCTGAGCATAGGCTGTGCCACTTATTGTAAGCAGCAAAACAATAATAAATTGTGATAAGAGTTTCAGTTTATCCATACTTTTTAATTTTGTGTAATGTTTAGTTTATTTTAATTTTTTTGCATCAAAAAACAATATAAGCCATAAGCTTTTTCTGTTTTATGGATGGTTGTATAATTAGATGTATGTTGATTATTCGTGTTTTATTCGTCTAAGAGATTGTTTTTTAGGGCTGTTTTTATTAATCCAGCTACATTTTTACATTTAATTCTGAGAACATACTTTACGATGAGATTCAACTGTATTCTGACTTATAAAAAGTAGATCTGCAATTTCCTTTGAGGTGAATTCATCTCCAGTTAACTTCAGAACTTCTCGTTCTCGTTTACTTAGTTCCGGAATAGGAGAATAATTACCCTTGAATGAATTTTCATGGTATATATCACTTACCTCTTTAGCGGAATAATTTTCTCCATCAACAATAGTCTTTACTGCAGGTAATAACACTTCATTTACTGCATTGTTTAATTGATAACCGTTTATATCTTGGTTTATTAGCTTCGATATCACTCGTGCCTCACTTTGCATACTTAAAACCAGCGTATATATGCCCGGATATTTTTCTTTTAAGTTTTGTAATGTAAACTGCTACCATCAATGTCAGGCATGCTCATATCCGTTATTACAATGTCTGGTTGTTCTTCTTTTATCATATCTAAAGCCATTTCAGCACTATCCTGAATAATTCAAAAAAAAGGAAATCTATTCCATGAAAATTGCTGAAGTATAGTGTTTTAGGGTTTTCACAACAAAACATTTTAAGAGTGAAATGTTAAAAAATAAATTTGAAACCAGCACTTTGTCACATGAACTTTTCCGGTTTCGGGCAAGCAAGCTGAGCTTAGTTTTAGCGGCGATCAAATAAGCAGCTTTTGCAAGCTGCATTTCTATTGGCCTGAAGATTTTATTATCTTCAGACTTGTTTTTTATCACATTAGTAACTAGTACTTGCACGAAAATTCAAGTGGCAGATAAGAAAGCTTTATTTTTAAGGCTTTCGAAGCTCGAAAAATGTGAGTTTACTACCGTAAATGATCATTTTGAGAGCAAGAGTAACAACCAGCCCCGATTATTTCGGGGAAAAAATGGAGCTTTCTTGCTGACACGATATAGTACCTGTCCATAAAGTCGGGTGTTTGGAGTATAAAGTTTAAATGCAAGGCGTGTGAAAAATTCAAACCGCAGTGTGCCAGCGTATATGAGGATCTGGATTTTGAGCAACAACGCAGTAACTGGACTTTATAGACGAACACTAAATAGTATTGAAAGTCCATTTCTACCCAAAATGGCTGAAGTATAATTCTAAAAGAGTAATCAAAACACAATTTAATAAAACCACCGGAACATAAAATTAAACAACAGCATATACCCATGTTAAATACAATAAATAGAGACGTATTAATCCTTTTCCCAAAGCAACCACTAATCGATTGGGTAAATTTTATTTTCCCGAATGATAAAATGGAATGTCCCAAGCCAATGGCACATGACGAGGGCGATGTTTTTTTAATCCCTGAGTTCGATAGTCCCGATAAAACCATTGAATATGTGAAAGAGAATTTTCTGGAGTTTTTTGAACAAGAGTTATTCGATTGGACAACCGATGAAAATCTTTGGCCTGATAATCTTACATGGGAATTGTTTGAAAGTTGGTTTCATTACTCTGTGCAGTCTGTGGTTATGGATGCGGTAGAGGATAGTATTGAGAAGGATGATTTTTAAAATAGTATGATATGCCCGAACAACAGAATATCGAATACAAACAAAGCTGGTATGATGACTACCTGAAATGGGTGTGTGGATTTGCCAATGCTGTTGGAGGAGTTATTTATATTGGTAAGGACGATGATGGAAACATTGTTCATTTGTCCGATTACAGGCAGTTGATGGAGAGTATTCCTCAAAAAATACGCAATTCTTTGGGCATTACCTGTGATGTAAATTTACATGAGGATAAAGATAAAAGGTATATAGAAATTATTGTGAATCGCTACTCGGTACTGATTGTGCTGAATACCATAATGAGTAAGAGTTTAGACTAACAATAAATGTAAATAATCCCAAGGCAAATATCCCAATTTGGGGGTCACTACTAAATTTTTCGTAGATACTTAATAGAGTATAAAACCCTTTTTTGTATATGTTCATATTTTTTAATAAAGAGGTTTGTACGGATTTACATATCGGGTGTTATCTTGTCTGGCACTCCTGTTGTAATCCGATGTGGGATCAGCAATATAACTAGGAGTAGGGTGGTGTTCCATGGGTTGCATTATTAAAAAA
>JBNKRV010000164.1:0-34243 GCA_050296935.1 Marinilabiliaceae bacterium | reverse complement strand
ATATTTGCATCGGCTGTTTCAACATCCGTGATATAATCATCTAAATTTATTGAAGTAAAAGTGCCGCCCTCCGCAATGCTTTGATTGGGAATATCTGTGATAACTGGAAGGTCATTGACCGGAGTTACTTCAAAGGTTACCTGATCAGTTACTTCTGCTGCTCCCTCATCTACTGCTCTAAAGGTAATGGTTTCATTACCGTTCCAGTTTGCATCGTTTATGGCTATGGAAGCAACACGATTAGTAATAGTTACATTGATATTGGTTGGAGATTCATCAACACTCCATACTATATTTGCATCGGCTGTTTCTACATCCGTGATATAATCATCTAAATTTATTGAAGTAAAAGTGCCACCCTCACTTATACTTTGATTGGGGATATCTGAAATAACTGGAAGGTCATTAACCGGAGTTACTTCAAAGGTTACCTGATCGGTCACCTGGCTTAAGCTTTCATCGGTTGCCCTAAACGTAATGGTTTCATTACCGTTCCAGTTTACATCGTTTATGGCTATGGAAGCAACACGATTAGTAATTGTTACGGTGATATTGGTTGGAGATTCATCAACACTCCATACTATATTTGCATCGGCTGTTTCTACATCCGTAATATAATCATCTAAATTAATGGATGTAAAAGTGCCGCCCTCGGCAATACTCTGATTGGGGATATCTGTGATAACTGGAAGGTCATTGACTGGAGTTACTTCAAAGGTTACCTGATCGGTTACTTCTGCTGCTCCCTCATCTACCGCTCTAAAAGTAATGGTTTCATTACCGTTCCAGTTTGCATCGTTAATGGCTATGGAAGCAACACGATTAGTAATTGTTACGGTGATATTGGTTGGATTTTCATCAACACTCCATACTATATTTGCATCGGTTGTTTCAACATCCGTGATATAATCATCTAAATTTATTGAAGTAAAAGTGCCGCCCTCGGCAATACTTTGATTGGGGATATCTATGATAATTGGAAGGTCATTGACCGGAGTTACTTCAAAGGTTACCTGATCAATTACTTCTGCTGCTCCCTCATCTACCGCTCTAAAGGTAATGGTTTCATTACCGTTCCAGTTTACATCGTTAATGGCTATGGAAGCGACACGATTAGTAATAGTTACATTGATATTGGTTGGATTTTCATCAACACTCCATACTATATTTGCATCGGTTGTTTCAACATCCGTGATATAATCATCTAAATTAATGGATGTAAAAGTGCCGCCCTCAGCTATGCTTTGATTGGGGATATCTGTGATAACCGGAAGGTCATTGACCGGAGTGACTTCAAAGGTGACCTGATCGGTTACTTCTGCTGCGCCCTCATCTACCGCTCTAAAGGTAATGGTTTCATTACCGTTCCAGTTAGCATCGTTAATGGCTATAGAAGCGACTCGGTTGGTGATGGTTACCACGATATTGGTGGGAATTTCATCAACACTCCATACTATATTTGCATCAGGAGTTTCTACATCCGTGATATAATCATCTAAATTAATGGATGTAAAAGTGCCGCCCTCAGCAATGCTTTGATTGGGGATATCTGTGATAACCGGAGCTGTATTTTGGGATATGGTTAACTGATTAATGAAAATGAAAGTCAGTAACCAAATTTTATGCTTTAGGAATAGGTGAATCATAAACCTTATTTATTACTGTTCAGTGAAGTATTAAACAATAAAAATAAGGTGAAGTTATATCGATGTCCAGTCTTTTTTGATTAAACCAATTATTTTGGTTATCAATGATTTTGAATTAAGCAAAATTAAATATTTGCTTACGAAATATTTAACCGAGCTATTTTAATGAATTTAATTGTTTTTTTGAATTCTCTATTTTCCCTTTTATATCTTTAATTTCTCTAAGAACAAATGAAATTTCATAAGCATCTCTAATAGCCTCTTTATCAAACTTCTCCATTACTACATAATAATTTCTCTTACCCATAAAGCATACCTTTAATGGCAAATTAGTATTTTGTGATATAAAATCAACAATACCATTATCTGCATTATTTTTGTAGTTCACCACTTCCCAATATGTTCCTCCATCCTCAAATCTTCTGTTTTCAAATCCATCAAATTCAATGGCTTCACTTAATACTGACTGGTCTTTATGATATACTTTTATTTGATTGTGATAAATATAGCTATCTCCCGAATATCTACTTGAAATATAAAAATCACCATCCATATTCAAATGAGCTCTTAAATAAGTACGCCCATAGGAATTTTGTGGCTTTTGACGCTTATGAATGAGAATTTCTTTATTTCCATATTCATTAGTAACAATGAAATTCTTCATTAATACTTTAAGTTCACTTTCTTTAATAACCAATATACTATCAAGATATTCGAGATTACGCTCCTGTTCTCCAATTTTTATTTTTCGAATCAGATCTTCAGCTCTTGTCACATATTCAATTTCACCCTCGAAATCATTAATAATTGAATCAAGCACCAGCATAGCTTCATTAAAGTTCTTCGTTTCGAACAAATTTGAGGCCCTATTAAATTTCTCCTTTGCTATATCTTCTGGTTTTGGTCCGCATGCACTAAATAAAAAAAGGAATAAGACTATTAGAGAAAAGCTGTATGATCTGATTTTAATAATATTCATAGGTTCTATTTTTCAATTAAAGGCATTAAAAAGTGTTTTTCATTATTTAGTGTACGTCTATAAAGTCTAAACACACGACTTTATGTACAGGCGCTATTCAGAGATGTAATGAAAACAATTAGTTACAACTTGATATGCAACACTAAATATGCAACACTAAATATGCAACAAAAATATTGTTTTTATGAAAACACTCCTGCTTTTAAAATAAAAAATAAGTTTTCAAGTGAAAAATATAATTCCATTGGACTCAAGAATACAACAAATGGAATTCCACAGACCAGAATTCACATACAATTATTTAGCTTCGGACGACAGCTTTTCACAAAAAAAAGGCATCCCAAATATTATGGAATGCCTTTTTCTGTTTTTTTTGCATGTCTAATTTAAAAATTCAAAATCCTTAACTCTTATTTTTAATACCGATTTTATATCTCCTTCTTTTGTTTGATAACCGGAACTTGAGGGCTCTCCTTCCAGCAAAACTTTTTTACCTTTTGTGAGGTATTCAGCAAATTTCGTATCTGTATCTTTTGATCTCCAGATGTCTGCTTCAACCCATTCAGTTTTTTCTACTCTTTCGCCATTTGAATTTTTATAGAACCTTGAAACGGCAATATTAAAGTTTATAACCTTGTTATTACCAACTTCTTTAATTGTGGCATCTTTTCCTAAATTGCCACTCAGCATTAATTTTAACATCTTAAAAAATTTAGTTTGATTAAAAATATCGTACCAAATATAATTAATTTACAATACCATACAAATAAAAAATTCTAAATTATTTAATAATATCTAAATTATTCATCACTCACTAATGCTGGTGTCTTTTTTAAAAGTCCTTATCCTCACTATCTTGCACCAATTTTTTTGTACTCAATAGTCCACAAGCTGCATATATATCTTCTCCTCTTGACTTTCTTATGGTAGTTATGACTCCTTTTTTCTCAAGAATTTCTTTAAACCGCTCCATAGTATCGTGTCCGGAACCCTGCAATGGGGTATCTGGTATCGGATGAAATTTAATCAGGTTTACCCTTGATTTAAGGCCGGAAACCAACCTAACCAACTCCCTTGCATGTTCCGGAGAATCATTCACTCCTTTAAACATAATATATTCAAAAGAAATCCGTCTTTGACGCCCGAAATCATATTCCTTTAATGTTTCTATAACACTTTCGATGGGATAAACATTTTCAATGGGCATCAGCTCTTTTCGCTGTTCGTTATACGGGCTATGCATACTAATTGCCAGATGACATTCACTCTCCTCAATAAACCTTTTCATAGCAGGAACAACTCCAATAGTCGATACATTTATCCTTCGCGGGCTCCAGGCGAATCCCCATTCTGATGTAATTATTTCCAGACTTTTAAGAACCTCATCAATATTATCCATCGGTTCTCCCATTCCCATATAAACCAAATTGGTAACCAGATCACTTTCATCAATACTAACCATTTGATTTACAATTTCGCCGGCAGAAAGGTTCTTTTGAAATCCCTGTTTCCCCGTCATGCAGAACAGGCACCCCATTTTACATCCAACCTGAGAACTTACACATAAAGTTTTTCTGCTTTCAGAAGGAATATACGCCGATTCTATAAATTGATTTGAATTTGTATGAAATAAATATTTTTTAGTCCCATCAACAGATTCTTTTACATCATCATAGTTGCTTAAACCTACGGTATAATTCTGATTTAATAACTCCCTGTTCTTTTTAGAAATATTGAGCATTTGATCAAAATCATTAACCTTCTTTTTATATAACCAGTCTGCCAACTGCTTTGCAACGAACCCCGGAAACCCAAGTTCTTTAGCAATCAACTTTAATTCATCCAGTGTTTTACCAAATAATGCTTCTTTACCCATAATTTTCACAATCAAAAAATCAGATCAGAAATATATCTCTGCCATTATATTTTCAAATTCAACCCCTTTACTTAAAATAATATCTCTGACCTCAACCACCATTTCGGGATTTCCACAAAGGTAGTATTTAATCCCTTTAGGTAAAGTTTTTTGTTCCTTTAACCAATTCGTCAACCTACCACTAATCACATCTGAACTACTCTCTTTGGTACAAAAACGATAATACTTACTACTTAATTTATGATGAAGAAAATCCTGATAATAGAAATGATCAAGCAATCGGGAACCATGCAGTAATTTCTGAGGCGGTTGAAGATCTGATTCCAGCCTTGAAACAAAAGGTGCGATACCCGTTCCTGTAGCAATCCACCATTCTTCCCCTCCGGAGGCCACAAATTTTCCAAAAGGTTCGGATACAAAAATAACATCACCTTTTTTTAGCTGACTCAATCTGGGTGTTAAAAACCCATCAGGATACACGTCAAACAAAACCTTCATTTCGTCGCCATTAATACCACTGGCGATGCTGTACAAACGAGGCTCATGTTCTTCATCAATCCCAATTGCAACTACCTGTCCCGGAATAAAGTTGAATTGTTTTTCAAATTTGAGTATATAAACATTGTTAACAACATTTTCAACCCCGGATACTTTATGAGCTGTCAGTTGTATTTGTTTTCTTGACATATCTACTTTTCAGATGCAAACATTAAAATGCCACAATTTGTTTAGAAATCAGCAAATAGTTTAAAGATAATTAACTGAGATTGAAAAATCTCCGGTATTATGCTCACTAAATGACCTTCAACAACAAAATGTGGCAAACCATATAGCCTGATGTATTCATAAATAATCCAGACTAAAAACATGAGCTCATCATAAAATTCTGATTGAACTCCGCTTTTTATTTAACGGGCATATAAATCTCAGTAATCCAGTTCCGGGGATCTGTTTCTTTCATTGGATCTGTAATATATACCTCATAAGGAGGCGCATCTTTACTTTCTTCTAATTTATTCGTTCTCATATAACTCATACCGGCAGACCATGCATTACCTAAATGTTCATAATCACCTGTAAATTTAATTTTTAAAGCCCTGGAAACCGGCATTACACCAACATTAAACCCACTCCCCAAATCCACAGAATCTTTAATTGGAAGAGCTGCTGTGTATTCACAATGCCCTGACACAAAATCAAATTCATGGTAAATACACAATGCATATTCAAAACTTACATTTTTACCGGTAATGGCTTCATTTAAATGATTAAAAGAATTTTTCATTTTATCACCGACTTCCTGAATTGAACAACTTACCTTTTCTCCAACATACTTAATTTCAGGAGCATCAACAACTCCAACAATCTCAACCCTGGATGGTACATACCCTTTCTCAGCATAATCCTTTAGCATTTTTAATCCGCGATCATAATCCATACCAATATAGGTATCCATCATTTTTGCCATAAAACGTAAATAAAACGGCATTTCACCTTTCATACCCCAGGTAACAGATACTGTTGAATCATTCACATCAGAAAACTCCCAATATACTGTTGAAGTTGATGCCATTGGTTCTTTAAATATAATTTCCTGATCAATAGATTTATCAGGCACAATTTTCAAATGCGAAATAGTCCCTGATCCTACTAATTCACCACTCCAGCTATATGTATCATTTTCTTCAGTTCCATTTCCTGATATTTTTACTTCAGCTTCCGGCTCCATACACAACCAAGGCGACCATGTTGTCCATTGGTTAAAATCCTGTACAAGCGGAAAAACCTCTGAGGCAGGTTGATTTATTGTAACAGACCTTTGTACATCATACTTCCCGTCTAAAGTAGAAAGCCAGATTATCACTGCAATGACGGCCACACAAAAAACAACCAGAATTGTAATTAAAAACTTTTTCATTTTATTAATATTTTAAAGTTAAAATGGTTTTGATTAGATACTAATCAGTACAACTCCACATAAAATACAATCATTTTTCTTTATGTACAATTATTTTATGAGAACAATACTGGAGGCATTACTTTCATTATTCGTTTTACTAACGGCTGTTATCTGAAATCCGTATATCTTTTCATTGCGTTTTAAAATTTTTGACAAATCAGCTTTCGTTTTGCTACTTAAAAGCACTAACTGCCTATACCCACCTTTGCGGATAGCATAAATGGCGTATAAAATTGGTTTTTCACTTTTTGCTCTACTATTATGGGACCATTTCAGAATTGAATTTTCCAACCTTAATTTACGGGGCGAAGAAGGTTTTTCACTATCGATCCAAGGCATAGCAGGTATAAGAGCCGGGTACTGATATAATTTAGATTTTAGCGAGTCTGTAAAACAAAGTTTATTCATCAACAGGTGTTTATGGCTAAAATATATACTACCTCGTGTTAAACTATCTTTTCTTACTATTTCAATCTGATTAATAAGTTCTTGTGGATTCTGCCATTCAGCCTTATTGCCATTCAGCTTATACAAAGCATGGCCTATATACACCGCCCTACCTGATGAAACACCTGACCACCACTTTGTTAACAGTTCAAATGGAACAGCCTTATTTTCAATACTCCAATATAGTTGAGGACTTACATAATCAATCCATCCTTTTTTTAACCATGTAATTACATCCGCATAAAGATGATCATAATTGGTAATGCCTGCAAAGGTATCAGAACCTCTGACATCTTCTGATTTATTTCTCCATACCCCAAAAGGACTAATGCCGAATTTAATGGTTGGATCAACTGTTTTTATTGCGACATACAATTCTTTTATTGTGGTATTAATATTGTCTCTTCGCCAATCTTCAATAGATTCAAATCCATTTTTATGATTTTTATAAGTTGTTGAATCCGGAAAATTCTGCCCTGAAACCGGGTATGGATAAAAATAATCATCAAAATGAATTCCATCAACATCATATTTATTGACTATCTCAGATACCATTCTGGTAATATGCTTACGACACTCCTCTAATCCGGGATTGTAATATTTTTTTCCTCCATATGATACCACCCAATCCGGATGAAGATTAGCGGGATGATCCTTTGCTAAGATTTCTTTTTTATGATTAGTAATTCTATATGGATTTATCCAGGCATGAAATTCAATCCCTCTTTTATGCGACTCTTTGATCCAGTAGTTTAAAGGATTAAAAAACCAACCGGGCCTTTTCCCCTGTTCTCCAGACAAATACTTACTCCAGGGTTCATATCTGGATGGATAAAATGTATCCGCTGACGGCCGTACCTGAACAAAGACACTATTAAAATTATGCTCCTTATAAAAATCTAATATTGAGTTTATCTCCTTTTTTAGAGCTCCAGCCTTAAGATTCTGAGCTGAAGGCCAATCAATATTCGCAACTGTAGCTACCCATGCTCCTCTTAACTCAACAGGTGGGCTTTGTGAAGATGGGCATTGTGAAAACAGAATGGATTTTGAAAATATAACAATGATCAATAATTGAATAATGCGCATGTATAATATATCAATAACGACAACAATAGTCTTTTTTAATAACTCTAAAACAAACCGCTAATATCAATTAATTTGTAAAAAACTCAAACTTATTGTAACCTTATATTATCGTTTATCGAAAAAGAAATTAAATCCGGGATCACAATAGTGTCAAAATAAATAATCTATATATACGGTCTAAATCCCAACAGAATTTTACACGAAAGGGCTGATTGCAGCCTGCAATAAAAGAATTCACCACATAAGGATTTAGTTTAAAGACATAATTTAATACTAATATGAGATTAATTCTACTTGTTTTACCCTTGATTATTCTATCTTCCTGCGACTTATTAAAACCCGATCCGGATATCGCATCTGTTCCTATTATATATCTTGATTTCAATGGCAATAGTAAATCATCAGGGATCGAAAACTACCGGTCACTCGGAAACCAGAAATTATCTTACAAACCCGGATTAAAAGACTCCTGTTTAAATCTAACAATCACATCTCCTTTTAGGAGACCTGTAATATTGGAAACCAAAGGTGATATTATGGTCGATAATCAACCCTATATTTCTGTAATGGTTTGGGTAAAAATGGAGAAAGATGACTATGAAACATACGGATTAATTGGAAATAAAAGCATCAATGATAACAATGAAAAAGGCTGGATTATTTCCAGTACAACAGAAGGATCATGGAAAGTTGAAATAAGTGATGGATACCTTAACTGGGTGTATCAGGCAACAGCACAAGCACAGAAAATAAATGATGGCTATTGGCACCAGATTGGGTTTGTTGTTGACAAAAACGAACACGTATTAGAAACCTATTTTGATGGGATACAAAGAGGAATTGTTGCACTACAGGATTTTAAAAACTTTGAATCTGATTACCATCTGCATATTGGCTGTTCACCAGGATCTCAGGATTATTCAATGGATACTTTTAATGGATACATTGATGAAGTTGGAGTCTGGACAAAAAAATTAAACCATCAAAACTTTAAAAACGCCTACTTAAACATTAAAAAGCAAAAACTCACACAGATTCAGGAAGTAGACGAGACTTTTAAAGTACTTACATGGAATATCTGGAACGGAGGTAAACAAAGAGGTAAAACGGTTGGTTTAAATCAAATTGCAAATATTATAAAAGACAGCAAGGCTGATATTGTTGCCATACAAGAAGATTTTGGTTCTGGAGAATATTTAGCTGATAAACTAGGCTTTATATTATACCGAAGCAGCACTAACCTATGTTTACTAAGTCGTTTCCCTGTCAAAAAAACATATCACATATACAGATCATTAAATTCGGGCAGTGCTGAAATTCAGTTAAATGATGAAAAAAGTGTTATTGTGTGCCCTTTATGGTTAAGTTACAAACCAAATATTAAAGGATTACTGGTTAATGCCACTGCTAATACCGATACCATTATTGATATTGAAACAAAATCAAGAGCTAGTGAAGCTAAATTTATTTTAAGTGAGCTCCACAAATTTAATAATACATCAAATCAGGAATCTATTATTTTGGCTGGTGATTTTAACAGTGGTTCGCACCTTGACTGGACGGTAAAAAATACACAGCAAAAATATAATAAGTGCATTGCTTTTCCGGCAACAGCTTTAATGGAAAAGGAAGGATATATAGATTCATTCAGAGAAGTCTGGAATGACGAAACCAAATATCCGGGAAATACCTATTCTCCGATATTTAAAGATAATTATACCGACAGAATTGACTTTATCTTTTACAAAGGAAGTACTATAAAAGCTATTGATGCAACAATTATTGATTCTTCCCCCTCCTTTTTCCCTTCTGATCATGCTGCTGTATTAGTAACCTTTAAACTGCAATAGAAGAATTTCCACACATAAAGTTTCCGTAAAGAGCAATGGATCTTTTTTATGATATAATCCGGTAAATATCAAATAACTACACTCTAGCGGATGGTTCCCTCTACATAATTTTATTCTCATTATTAAAAAATGTAAATTCGAATAGGGGTATAATGATCCTTTACTTGTCTATAATATAGAGGTATTACCAGGTATGCTAAGTAAAAAAAACAAAAATAACAGTAATGAATTGCTCTTTGAAAAGATTCAAAACAGCGATTCGAAAGCTTTTGAACAGTTATTCAATAAGCACTATGTTCATTTGGTAGCTTTTGCAAATACCTTTTTACACGATATTGATAATGCTGAAAATATTGTTCAGAATATATTTGTAAAACTTTGGGAAAAAAGGGAGATATATAAAATTCAATCCATAACCGGATATTTAATGGTTGCTGTTAGAAATAGTTGCCATAATGAAATAAAAAGACAACAACATCAAAGAATATATGAATTAAACAATTTAAACAATGATAATCAGGAAATCATTGAACATGTTAATTACTCAGACTCCGGAGTCATGAATAAGATAAATGCCATCATTAATCAATTACCGGAGCAAAGGAAAAAGATATTTAAATTAAACAGACTTGAAGGCTTAAAATACAGAGAAATTGCAGAAAAACTAAATATATCACAAAAAACAGTAGAAGTTCAGATGGGTAAAGCTTTGAAATTTTTAAGAGACAATCTATTAGAACTGAAAAAGCAAGTATACAACATACTATTATAAAATGCACAACAAAATAATACATTAAGAATACACCAGATGATGAGACACAATGAAAATATAGACTGGAATTTGGCGGGTAGAATTCTTTCAGGAGAAGCAACATCTGAGGAAGTCAGGACTTTTGAACTATGGCTATCTGAAAAGGACAACCAAAAAGAATGGGAATTGATTGAAAAGGAGATAGAACATGTTGATTATGCCTTAGTTGCCGAAAATGTAGATTTACAGCAAGCCTGGAACAATGTGAAAGAAAGAACAATCCATAAGAAATCAAGGAAAATTCAATTGGTTTTTGCTGCTGTAGCAGCTTCCATTGTTATTGCATTTGCACTATATATTTTTCCTTATCAGGATCAGTTTTTTAACACAAAACCGATTGTAGTACAAACATCAAGTGCATTGAAAAGTATTAACTTAAATGATGGATCAATAGTTGAAATCAATCGAAACTCTACTTTTTTATATCCCGATAAATTTAGTGCCAATGAAAGAAAAGTAACATTAAATGGGGAAGCTTATTTTAATATTGAAAGAAATAAAGAAAAACCATTTATAATTGAAACCTCAAGCATTCAAATCAAAGTACTTGGAACATCGTTTAATGTAAAAGCATATCCGGGCTCTAATGTTAATGAGGTGGTAGTTAATTCCGGAACTGTTGAAGTTCAATTATTACATGAATCTTCAAATAAATTAATATTAAAAAAAGGTGACAAAGCAATATATAACAGATCCGACAATTCATTTATTAAAATAAAAACCAAAAACGCTAATTCATTTGCCTGGAAAACAAAAGAAATTGAATTTAGAAATGAAAATCTTGCAGATGCAATTAATCTTATCGAGGAGGTTTATAATGTAAATATTGAAACACCTGAAAATTTCAATATAAATGATGCCAGGATAACGGCAACATTTGATAAAAACACTATTGAAAGCATTATTTCAGTTATTAATCAAACATATGGAATTGAATTAACATACACTGCCAATTGATGTAATTGATCGTGAAAATGAATTTTCATTCAGATAACTATGCCATAAAATGAGAAGATAATATACCTTGATAATAGTTTTTGTTAATAAATTTATTCCTTTAATTTTAGTCTATAAACATGACTAAATGAAATTAATCCATTATATCACACTTATTATTTCTATTGCTGGCATACAACTAACAAACCTATCTGCACAAAATAATGTGGATAAAAACACGCCTCCACAAAGCATATCATGCAACTACAAAAATATAAGTGTTGGTGCTTTTATGGATTCGTTACATGCGAACTACTCATTACATTTTTCATTTGATCCTTCTGTTGTACCAGTAGACTCTACGATCCATGTAAATATTAAAAACACCCCTCTCCCATCTGTTTTGGATAGCATTTTTATTCATCAGGATATTGAAATACATATTGAAAACAATCAGGTTATTTTAACCAATAAGTATCGTAAAACAGAGGTTGAAAATTACATAACTGTTGATGGGAAAATAGTATCTGCAGAAAATGACAGACCACTTCCCCTTGTTAATATTTCTCTTAAAGGATTACCCTTAGGAACAACATCAAACAACGAAGGTGATTTTAAATTTCTGATCCCAAGGAAATATATTGGTTACGACCTATACTTTTCTTCAATCGGATACCAACGTTCAAAAACTTCAGTACCTCCTGTAGATTCAACACTTTACTATCAATTGAAACCTACAACAATTGAACTGAAAGAAATAAAAATAAAACACTTAAAGGCTGATGACATAATAAATCAAGTGTTGGCTAACACTCGTCATAACTATAACACTTCTCCCATGTTATTAACGGCCTTCTTTCGGGAATCTATTAAGCAGGATGGCAAATATGTTGAAGTTTCTGAAGCCATTTTAGATATCTATAAAAGCTCCTGTTTATTGAATCAGGATAGCGAAAAAACAAGATTTGTTAAAGGTCGGAAAAGTATAAAAGATAGAGAGATTACTTTAGCTAGATTAAAGCTTGCTGGTGGACCTACGTTATTTGCCGGAATTGATATTGTTAAGCATCAGAATTTTTTGCCCTCGGGAGAAAACAATAAATACTCCTATCAATACCTGGGCAAAGAAGTGGAGTACGACAGGGTAGTATATAAAATAGGCTTTAAACCTGTTTTTGAAACTGACGATATCTATTATCAGGGGAGTATGAATATTGATACAGAATCATTTGCCATAATTAGTGCTGATTTTGAAATGACTCGAAAAACCCTACGTAAAAGCGAAGAATATTTGATAAGAAAAAATGCAAAAAAAATAAAATCAACTCCTGTATTTACGCAATATCATATTGATTACAGACCTTATGGTGATAAATGGCTTTTAAATAGCGTAAGAGGAGAATTGAAAATAAAAATGCTGGACAAACGACACAAAAAAACAAAAACAAATTATTATGCTAGAGCTGAGTTATTAATAACTGATGCTCAAAACGGGAAAGGACAAAAAATCAAATACTCTGAATCGTTTAAGAGTAACTACATATTAGCAGATCAGATTACAAATTACGATGAAGACTTTTGGAAAAATTATAATATCATAAGCCCTGATGAAAATCTGCAAAATGTATTTAAGTCAGATGCTGTAGAAATTAGGATAGTGCCACAACTTGAAAAAACCAAGCCGTAGCCTGGTTTTTCAGTTATTTAAAATCTGACAATGAAAAGTATTAGGCACAATGCTTTTGTAAATACTCAATTGTTGATCCAATAGAATTTAACATGGGCAACTCTGAGTTTTCAATCTCAACCTGAAATTTTGTTTCTAACAAAAATAAAAAACAAGTAAGATCTATTTCATCAACAAGCAACTCTTCCTTTAATGTTGCACCCTCAACAATTTTCTCCCGCGGCACTCCTGTCTTTCTTAAAACCTTATAAAGGTTTCTTCTAATTGTATCCTGCTTCATATCTGAAATAATTTAAATTTTAATTCCGCATTTGTAATAAAGACAATCGAAAGCAGACCTACACGTATAAAAAAAATGAATTTTTTATATAAATGTTCAAACACAGAGCTATCTGGCTGATTTAATGCAGCTAACAACTTTTGTTTATAACAAAATCTGAACAAAGCATAAAGATTTCAATTACACTGTTATCTTTGTTCATTGAATAAAAACATAAAATAAAGTAATATGAATACATGGTTTGAGTGCAAAGTTAAGTATGAAACTATTGACGAACAGACAGGAAAAGAGAAAAAGGTTAACCTTCCGTACTTAATTGATGCAGTATCATACACTGAAGCCGAAAGCCGGATACATGCTGAGATGGAACAATATGTGAGAGGTGAATTTTCCGTTTCTTCCATTAAAAAAGCTAATTATACAGACCTGTTCTTTTTTGAAGACGGAGATAAATGGTATAAGTGTAAAGTAATGTTTGTTACACTGGATGAGAAAGCAGGTAAAGAAAAAAAGGTAGCTAATCAAATGCTTGTCTTAGCATCTGATTTAAAAGAAGCATACGAACGTATCAACAAATCTATGGAAGGTATGACTGTTGATTATGATATTGTTGCTATTATAGAAAGTAACATCGCTGATGTATTTCCATACTTTAAGGATGAAGTAAATGAACCAATCCCTGATCACCTTACTCCCGTAAAAGATTTAGAAGAAAATACAGAAGAAATCTAATAAGATAAAAAAAGACTGTTATTTTAATAGTGCTTGCACGAAAACTCAAGTGGCAGATAAGAAAGCTTCATTTTTGAGGCTTTCGAAGCCCGAAAAATGTGAGTTTACCGCCGTAAATGATCATTTTGAGAGCAAGAGTAACAAAAAAAACGGAGCTTTTCTTACTGACATTAATTAGTGCCTGTCCATAAAGTCGGGTGTCTGGATCATAAAGTTTAAATACAAGGCGTGTAAAAAATTCAAACCGCAGTATACCAACGCATATGAGGATCTGGATTTTGAGCAACAACACAGTAGCCGGACTTTATAGACGAACACTAATCAGCAGTCTTTTTAAACTCCCAATACTGTAGCAAATCACGTTTATCACTTAAATTGCTGAGAATTCAATTTCCATTGCTATTTAATGTGTATGCAATAACAGAAAACATCTTACTGCATCTCAATTTTTAACACCCTCATGTTATGACTACACCGATTTCAGAAAACAGACTACAAGCTGCATATGAATTACAAAAGAAAAATATAAAACTTATATCTGCAACAAAAGAAATATCCGGGTATAAGGCTGCCGTATCTACGTTTGCTGGTCAAAAATCAATGGGTTTGAGTTCATTAATAACTGGTGTATTATTTGCTGAGGGTAAAATCGAAGACAATCAAACCATTAAAATAAATGATTTTAATCTTGCTAAAATTGAGACTGAAATAGGTTTTTTGATAAATCAAGAAATATCATCTAAAATAACAACCGAGAATGTAAGTAATTACATTGAAAAGATACTTCCTGTATTAGAGATTCCGGATATTACCACTGCACATTCAGAAAACATATCAGTAGATGAATTAATTGCCCTGAATACTTTTAGCTCACACTATGTTGCAGGGAAAGCTTTGCCGATAAAAAATATGGATCCGAATTCATTTGTGGCTAAATTATATCACAATCAAAAATTAATAAACACCGGAAAAGCAACAGAAGCTATGAACAACCAATGGGAAGCACTTACATCTGCTATAAATCAATCCATAGAACATGGTTACATCCTTAAAAAGGGAGATTTAATTATAACGGGAGCGCTAGGTAACATCTTATTGCTTGAAACCGGATTTTATAAAGCTGACTATGGAGATCTGGGTACAGTTCACATAACAGTTGAATAGCATATATTCCCGGCATAATAATTCTCAGCATCAGGATTACCTATTATTATCTATAAAAACATTGTAAAAATTAAGTATCAAAACATGAAATTAAACCAAGTCAAATACCATCATTCAGGTATTTACTATGCCATATTTTTACAGTAATTTTACGTTAATAAATTCTTTGACCCATCCATATAACCTTTTAACCAGAGGTCGATATAATTTTTTTGTATTCAGTACACTTATGCTATGCACATTAGCCTTTTTTTATTCATCTGAATTCTAAATTTATCGCACTCAGGTTAAGACTGAATTACCTGAAAAAAATTACCCTGAATGCCATTTTCAGCACATGTTAACAAATAACAATTTATCTCTCTAAGAGATTAAAAACTTAGAAATAAGAGGTTCCTAAATGATTATTTGTGACAATTTGTAGGTGCAAAAGGCATTTTAGTAATAAAATAGATTGTCGTAAAGATTATTTAACATTTAAATGAAGAAAAATATCTTTAATTGATTATTTTTGCGATGCTTTTAATGTAGAGATATAAAAACCGAATGATAATGAAAGAGGAAGTATTCAACTTAAAACCAACTAAGAAGGATCGTAAAGATATGATCCAGTACATCAACCTGCAATTGGCTGCACTTGGTCAACCTCTGTTCTATGACGGAACAGACGCTAAAAACAAGTTATCGAATGCTAAATTTTTAGAACTTACTGAGGGCCTAATTAGTAGTTTTAGAGAAAAATCCAGATTGTTGTCTGATCATCTTTCTCCTGTTGATACAAGAATCCAGAATTTTATCGATGATTATCTTAAGGATGTGAATATTGGTAAATCTTTACGTATTCCAAATAATACTTTTGTATTAAACCAAAAAGGAATTGCAAGAGAAATCAGTTTACCACCAAATGGAGACATCTTCAAAAATGAATTGGTAACTTCGTACAGAGTAAAACAAGGGATTTTAAATAACCCTGTAAATGATAAGAGAACTACAAAAGGAACATTCCATATTGTTGAAGGCGGACTTCCTGTGCCACTTGATAAAAAAGAGGTACCTAAAGTTACATTTGCACACCTTTTGCATTCGGCTTTAAATCCTTCAGAAGAATACAAAATTCTTCCGTTTACATCAGACTTAGAGAATAAGGCCAGAGTAATGCTATCGCTTTTACTTCGTCCGGTTGTTTGCCCTAAGGTAGAAGGTGTTATAGAGGAAAAAAGCATGGAAATACGTTTCTTTGCTCCAGGCAGCTTAGCTAGTAACCTTGATTTTGTTGAGAATATTTTTGGTAATGCAGGAGACCATAACTTAGCAGAAAATGATGCTGCTCTTGATATTGAGCACTGGACCGGACATACAGGTACTGTAATATTAGCGCCACAGCTTACTAAATTAAAGAAAAAAGATATTGGTCTTCCTCATATTTCAGAAGCTACTGATCGTCAGAAAAATGACGGAATGTGCTGGGAAAAAGAAGATGAATTATATAATAACGGAGGAGCCTTTAAAGTTACCTGTAGAGATGACAGAGGTATTGTTATCACTCTTATTGCAGATAACTATTACGGATACTCTAAAAAAGAAGTTAAAACTCAAATCGGGTACTCAGCAAACTTATTCGGTTTAGTTGAAGAAGAACATGCGGGTGGTGCCATCGCCTTCCCCAGAGGTATCATGAGTGAGAATGTATTTGGCAAGAACTTTTCCGAAAAGTTTGAATACCAGTACAACTTTAAAGAAGCAATGGATTTAATCTCAGATAAAGCTGATGTTAAACCAGAAGGTTATGCCATTGATAAAAAATACCCGAAAATCATTTATATCCCTGAATTTGCAGACATTGATATTCAGAAAAGTGCTGTAAGCTGGGATTATAATGGAAGTGAGTTTTCTCTTAAACTTTCTCCGGAAAAAATATATGTACATCCTTCAGGAGATAAGTTTCAGTTAGTAAAACATCCTGCGCAACCTTTATGGAGAATTATACATACCAATGCTGAAGGTATGTTTTGTCATAAACCCTGTACTGTATCTGGTGGTGGTAAATCTGAGATTTCGAAATCGTTACAGAATGCGATTAAGTACGGAACATTTAACATCCAGAACCTTGAAGAAGATTTCAAATTAGCTGATGAAATCATCAATAAGGATTATTCAGGCAGATGGAAAAACATACGCGAAAATGCAGGTGATTCCCGCCCATTCTTAAGCCCTGAAAGAACATTAGGATCTGCTGTTAAATTATTAACTCCTTCTGATCAATATAGTGATGAATATAACCAGTTTTTAAAAGATATGCCTGAGCATATCAGAACATTAGTTCTTTTTGTGAAACGTTTATACCGAAACGATACAGAAAAAGGAAACTGGAAAGATTATATGACTGTTGAAATCGTAAACGGTCGCGCAGGAACAACTTTAATGTACAAAAACCATCCGGTAATTGGTAGCTATGTACGTATTGGATTTAGCAAGGACGAAAACTGGTTGGTTCATAAGCTTCGTTCCGACTTTGTTCCTAGTCATAAGATACAAATGGAAGATGATATCACCGCTTCTATTACAATTCCGGCTTCTCAGATCAGTCATTTAAATGATGAGTATCAAAATAAAAGTTTAAAAGTTACCGCCAACTGCGAAAGTTATTTATTCCAAAGACCAGATGAAGCTGTGATCAGAGGATATGATGTGGAGGCTGAGGCTGACATTGTTCAAAACGGTACATTTTTAACAAACTATGAGCCTCTTCGTAAGGCAGATGCAATAGAATTAGTTGAGGATGCTATTAATTTCGATAAGTATACACAACCCGTAAAAGATTTAATTACTAAGGTTGCAGAAAGTGAAAATGACGGATATTTTGTAACTCCTTCACATACCCGTGTGGTTGCAGATGGCCCTACAAAAAACCCCCGATACCTACAAAAAAATATATATACCGTTGAAACTGAGGATAGTTACCTGGCTGATGTCGGTATTCGCTTAAGAAGAAGAATTTCTAAAGAAAAACCTGTTATTACAACTGTAAATGCTGTATTACCTGGTCGTAGAAATAATCCTGCAGATAAAAAAGCAGGTATTAAACCTTTAAGTGTATACAATCCTATTCATTACCAGGAATTACCAGAGTTATTTATGGACTTTATCTGTAGTTTAACAGGTAAATCACCATCAACAACTGGTGCTGGTTCTGAGGGTGCTTTAACAAAAGGCCCTTTCAACATGCTGGCTCCTACTTCGGATCTAAACAATGCTTTACTATCATACATCCTTACTGAATATCAAGGATTCAGTTCAGCTGCAGGTTATATTGGAAGAGATAGATTTGATCATGACATCAGTTTATTAATACCTGAAATCTGGGCTCGTTTAGTACCTGAAGATAGAGATCCTGAATTATTAATCAAGACCGGATGTCTTGAGAAAATTGAGGATTTTGAGCACAATGGGAAAAAAGTTCTTGCAAGTAGATTAGGTTACAGAATCACTGAAAACTTTGCTTTCAGATGTATGAACCGTTTATTTGATGAGCCCAAAGCAGTGTTTAACGAAGAAATGTTAAGGCCTGAACTACAAAGTATGGAAGACTTTGTGGATGGTATTAACAATATTGTTGAAGCTCAGAAGAAAGTTGCCTTGGCATACTTTGCAGATGGAAGTATTGATGCTGCTATTCCTCCATTGAAAATCCTTCTTAATATTATGGCGTATGGAGAATTCGAGGGAAAACAAATGAATGATCCAGAGTTACGTAAGTATTTTGATAGAGATTATGTTATTGAAAGTGACTGGTACAAAGAAAGATTAAAACTTAAGCAGACAAAGGATGTTGAGTTTACTTCTTTACAGTTAAAAAATCTTGAAGACTTTGCTGCCAGCGCTGAAAATGCCTTACTTGTGGATCAAATGAATATCATGAACCGCATCGAAATAGCTAAGAATAAATTAGAGTATGCAAAATCTGATAAGTATATTTCTGACTTAGTAGGTACTATTGGAGCGGATCTATTATACAAAAAGTAATACTACTTAATCTTTATGATATGAAAAAGGTTGTCAACATGACAACCTTTTTTTATTGCATCAAACTATCCTGATTGTAGAAGATAATAAATTACCCCAATGATATTAACCTTATAATCTCATTCTATCAGATTCATACTGCGTTACAAAATATCATCGTAATTAAGGTCATGCTTTAATTTACTTCATGATTCTTGCTTCACCCGTCATAGCTCAATCAAGCTTGGCTCTGACCTTGTTTATCGCAATAATTTATGCCTTGCATTAAATTATCCAGCGCCAACCTCATAGTGAAACTGGCATTATTAAAAGATTAACATATTATCTGTGAATCCATAAACGGAGAAGAAGACTTTTCAGAAAGTACTTAAATACCTTCCGGATTTGATTATTTATGATGTTATAATGGCAATAATGGATGAAATGGAGATGCGTAAGAGAATCAAAGAAGAAGCAGACATTTAAAATACAAATATTACTCCAGGAAGTGGGAATTAGCCAAAGCAAATCCTGCAACTCAATAGCATCGTTAACAGAGCTAACCTCAAGTAGCTTTATACGTTCAATCAGATTAAAATATGCATCAGAGAAAGTAAAAGATGCTGAATAGATACTTCTGATGTAAGCCAATATATTAATAACCTGAATTCAATTATTTTTTTAGCGCTCCACCACCTTATATTTTCATATCAAACTCAGCTACAGTTACAGTTCTCAAATCAAATCAATCCGCATACCCATTACATTATCAACAAGATGATCGAATACATCTGCGAACAAAAAACCATATAAAATAAGAAAGCCGCTGTCAAACGTTCTGACAGCGGCTTTCAATCTTTAACCAAACCTAACCCTAAACTATGAGTTTATACCACAAATATAACTAATTTAATGTTACCTCCAAACTAATCCGGGGAAAAAATTCAGAATTCAGCAATATTTATTATGAAACAATTGAAAATCAAACAGAAAGAATGATATCGACATAAATGAACAGGTCCATAAAATAAGAAAGCCACTGTCAAACGTTCTGACAGCGGCTTTCAATCTTTAACCAAACCTAACCCTAAACTATGAGTTTATGCCACAAATATAATCATATAAATAATTCCCACAATAGCATGCATCTATTTTTTTTAAAAAAATATCATTGAATGCATAAAACCAAACCTTAATAACCTCAATTAGAGTCATTATTGTAATGTCTGATCAATTTTTAATTCATCTTTCTTAAATAGTTCATAGGCAGCCTGATAATATGTAATTGCCTCTGTAAGAAATAAACTATCCGTTTTTACTGGAGTTAAAACATTGTCTTTTAAATTGTAATTGTAAAAATCATGATCCTTTTTTTCGTTTAAGATCAATAATTTATCATTTTTCAGAAGTCCCAGTTTTCGATGATTTGCTATAAATGCCCTTTCATCCTCTGGTTTAAACTGATTAATATCCTTTCCAAAAAGATTGGTAGTATAGGACCAATTAAGGTATCCGAATAATGTTGGAAATATATCAATTTGTGATGCAAGCTTGTCGACTTCATGAGGTTCAACATCTTTCAAATTGTAAATAAAAGCAGGTATATGGTGACTTCTCACATTAATTTCTGTTCTACCGGCACTATAGGCACAATGATCAGATGCAACTACAAATACAGTATTTTTAAACCAGGGTTTATTCTTTGCATCCTCAAAAAACTGTTTAAAAGCTTTATCGGCATATGTAATGGCTCCTGTTCTATTTGTACCTGATGGAATATCAACAATACCCTCAGGATAGGTATAGGGCGAATGATTCGAATTCGTCATGAACATATAAAAAAACGGTTGATCCGATTTATAATCTTCATCCGCTTTATCAATAACTACATTGTAAATATCTCCATCACAAGCACCCCAGGCATTCTCAAAAGTAATCTGATCATCGGTTATTCGAGTTCGTCTGGTGGGCAATTCATCATGAACTCTGAAATCCTTACTTCTGTCAACAATATCAAACCCATTTCCGCTAAAGTATTTAGCCATATTGTCAAAATGTCCATCTCCTCCGGTAATGAAAGTTCTGGAATATCCCTTCTGTTTAAAAACCTCCCCTATAGTAAATAATCTATCATTATTACTTCTTTTTACAATGCTTCTGCCTGGAGTTGGTGGTATGGATAAACTTACAGCTTCCAGACCCCTTATGGTTCTTGTTCCGGTAGCATATAAATTAGTAAATGCAACAGAATGCTTTAAAATTGTATCAATTCCAGGAGTAAGGTTTTTAGTGCTTCCAAAACGTGAGAGGTATGCCGCATTCATACTCTCCATACCAATAAATATAACATTTGGCCGAATTTCCTCTCCCTCATTTACTATAATTCGTTTCAGATTATTGATACCCCCTGTTAAACTATCATTTGGAGCCTTTACCAACTGCTGTACTGAAGTTATTAATCCCTCTTCCTGAACCGTTTCATAAAACTCAACATAATCTAACTCATTGCTATTATATGCTGCAAAAAACGAATACAAACCAGATTTTGCGATTTCATTTTCATTCACATTGTCAAAAATTTCTGCCTGCGTATTCCTGACCGAAAAATGAAATATTCCTAAAATAATGAAACAAATAGCTACAACAGTAAATCTGGATACAAAACGGTTTTTACTTTCAAAGGTATTGGTAAATACGTTTTTTCTTCTCTTGATATAAATAACAGAGGCGATTATTGTAACGAGCACAAGCAGTATCAACGGTATTGGATAAGCTTCATTTATATTTTGTACAACCTCATATGTATATAATAAATAGTCAATGGCAATAAAATTAAATCGCCTTTGATACTCTGTCCAAAAAGTAATTTCAGCTAAAAAGGAGAATGTAGTAACAAAGAGCAATAAAGTATAAGTAAAATTGACCAGATAACGATCCACTTTACTTCCAGCAAACCTGGAAGGCATTATTAAAAAATACAGTGCGTAAAAAGCAACAATATAGGATAGACTACCAATATCAAACCACAATCCTAAACCCAACATCTTTATCAAGTTAATAAAGGAAAAATCGATATATGAAATGGATAGTGCGTACAAGGTAATTCTAATAATCAGTGCAAAAACCAGATACGTAATACTAAAACCAGTTAATAATGAAAAACGTTTGGGAATTGAGAATAATTTCATTTTTTTAATAAATAAAGCAGAGTAAAAAGAACTGTTAATATGATCAAACTTAGGTTAATAATGCATTTACATTAAAAATTATGCAAATCTTAAAATTTTATTATTAAATCGAAAGCATTTACAGAAGGATAAAATTAATTTTTGAGATATTTAATCACCAACTCAACCTACACCCACAATCAACGCATTAATTTAATGGAATATAATTTTCTAATGTTAATGATATGTTACGAATCTCCTGCAATAAAGTTATAGCAAAATCCAGACAACCATCAGGAGCATCAATACTATATAAAACACTTATATATCGGAACTTATCAATGCCGTATACATAAACTTAAGAAGTACAATAAAATACCTTTGATTATGCAAGCTTATGAAATTAACCTCAGAAATAAAATTCGCGATTCTCAGGTTATCAGTTAAACGAAAATGTATAACTAAAACCTGCCTTAACCCATCTTCCAGGCTGATATAATTGGCCTATATCGGTATATTTTTTATCCAGTAGATTCGTTGTTTCCACAAATATTTTATAAGATGGTTTGTTCCAGCTTATCTTTAAATCAAACACCCAGAAAGGTTTATACTCCTTTAAAGATTCATTACCTGTAGTACTATCAAATTCACTGTATTCACCCATTCTGTCTTGAAATTGGGCTGTCCATACAGCTGAAAGATTAGAGTATATTTTATGACTTAAACTCCCTGAAAATTTGTGTTTCAGATAATCAAAAACATAAACAGACTCGTATCCGGAAGGAATTAACTTATCCTGATCTAACCAGGAATAATTAAGATTAATGGATTGTAAAACCGCCTGAGATGGTATTACCTTTAATAAATCGGCTGAAAATACGGTCTCTATTCCATAGGTCTTAATTTTGTTAATATTTGAGGTGGTCCATTTCGTATCAGCAGGAGCTTCTGTAGGTTTTCCCCAGTCAATCATATTTTTACCTTTCCGTTCGAAATAGGATAAATTAGCATAGATACCACTTGAATTTCTATATCTAAGTCCAAATTCCTTACTTGAAGCTTCTTCTGGCTTTAAATCCGGATTTCCTATATTATTGGGTCCATTGTAAAATAAATCGGTATAGGTTGGCATCCGCAGAGATTCATTATAACTAGAAAATAGTTTTAATTCATCCGTAACCCAGCAACTTACTTCATATCCTTTAAACACATTAAATTTATAGCCTAAATCGGAATTCATATTTGCCATTAAGCCTCCTGATACAGATAGGTTTTCAAATCTATAGCTATGCTCGAGAAAAAAAGATGTATTTGATCGGTTATAATTTTTGGTAAAAAAAGCATTTTCTTCGCCAGGTACTTCTTTAACTATTGACATATCTTCACCCAAAACATTACTGAATATACTTTCTGAACGTAAGTCTCCTCCAATTGCTGTTTTACCTAATAATGAATTAATTACAACATTAACATTAGCTCCAAATACATCAGTCAAGTGATAGTTGTGATTTGTATACCACGAAGCAGCATCTTTAAAACCTCTGTAAAGCTCAAATCGATCCTGATGACGACGCCAGTATACTGATGACTTAATTGGATTTTTTGATTTTGATGCCATACTCAAACTCGCAAATGTTGTCTTCGTCTGCTCAAATTGATTGGGGTAACGAGCTGTATAAAAGGAGTTAGCACCGAATGATTTATCTGTATATCCAGCTTGTAACTCAATGATTTCCTTATTAGTATTTAACTGACCATGGTAGAACAGATTATAAAGATCAAAATCTGTATTGTTAATATATCCGTCACTTGCACTTTTATTGGCAGCAACAAAATTCTTTATCTCACCAGTTACTATAGTGCTGTTAACGCCTATACTATATAAGCCATTTTCTCCCACCAGACCATTTACAGTAGCACTAGAATGATCTTCAGTTCCTGTTATAAAATTAATAGCACCGCTAAATGCATTAGAACCAAAAACTCTGGCTCCGGGACCTTCTAAAATTTCAACTCTCTGAATACTTTGAAAGTCGACCGGAAGATTCAGGCTATGGTGTCCCGTTTGAGGATCAGTAATATTAATTCCATTTAGCAAAATCATGACCTGATCAAATGATCCGCCTCTAACACTTACATCACTCTGTATCCCTAAAGGACCACGCTGCCGGACATCAACATGTGCTACATACTCCAATAACTGATCTACACTCTGAACCGGTAAAGCTTCAATTTCCTTTTTACTAATTACGGTAACAACTCTTCCTACCTCAGAATAAGAAACAGGAGTTCTTCTGGCTGAAACCTGAATTTCTTCTAAATCAATTTCTTTTCGAAAAGATGCTGAATCCAACTGAGCGGTAACTTCTGTTTGACTTGCAAGTGTAAACCCTAAAACAATCCACAAAACCAATCTGTTCCCTGTATTTTTAACAATATTTTTACTGCTTTTTTCACGTGTACTTTTCTCAACCACCATATTCTCAATATTCTCTAAAATAATTTGCGATCGCAAATAAACTACAATTTATTTACTTTACTCCCTTAGTTTATAGTAATATCCTATAAAAAAGGCATAACATAGTGACTTAAACAGTATACAAATGATTTAGTTTATTCAGAAGTTAAAATATATGATACGAAATAATCGATTTCAACTATTTCTTTCTGAAATCAATTTTTTGTATGTTTTTAGATATTTCAATCCGGTTGTATAATGAATCAATAATTTTTTTATATAGTTCATCTTTTAATACATCATCCTCAATGCCTGAATCAATATTCGGATTATCATTGACCTCAACAACATACACCTTATTATCAAGCATTTTTAAATCGACACCATACAAACCATCGCCAATAAGTCCTGCGGCTTTTAATGCAGTTTGAAGCACTTCATCAGGCACGTCTTCAATTTTCAGTGTTTCGAAAGAACCAGATGTTTCCTCCTCCTCTCCTCTCCAATTGTAGATTTGCCAATGTCCTTTTGACATATAATATTTACAGGCAAAAAGAGGTTGGTTATCCAATAACCCAATGCGCCAGTCGTACTCAGAATAGAGGAATTCCTGACAAACTACCATATCTGATTTCTTAAATAAATCATTCAATGCCATTAATGCTTCTTCCTTATTTTCAACCTTAGTTATACCTAATGAGAATGCACTATCCGGCTGTTTTAAAACGAGTGGAAACTGCAATGAATCCAGATCACCTTTTTTAAAGAAGTTTTTTGTAAAAACAATGGTATTGGGAGTTAACACCTTATGTTTTCTAAACAATTCATGTTGAAAAATCTTATTAGAACATTTCAAAATTGACCAGGGATCATCAATTACTACCAACCCTTCAGCATAGGCCATTCTGGAAAATTCATACGTATGATTGTTAACACTGGTAGTTTCCCTGATAAAAAGAGCATCAAACTCATTTATTTTATCAAAATCAGACTTAGTAATAAACTCCGCATAAAGTCCTTTTTTATTTGCTGCCTCTTTAAACTTTTGCAATGCCTGATTACATGAAGGAGGCGTTGGTTCATCCGGATTAACCAAAATAGCAATGTCATATTTGTAGTTATTGAGTTTCGTTTTATTAAATCGCTTTTTACTAAAATAGCTACCTGCAAACCCATACATCATTTCTATTTCATCCTGCCGTAACTTATTCAGGAACAAAACCTTCACATCTTTAATAATCCATCGTTGCAATTTTATAAAGTTAACCTCAAACATTGGCGCTTCAAAAAGCAGATACAATTGCCAGGCTAAAGTTTTAAATTCTTTATGCTTAGTCTGCCCGAAATATATATGCAAACTAAATGGTGACTGTTCCTGTTTTGACAGCGCTTTATTCATTAATTCATCCAAATCATATGCTGCAGAACGTACTACATTCTTCAATCTGAAATCACGTATAGTATCAATCCCCGGTATTATTCGTTGACCTCGAGCTGAAGCCAGCAACGAAACATAGTAACCATAACTCTGATACTTATATGAACTACAAAGATTAAATACTCTTAATCCTGTATTAGAATGATAAACAGGATTGTTAATATATTCCTTAACAGATATTACCCTGGTATTTACATCGTTAAAAGTCCACTTATGAGGTTGATTAATTACAATAATATTGGTAGTTTTTGAAGATGGTAATTCACTTTCGGTTAAAAGCTCCATTTTAATTCCGTCCTCTCCTATCTTATAATAATCAGGAATTGTTTTCAGTACTTTAAAACCATGCTTAACATACCAGTTTATCAAATCTACATTACTTTTTCTTACTTCAAGAATCACTTTATAGAAATGATTTTTTCGAGCATAATCAACAATTTCATTTAATATTAATGATCCTAAACCCTTATTTCTAAATTCAGGAAGCAAGGCAATTGAATATATTCGAAGTGCCCTTTTGTATTTAAACAATACTGTTGCACCCAGTTGATGATTTCTATTTGACTTTTCTTCAACTATCCATGCCTCCTGAGAATGGCTATGCAAACTCAAGTGGATACTTCTGATTTTACTTTGCTGAAATTTTGGAAATGAAGCTTTTTCCAGATTTACCAGAAAACATTGATCATTTGCTTCGGCTTTCCTTATATGTATGTTCATTTAATTAAAAACGATTATAATCAATAAACAGTTGTTAGTAACAAGCATTCTAAATTCGATTAGTAATACTCCGGTAAACCATCCTCAATTTTCTCATATAAAAACACCTTAAACATTTCATCCAGATTAAAGGCCTTGGCAGTATCAAATTCAAGTGCTTGTAAGTATAGTTTACTTGATATCTCAATGTTGCTGGCAACAGAAATTTCCATAAGTTGATATTGCTTTCCCTTAATCTCAACCTTATTCTCTTCGTGCGTTTCATCCATTAGATCACCAAAATGGAATCGGGAATAATCCAATTTCAGATCCTCATATTTATCGATCTTTTTAATGAGATTTGGTAATGTTAATGCTGTTGATTTCTTTCCTGATAAACCATGTATTGTTCTTACATAACCTTTCTCGGTTACTTCCTGATTCACATCTGCAAATTTTGAGGCCATTTTTCTTCTGTAACCTGCTTTTTGAAAATTATTTTTATAATGATAATTGCAATAGTTAATCCCTATCTGAATATGATTTTCAAAAGCATACTCAATAAGTCTAAGTGCCGTTAATTCAGATTCTGCAACGGTAACCGGATCACCATGAACAAAGGTGTATCCCTTGCAAATCATTTTATTTACATTATGAGGAGTCACCCTTAATTGATGCAGATTTATATTTGTCACACCCATGGTTACCAATTGCGGAAGTATCGATATTAGCTTTTCATAGTGCTCCGGAACTGCTGGTATTTCAACTGTTATATTTTTAATATACGGTGATGCTTTTTCAATAACACTCAAATCAAAATTTCCTGCCACCAAATTAAATCTCACTTCATCCAGACCTAAACTTTTTAGGTGTTTAAATATAGATTTACTACCTAAAAGGCCATTTGAATACATCCACAAATAAATGTCTGGTCTGCAATATTTTCTGATTGCTTCAATAAATTCAATGGTTTTAGGAAGAGTTAACAACGGCTCTCCTCCACTTAAACTGACACCTTTAAAATCGAAATAGTTAATATAATCTGCGTATTCTTTAGGTGAATAAAATGTACTTCCTTGCGATGATGGTATTTCATCTGATTGCTGACCGGTGGGACAAAAGTTACATGTTGCATTGCAGATATTATTCACAAAAAGACATGACCACTCCCCTGCTGCACATAATTCACATCCCTTCGAAAGGCTTTTATACCAAAGCTTTGAATTTTTGTATGATGAATTTACTTTTGTTTTCAGACTTTCTATTAACTGATTTCGTTCCGTTTCCATAGCCCATGAAGATTCATTATTTACCCACTTAATTGAGCCTTGATGTCCGGACAATAATTCCGTATTTTTATTGACCGTATTATTTAAAAAGGTGATGTATGGTTTCATCGTTTGTTACAATTTATTCGATAAATTCTTCGACTTTATTTTTAATAAAAATCCACATTAACTGACAATAACCACCAATTGGTTAAATCAATAAATGATTATTTCAATAATCAAATCCGCTATTTGAGTATGAGTGTATAAGTGTAAATTGGCAAACACGAAACGATAATTCCTACATTGTATTTCACTCTAAGGAAATTACAAAAACCGGCAAAAGTTTAATTTCGGCTTTTCAATTTAAGGGGTCTGTTACCACAAGAAAAAACATTCTGAAACCGACCTGATATTCTACAATCAGTGTATTATAGTTCAGAAAATATATAAAGAAATGAGAGAGGAAGTGTTGAATAAGATATCCTCGAACTGATAATATTCAGCCAAATAACTTTTAATATAACTAAAGATATCTTTTCCATTTTTTTACGCTAAAACGCAATTACATTTATATGTAAAAGTAATTTAATTATATTGAAAAACTCAAATAAAAGAAGCAAATATTTACCTGTCAGAAAAACATGTATAACACTGATTATCTGTGCATCTAATTCATTTATTAATTTTTAGAAATTTTTTTATCATATTCCCAAAAATAAAAGAATGAAATGGTAGCACGGCATACCAATATAATCTTCCCAACAGGCCTTTGGGTCTGAAAGTAGCCGTTTGATGTAACAGATTATTCTCAATTTTAAATTCTAACCATGCTTCACCAGGCAATCTCATTTCTGCATAAAGTAATAGCCGACCTTTTTCTTTATTGGCCAATAAAACCCTCCAAAAATCCAATGCATCTCCAGCATTTATTTCATGAGCGTGTGTACGGCCTCTTCTTAGTCCAACTCCTCCGACAAGTTTATCCAATAAACCTCTGAGCCTCCAGAGTAAATTTCCAGTATACCATCCATTTTCACCACCGATGTTCCAAATATTATTGATAACATCCTTTGTATTATTAATTTCACACTGCCGGTGATCGACAAAACAACCATACGTTGGCACCTGCATAAATGGTTGAATATGAGTACTAAAATGACTACTAACCATTGAATCTTTCCAGCTTGATATAACTTCATTTTGAGCTATTCTGTTAAAAGCCAGCTTAACACCTTCCTTGTAAGTAATGCAATTCACGTTAAGCAATTCTGCCAGATTGTTTTTTTGGGCTACCACTTCAACCTTCATACTATTGACTAAATTTACGGCTAAGAAATACGAAGTAGAAGTAACAAAATACAACCAATATGACGACAGTCGGGGTGTCATGACCGGTAATGAAAATATAAATCGTTTTAAACCGCGAACCTCTGCCAATTGCAACATCATTTGTTTATAGGTAAGTATATCAGGGCCAGCTATATCATATACATTATCATAAACTTCAGCACAAAAAATACATCGCGATAAAAACTCTATCACATTTCTAATGGCTATAGGTTGAGACCTGGTCTGAATCCATTGGGGAGTTATCATCACAGGAAGTTTTTCTACCAAATCACGGACAATTTCAAAGGATGAACTTCCCGATCCAATAATAATTCCAGTCCTTAAGGTAGTTAAATGAAAATGTCCTGAATCAAGGATTTCTTCAACACCTTTGCGTGATTTTAAATGCCTTGATAATTGAGGATCATTAACTATCCCACTTAAATACACCACATGCTGAATGTTGGTATTTAATACTGCATTGATAAAATTAGTCGCCGACATAGATTCCTGTTCATCAAAATCTCCGGTTGAAGAACTCATGGAGTGAACCAGATAGAAAGCTCCATCAATATCCTTAGGAATATTATCTAATGTATCAGGCTTAAGTAAATCTATTTCAACAACAGTTATGTTTTTATATGGAACATTAAAACGCGATTTATCTCTCACTGCACAAATAACCTGATAATTCATATTCAGCAATACAGGTAATAATCGCATACCAATATATCCATTTGCTCCAGTTAAAAGTATCTTCATGCCTGATTAATAAGTGATTAATAAAAATAACATTAAACCTATTCATGATTCAATATCTGAACAGCAAATAGTATAAACACAAACGTTATTCATTAAACAAACATGATAAAAGCTTGTTGTAAATTAATGAATGATGTATAATTTTACCTCATATTAACCAATTAACAAAACTAAATATGTATATCCTATTAACACGAGTGATTTTTATAAGTCTTATTTTTGCATCATGCTCCTCCCCAATAAAAAAAACTGATTTAATTCCTGAAAATTTACCCAATCCTCCAATTGCCGAAAAAAAAGATTCAATACTATCCATCCATGGAGATACCAGAGTTGACCCCTATTTCTGGATGCGATTGACTGATGAACAAAAGAATGCAGATACTCCTGATGCTCAAACTAAAAAAGTGCTGAAATATCTGAATGCGGAAAACAGCTATACCGATTCTGTTATGAAAAACACCACAAAACTTCAAGAAAAACTGTATAATGAAATTGTGGGTCGAATAAAAAAAGATGATGAATCCGTACCCTATTTCTCCAATGGATATTGGTATTATACCAGATATAAAGAAAGTGGTGAATACCCAATTCACTGTAGAAAGAAAGAATCACTCGATAATAAAGAAGAGATTGTTTTAGATGAAAATGAACTGGCTATAGGTCATGAATATTATGATGCCAGCGGTTTAGAAATTAGCCCGGATAACAAATTACTAGCCTTTGGTGAAGATACATTGAGTCGAAGGGTATATACCATCCGGTTTAAAAATCTGGAAACTGGAGAATTCCTGACTGATGAAATTAAGAACGCTTCACCTGATGGTGCCTGGGCTAATGATAACCAAACATATTTTTATACTACAAAAAATAAAGTATCGCTGCTAACTGAAAAAATATGGCGACACAAATTAGGAACAGACCTATTAAAAGACGTGATGGTTTATCAGGAGAAAGATCCCTCTTATTATATTGGTGTTTATAAATCAAAATCAAAAAAATATCTGATTATATATAATAGTAGCACATTAGTGAGCGATTATCACATATTAAAAGCGGATAATCCAACTGGACAATTTAAACAATTTACTACAAGAGGAACTGAACACGAATATTCAATTGAACATTTTGAAAACAAGTTTTACATTGTTACCAATCATGAGGCCACCAATTTTAAATTAATGGAAACCCCTGAAGATGCAACTGAAATTCAAAATTGGAAGGATGTAATTCCTCACAGGGATGATGTATTGTTAGAAGGTATAGATGTATTTAAAAACTATTTGGTTGTAAGCGAACGTTCCAATGCGCTAACGCACCTAAGAATAATAAACCAGGAAACCAAAGAGGAGCATTACCTGGATTTCGGAGAACCTGTTTATGTAGCATATACATATGGAAATCCAGAGTTTAACACGGAAACTTTACGTTATGCATATAGTTCGTTAACCACCCCGGTTTCAACGATAGACTATAATATGAAAGCCAAATCAAAAGAGATTAAAAAAGTACAGGAAGTGGTTGGCGGACACAATCCCAAAGAATATGTCACGGAACGCCAATGGGCTATGGCCAGAGATGGGGTTAAAGTACCATTATCAATAGTATATAAAAAAGGCACCAAACTAGATGGCACTTCTCCTTTGCTTTTATATGGTTATGGTTCGTACGGCAGTAACATCGATCCTTGGTTCAGCTCAACTCGTTTAAGTCTGTTAGACAGAGGTTTTATATATGTTATCGCTCATATCAGAGGTAGTGAAGCAATGGGGCGAAAATGGTATGAAGATGGTAAGATGATGAACAAAATAAATACTTTTAACGACTTTATTGACTGCAGTATTTACCTGCTCGAAAACAAATACACCTCTACTGGTCATTTATATGCTATGGGTGGCAGTGCAGGAGGACTTTTGATGGGAGCAATTGTTAATATGCAACCAGAATTATACAAAGGTGTTATTGCTTCAGTTCCATTTGTTGATGTTGTATCCACTATGCTTGACGAAACTATTCCCTTAACAACCAATGAATTTGATGAGTGGGGAAATCCTAAAGAAAAAGAGTTGTATGATTATATGATGAAATATTCTCCTTACGATAATGTAAAAGCACAGGATTATCCGAATATGCTAATTACAACAGGACTATTTGATTCGCAAGTGCAATATTGGGAACCTGCCAAATGGATTGCCAAATTAAGAGATAAAAAAACAGACCATAATCTACTTATTATGCATACTAATATGGAAGCTGGTCATGGTGGAGCATCTGGTAGATTTAAGCAATACCGTGAAACTGCTCTTGAGTATAGTTTTATGTTTATGCTCGAAGGGATTGGGGAATAGTTAAAAATACTATTTCTGCCATTTAATTAGCCAGGATTACAAAACTCCATAATAGCACAAATAATTTCAGTTATTGGAAAAAAATTGTTCTGATTCACAAAAAAAGCCACTCTATTGAGTGGCTTTTTATATTTAAAACGGTAAATCTTCGTTATCTCCAGCTGGAGGAACCTGAGCTTCTGTAAATGGTGGTGGTGGTGTTCCCGGATCAGCAGATGCCTGAACCTTTTCTAAACGCCATGCCTCAAGATTAGAAAAGTAGTTTACTTTTCCATCTTTCTCCCATTTACGTCCTCTGACATTAAAAGAAACTTTTACTGGTTCTCCAAGGTTAAAAGGATCTAACTGGCTACAACGATCCTGAGTTAGCTGAAACTTAATATAGTCGTTCCAGTCTGAGTTACGCTCGTTAATTACTTCTACTACAAATTCACGCTTTTTAAAAGATGCGCTAATTGCTTGCTCATCATCTTTTACTATCAAATTTCCTGTTAATTCAAAATTCATTTTCTCAATTGTATCTGGTTAATCTTCAATTATCTTAATACTCTCAATTACATCACCTGCTGCAATTTCATCAATCACTTCTAACCCCTCATATACCTTTCCAAAACAAGTATGATTTCCATCTAAATGAGAAGTGTTAGCACGACTATGACAAACAAAAAACTGTGATCCTCCTGTATTTCTACCAGCATGTGCCATTGATAATACACCTCTGTCGTGATATTGTTTATCTGCACTCGTTTCGCAATCGATACTATATCCGGGACCACCAGTACCAACTCTTGGATTACTCATATCTTTTGAAAACGGACATCCCCCTTGAATTACAAAATCAGGGATTACACGGTGAAATGCCAACCCATCATAAAATCCATCTTTAGCTAATTTCACAAAATTCTCAACTGTTTTTGGTGTTTCCTTTTCGTATAACTCTACCTTCATTACACCTTTCTCGGTATGTATTTCTGCTTTAATCATAATTCAAGTGTATTTTTATAATAAGACAGGCAAAGGTACAATATAACCTTAGAAATTCATAAATTATTTAACGAATTGAAACTTTGAATTTGTATTTGATAATGTATTTACAATAACATAGATACAATCCTCTGTATTTACTAATCCTCCAACTTATTTGGATAAACCAGCAAATAGCATTAGAAAGTCTATTAACCTGAGTTCGATTAAAATTAGCGAGCTCAAATTTCAGTAAATGATTGATTTACAATATAAATTTTTGAGACATAGCGAGCTATGGTGATAAAATTTAGAGCCGTAAATCGATTATTTAATGAAAAGCTATGAA
>JBNKRV010000163.1:0-6505 GCA_050296935.1 Marinilabiliaceae bacterium | reverse complement strand
TTTTTAGGTTTTTCATGTCAGCGGCGGCTCTTTTTGTTTACTTTTTCGAGCTGTAGCGAAAAAGTAAAAGCCTGTCTGGCTCGAAGACAAAGGTTAACAAATAATTAAAATCGAATATTTACCGGACAATAGTGATTCTTTATCTCAAATACGTTTCAAATAGTGTTCGTCTATAAAGTCCAGCTACTGCGTTGTTGCGCAAAATTCAGATCCTCAGATACTCTACTGCTGATCAATGTTTTAAATATTTTTGAACGGCTGATTCTGCAATGCCAAGCATCTGCCAAACTTTCAACCAACTTTCCTGATTCTGGAATTCTCTCATTCATTCGCATCCACTCATTCTCTGCCAATATAGATAACGCCATCTACTGCATTGGCAAAACCACAGCTCCGTTTCAGGCAATCATCTGCAGTTTTCTTTATTCGATCCATTTCTGACTGAACGTCTTCCTGTTCAAAACCGGCAAACGTCATTTCATTCAGGCAATAGGCATCCCCAGCCATTCCTGCCATGGTGTAAATTCAATAGCCAATGAATTGGTGAGTTCATCAGTATGCTCGGCAGGATTTGTATAATAGCCCGAAACATCAACATAATCGCTATTGTCGGAATCATCATGAATCCATTGAATATTGATAGTCACATTGCTTTCGTGAATATTCATTGTCCGTAATGTGTAGAATACCTTTTCATAAGCCTCAAAAAATCATCCTGATCAGAAAACAACTTTTCCAGTGTCATTTTTACGCTTAACCACGAATGTAATCTTATTAATTCTGCCAATGTCATTGCATTTCTACTTTTGGGGAATTATTATCTGCCAACGACCTGTTTTATCGCCTCCAATTCTTTCAATTATATTCTTTTTTCTAAGAGTCGAGATATTTTTATCAATTGCAGTTGTACTAATACCAATACTTTCTGCCATTTCTTTTTTAGAAATCTGAGGATTCTCTGCTATCAGTTTTACTATTTTCTGTTGACTATCTACCAACCCTTCTACCAACCCGGTATGTTTCGTAATATTTCCGCTATTGGAACTATCTTCAATCTTTTCTTTATACAAAGTGACCTGAATACCTCCATCTTTCTCAATTATTTCAGGTACCGGTAAGCCTGCTTCATTACAAGAATTGATAATTTTTAAAGTTCCTCTTCCCCAGGAATCTATATAACCGGCTTTAAAACACACATCGGCAATAAATGGATTGCGGGGACGTGAATTATGGTTTTCTTTTAAAGCTTCAATATTCAAACCGAAGGGTAAAACTCCTTCGTTCCAGATTGATATCTTATCATCATAAACCCTGATATGAACATGTGATCCCATGTACACCCTGTGAACCAAAGAATTTAGCAGCATTTCACGTATAGCTGCCAGTGGATACTCTCCTTTTTCTATTCTTAGAATACCCCTAAACTCAATTTGTTGCACCAGGTATTTATAGCCAAGCCGCTTGATAACCTCTTCAAGCAAATAAACCATATTCCCTTCTATAACATCCTGAAAACGCAAATCGGCATCGTCCTTTACAAAACGCCCTATTTTTACTGAAATATTAGGATAAAAACGATTCGGATCTTTCCCGAACAATATGATGGCTGACCGTTTTAATTTTCCATTTTCGGTTAAACGCAGTTTCTCAAGAAATTGATAAGCCGATAAATCATTTACTTCCGGTAATCGCTCACTGTCTTTAGCATCGTCTATATACTTTGCAATGCTATTGGTATCAATATCATCAAGAGTTGCACGTTCTTCAATAACATCGTCCCAAGTTTTTTAAAGGCCTGTATGACCTGTTCTTCTTTTTTGTAATGTGATTTCCGGGGTTCTTTCAAATATTTCAAGTCCTCTTCTATCTTTATTTCTGCTTGCTTTGACATACCGTAAAGACAATACATATATCAATCAAATGGAAATGTATTTGGCATTATAACTTGCTAATGATAAAACACAAACAGATAAGCACCATTCATATTTTCAATACAACAGAGCATAAACACACTACTATCTGTACAAAATAAATTTTACCTGAAACATTTTTCTTATTAACGATAAATTATATCTTTGCACACTATAATAATTTAGACAAGAATGTAGCATTAGTTTACACAGGACTCAGATATCCACTATTAAATTGATGTATACTAGTAAATTAAAGGAATATAAACTTACCAGACCATTGAATGTGAAGAAAGTAAATTTATAAATCGATAACAATTTATAGTTTAATACATTATTAAACATTACAAAATAAAAAATAGAAAACAGAACAGCTATTTCTGTAAATACTATAATTTTAAAAAAATGTTTGGACATAAAAGTTTCTTAAGGCTTGGCGAACTTACCGATAGTAGTATAACCGGTCTCTACAAAAATGCCTACGAGTTGGTTTCGTGCAAATACAGTTTTGGACAAGGAATCGACCAAAACGGAAAAGTACAAACCGATGTTATGGGTGGCACCATACTCATTAGTTACGCTAACATACCGCCAGCTGAATTTATTCAATGGATGCTAAAATCTAACAAGCTCCATAATGGTTCCATTGTTATCTGCGATGCCAATGACATGCCCATAGAAAAATTATTTTTTGAAGATGCTGCATGTATTGGCATGGAAATGAAACATACTAAAAAAGATAGAAGCTATAGCTTAACTAAAATGAAAATTCAAGTGCGGAAATTTACTTTAGAATCTGTGGTTCACGAAAACAGATGGACAAACCTTAAAAGCTAAATATTAAATACTATGCCAAATTTTTCACAAGACGACACTAATTTATCGGTTTGGTTTACAATCGATAACCAGGAGTATCAACTCGCTCAATTTAATATATCATTTAACCAGATGATCGATCACAAAGGCGAACCTCAAAACATGGTTCGTGGAGGCAAAATGCATTTAATGTTTAAGCATACGCTACCCGAAAGCATTTATTCGTGGGCTCTTAATCCGGGGATTAAAAAAAACGGAAAAGTTGAGTTTAGAACAGAAAGTACCAGCTCTCCTTTTAAAGTAGAATTTATAAATGCCTATTGCATCAACTTCGACCGTGAGGTAGACTCTGTTGGTGGCGGTTTATCAAGTGGCTTAATTCTTTCGCCCGACGAAATGACCATAAACGGAATTAGTTTTGACAACCGTTGGACCAACTAGTGTTTGTCCATTAAGTCAAGTAATTGAAATATAAGCTTTGAGCTCAATGCCTGCTCCGCCAGAAGCAGAGGCTTGTGAAATCAAAAAAACGGAGTTTTACTCGTGTAAATGAGTCTTTTTCCGCACAAGCATTACGCAATTATTGGCGTTTTTATATAGCCACTAAACACACTAAATAATGAGTAAATACAACAACACATACATTACAGCTCCACAATTTGAAGTTATGGTGGAGTTTGAACAGCTCTACGAAGGTTTTGTTATAGGAGTTGGTTATGCCTATGTATCCTATGGTTCTATACCACCTCGCAATGATCTCTCGTATAGTTCTCCCCAAAGGATTCCGTACAATGAGAGTTATCATACAACGTTTTTTACACAGCAAATAGATACGTCAAAAGAGGCTGTGGCATTAAGCCTGCAAAAGCAGCAAATAAAACAACCAAACCCTGATGCTGTTAAAAGATTATTGGTTAAAGATAATGGCAACGGAACATTAACCGTTAATATGGGGCATGGTAATAAAATGACCATACCCAAAGATTACCAATATGTTGACGTTTCTTTTTCTGGAATGAATGACTCCACTAAACTAACCCTAAGCGTAAGCAATAAATTTACCGGTGAATACAAATCGATTACCACAAAATGGAGCGATTTTGCATTAACCTTTGGTAGCATGAGCAATCAAATGGGGCAGTTAGAAATCCCTGGTGAAATACCCAACCAGAGCAATTCTTTAGGAAACACCATTACTGCAACAGGAGCAATTACAGGCTCTTGGGAGATGCATCTGGCAAGAAAACTCAATCGCTTTCGCCCAATAAGAATGAATGATGCTACCCTCTTTAGAAAAGGCTCCATTGCTATCAATCAAGAATCTAAGGCTTTAATGACAGGTTCTCGCTATTTGCAAAGCCTGCGTGGTGCACTATTTTGGACTGGTATTGCAGCTGGTGCTGCAGGAGGTTTCTGTTCTTTTTATGCATATACAAATGATGAAATCAGTGGAGAAAGACTCACTGCCGACTTGTTTATGACTGCTATTGGTTTTGCAGGGCCAGTAGGTTTAGGTGTTTCCACTATTTATTTTTTAATAATGCAACCAATGGAACACCACCCTACTCCTAGTTTTATTGCTGATCCCACATCAGATTATAACCGTAGTGCCAGACAAGATAACACCCGATATGTAAATCCGTACAAACCTCTTTATTAAAAAATATGAACGCATACAAAAAAGGGTTTTATACTCTGTTAAGTATTTACGAAAAATTTAGTGGTGACCCTCAAATTGGGATATTTGCCTTTGGCTTATTTACATTTATTACTAGTATGAACTTTTTATCCTTATGGTATTTGGTGTTTTACATCTTATTGGGCAATTATCAGACAATGTTTCCATATGAATTGGTAATAGCAGGGACTGTTTTTTTATTTAATGTTTTATACTTTTTTACCAATAAAGATGCAAGGCATGATGAATATATAGAGTTTCGTTCGCAAAAAAAAAGGTCTAATTATTATTTTTTAATACTCTATATGATACTATCTGTAGCATGTGTAGTATTTACTGCAACACAAGTAAGAAATGAAAAAAGGAAATTTAAAAAACACACTAAAACTGAAATTTCAGTATCAAATGGGAGCGCCATTGGCAACACACCATATTATTGATCCTATAAAACAATGAAGTTTATCCGATGATTTATGTATGATAGCCATTGGTTTTGAAGGGTCTGTAGGCTTAGGTGTTTCCACACTGTATTTTATACTTATGCAACCTATGAAACACCACCCTACTCCCAGTTTTATTGCTGATCCCACATCGGATTACAACCGTAGTGCCAGACAAGATAACACCAGATATGTAAATCCGTACAAACCTCTTTATTAAAAAATATGAACGCATACAAAAAAGGGTTTTATACTCTGTTAAGTATTTACGAAAAATTTAGTAGTGACCCCCAAATTGGGATATTTGCCTTTGGCTTATTTACAACTATTGTTATTACAAACTTTTTATCCCTTTGGGACTTGGTGTTTTACATCCTATTAGGTAATTATCATTTAATGTTTCCTTATGGATATATAATAGCAGGAGCTGTTTTTTTATTTAATGTTTTATACTTTTTTGCCAATAAAGATGCAAGGCATGATGAATATATAGAGTTTCGTTCGAAGAAGAAAAGGTCTAATTATATATTTTTAATACTCTATATGATACTATCTGTAACATGCCTAGTATTCACTGCAACACAAGTAAGAAATGGAAATATGGAATTTAAAAAAAACACTCAAACAGAAATTTCAGTAACAAATGGGAGCGCCATTGGCAACACACCATATTATTGATCCGATAAAACAATGAAGTTTATCCGATGATTTATGTATGACTGCCATTGGTTTTGCAGGGTCTGTAGGCTTAGGTGTTTCCACTCTGTATTTTATAATTATGCAACCTATGGAACACCATCCAACTCCTAGTTTTATTGCTGATCCCACATCGGATTACAACAGGAGTGCCAGACAAGATAATACCCGATATGTAAATCCGTACAAACCTCTTTATTAAAAAATATGAACGCATACAAAAAAGGGTTTTATACACTGTTAAGTATTTACGAAAAATTTAGTAGTGACCCCCAAATTGGGATATTTGCCTTGGGATTATTTACTTTTATTGTTGGCACAAACCTTGTATCCTTATGGTACTTAGTATTTTACATAACATTAGGTAATTATCAGATAACATTTCCTTATGAATTTGTAATAGCAGGAGTAGTCGCATGGTTTAATATAACACTCTTTGTAATAAACAAAGATGCAAGGCATGATGAATATATAGAGTTTCGTTCGCAAAAAAAAAGGTCTAATTATTATTCTTTAATACTCTATATGATACTATCTGTAGCATGTGTAGTATTTATTGCAACACAAGTAAGAAATGAAAAAAGAAAATTAAAAAAACACACTCAAACAGAAATTTCAGTATCAAATGGGAGCGCCATTGGCAACACACCATATTATTGATCCTATAAAACAATGAAGTTTATCCGATGATTTATGTATGATAGCCATTGGTTTTGAAGGGCCTGTAGGCTTAGGTGTTTCCACTATTTATTTTTTAATAATGCAACCGATGGAACACCACCCTACTCCTAGTTATATTGCTGATCCCACATCGGATTATAACCGGAGTGCCAGACAAGATAACACCCGATATGTAAATCCGTACAAACCTCTTTATTAAAAAATATGAACGCATACAAAAAAGGGTTTTATACTCTGTTAAGTATTTACGAAAAATTTAATAGTGACCCTCAAATTGGGATATT
>JBNKRV010000162.1:0-37033 GCA_050296935.1 Marinilabiliaceae bacterium | reverse complement strand
GATCGCTGTTTAGTTCCTGATTATTGCTGCGTTCAGCATAATCAAAGTAAACTTTGCTTCTACATTCACTTATCGCAATAATTATAAGCGGAAACTCTCATGCTTTGCATAAAAAACTGATCTACTTCGTTAAATTTATCGAGTTAGCGAGCTAGCCCTGCAAAATTTGCCTTGTATATCAGCCTTTTATGTCAATCTAAATTCTAAAATTTTAATCGAACTCAGGTTAAAAATAAATCGAAAAAAACAGGGCATCCGTAATTTACGAATACCCTATTGAATTCTTTTAACCCGCAACATGCATTTAAAAACCCGGGTCTAATTCTATTATTTTCTACAATTTCATGACTGCTTTTGCTGACTTCTGATTTTCAATAAGCTTACGAACATAAAGGTTTTTTGTAACTTGCCTGCCTAAATTTACCAAATCCACTTCAACATGAAGAGTTTCTTCTGAATTTTCATTATCAGGAATTTCCGGCATAGAAATAAAACCATTAATGTCAGATTTAACATGATCATTTGTTAAATATCCTCCGGAAAAAGTAAGCTTAACCGGCATATTTGCAACATCTCTTTCTAGTTGATCTTTTATTATAAACATACCTTTATCAGGCTCCTTCTTTATTGTCAATAGCTTAATTATATTATTCATTTGGGTTGTTGATTCTGATATTAAATCCACTTGTTTTCCATCAACAACCGATGTAACTGATTGATTCATATAACCACTCAACAAATCGATACACCAGGCATAGTTCTCAATTGATTCTATATGGCTTCCCTTAGCATATAATGAAAGGGCCATTAAATACTTTTCTGTCGCAGTTTTTATTGCTTCTCTCCTTCTCCTTTCTTTAACCTCAATATATTTTTGCTTTGAAAGTTGATAGAATACATACACGTTAGACAGGTCTTCCCATTTATCAACATATTCATAACCTTCAAGATATTCTGACGAAGTGGATTTAATTCTGTTTTGAAGATATTCTCGAACACCATTCCGATCTTCGACCTGATACATCATGGTTTCTGATTTTATAGTAGCATTGATCTGACTTGAAATGTCAGCTAATGCACGTTCTTTAGCCTTATCTTCATAAAGCATAGGTGCACCAATTTTGGGTGTAATGCCAATTCCATAATAATACCCTCTATTTACCGGACGTTCCTTTAACCACATCGGCTTGGATTGCTCCAACAACTCCGCTTGTTTTTTCGCAGAGGAGCAACCTGCAAGAATTATGATACAAAATAAAAAAGACAGGAAATGAAAATTCATATTGCTTTAATTTTCTGGTTTATAGTTTTCTATTTGAGCCACAATAGCACCAATGCATTTATTCATCAAATCCTGTTGCAAGTCATGGATAGACTTAGCTGTTTTTTTACTGGAATATAATTTTCTTAAAGCGTTCACGGACTCTTCCTTATCGTTGATATAATCTTCTGAACTATCTTTTGACATATACTTCCAATATCCGGGTACTAATTTTTTATAATCGCCGTCAAATTGGATATAATGCACGCCGTCTGATTCTTCCTGATTAAAAACATCCGAAATAGCTATTTCATTTCTATCCGTACGCTTCATCGCATATTGAAAAGTTAATAACACTTTCCGTTCCATTTGATACTCATAATATTTTACCTTATCATATATGGTACGCGTCTTTTTTTCCTGAGTTTCTTTATCTACATAGGTTTCTGTTCTTTTAAGATAGCCTCTTTTTTCTCGTTTAATCAATTTCCCATTATAGACCTTAAAATTTTGAACCGCTCCTTCTATAATTGCTTTTGAATTTAAAACAACACCGCTTTTCACTGGTTTCTTAGTCCTATCATATTCATAAGCTTTTTTAATAAACGGATCACTCTCAAAGTTTTTAACAGAACCAGTAACCACTTCATATAAAGGTGATTCTATTTCATTAATCCCATTAATTAATTTACTTTTTAACTGATCGGCCAATGTCTGGTAGGATGTATAGTTGGCTTTGATACTTGAAATAGCAATTGTTATTTTAGCACTATCTAAAGACTGATTCATTAAATCAATACTATTTTCGTACACCTTAACTTTGTCGATAATATTTTTAAATACAAAGTAAGCTGAACGATACATTTGACTTCCCATCATCTCCTTACCCTCTCGATAAACAGGCTCATATTTTGCAATAATCCACTTCGATTTAGCATCTTTATAATTGTTATTCAGAGATAAGATTTCAGCGAACATCCTTTCAGAACTGGCAAACTCCTCAACATCAAGCGCTTTCGAAGCTTCCTGATAAAGTGTATTTAAATAAGTATCCTCTACTTCCTGATAATAGGATCTCTGCTCTTCAGGAAAAATAAGATTGATACCCACTTTTTTCAACTTATTGTTGTAATTATCTGCATTTATAAACGCATATACTGCATCTTTAGGTGTTCCATTCTGATACTGACTTTTAAACTTTTCAATATAATCCTCTAACACCAGTTGTCCGGTCCGCTGAAGTCCAAGTTTGGCATCAATATTATTAATATTCTTTGTTAGGGAATTATAATAATTATTAGCGGCATCAGAATAGAGGCCAGAGTTTTCTAGTTCAAGAGCTTTTTTAACATACCTTTTACTGGCACATCCTCCTAATATTAGAATTAAACTTATCAGTAGAAATACTTGTTTCATGCGATTCATTTTTTCATTTGTTACATGAACTATCATTAAATTTTTACACGATAGTTTCATATATATTTAAATTTTGCTTTGCTATTTACCCTTTTTATTCAAACTCACTTCCATATTCTTACTGCATCATTTCAATAAGGTTACCATCCTGAGTGAAAAATCTTTTCATTAGATTGGCAGTTAAACAGGAATGAACGGGTAATATTCCAACAATATCACCGGGAATAATCTTTCCTTCATATTCTTTCTCTACAGAAATCACGCCATGCTCTTGTGATAAAACTTTCACCTCACCAATTACCTTATCAACATTCCATGTATCTCCATTAAATACAACTACTTTCCCATAAGAATCAGTACCATCCTTTAATTGCACCCTGTCTTTTGATAAATGAATAGCTCCTCCGTGCACCACTATCTCATTTCTACTTTGATGTACCGCTAATACCGGCGCAGCTAAGCAGACTGCTATATCATTTAAAGTACAACTCCCTATTTGAGATTGCATATAATCATAAAAGACAAAATTTCCGGGACGAAATTCATCAATGCCATAAAAATCATCATAAACAGAACAACTGGGAGTATCACCCCATGATAATTGCATTAATGGAAAACTGTCTTTCAAAAAAGCTTTTAATGCCAACATTTTATCCATAGATTTTTTGGATATTTGCTGAATTTCATCTTTCGATCGTGCATTATATGTATTACCGGCATGTGTAAGAAAACCAATAAATATAAGATTTTTAGAATGTTCAAGAATGGATAATAACTTCTTTATTTCACCTAATTCTAAAGCATCAATACCAGTTCTATGATATCCAGTATCAACCTTGATATATACACCTACCGGATTTGATATTTCCTTTTCAAGCTTAATTACGGAAGCTTCATCCTCCAACAAAATATTTAAATTAATATTTGAAGCAAGTTCATTTATAACATTTGCATGAATTGAATTTGCAGAGAGAGCTACTGTGATGTCCTTCCAACCATTTTGTTGAAAATACGAAGCCATTTGAAATGAAGATACAGTAATACAATCAACACCTTCATCTATAAACCAATTACCAACAGTAGCTGACTGATGTGTTTTAAAATGAGGACGAAACACCCCTCCGGATTTCTTAATCCGCATGGCCATTTTATTGACATTAGCCTTACAAATTTCTGTATTTAATATCAATGTTGGCTCTATAATCTGATGCATAAATGTTGTGTTAAAAACTTATACAAAATATATATAAAACACCATTCTGCAATAATATTTTGTAATAACCTGAGCTTCCGGGTTAATTCAGCATACATTACAAATAAAAAAACCTGATCAACAAAGGTCAATCAGGTTATTTATATTATAAGTAGTGATACTTACTTTCCCTTACGAACGATAGTTTGATCGCGATCAGGACCCACTGATACAATGGTAATAGGTACCTCCAATTCTTTTTCTAAATAATCGATATAATTTTTTAATTCAGCAGGAAAATCATCTTCTGATTTTAATCCGGTTAAGTCTTCTTTCCAACCAGGAAGTTCAGTATATCCCACTTCCATGTTTTCTGGAAGTTCATATGGAAACTCAGTTATATCTTCTCCGTTTATTTTATAAGAAGTACCTACTTTTATTGTTTCAAAAGAACTTAGCACATCTCCTTTTGTCATAATTAATTGAGTAACTCCATTAATCATTACTGAATATTTCAGTGCTACCAGATCCAGCCAACCACATCTTCTCGGACGACCTGTTGTTGCCCCGAACTCGTGCCCTGCCTTACGAAGTAGTTCCCCTGTTTCACATTCCAGTTCTGTTGGGAACGGACCACTCCCCACTCGTGTACAATAAGCCTTAAAAATACCGTATACCTCCCCAATCTTATTGGGTGCTACCCCCATACCTGTACAAGCTCCTGCACATATAGTATTTGAAGAAGTCACAAAAGGATATGATCCAAAGTCAATATCAAGTAAAGTACCCTGAGCTCCTTCTGCCAAAACACTTTTCCCACTTTTCAGGTAACCATTAATCTGGTGCTCACTATCAATCAGCTTGAATTTTTTTAAACATTCAATACCTTCTTTAAGTCCCTTTTCAAACTCTTCAATATTGTATTCAAAATCATACATTGAAAGAAGTTGCTCATGCTTCTTCTTTAATTCATCATATTTTTTATCAAAATCGTTTAAAACATCTCCTACTCTTAAACCATTCCTACCTGTTTTATCCATATAGGTTGGTCCAATGCCCTTCAAAGTAGATCCAATTTTTGTTTTCCCTTTTGAAGCTTCAGAAGCAGCATCTAAAATCCTATGAGTAGGCAATATCAGATGTGCTTTTTTTGAAATGATCAGGTTCTTAGTCAAGTCCATGCCTTTAGCCTCCAACTCATCAATCTCCTGTTTAAAGCTGATAGGATCAAGAACAACACCATTACCTATAATATTCATCTTGGTATCATGGAATATGCCTGAAGGAATATTATGCAATACATGCTTAATATTATTAAACTCAAGTGTATGACCGGCATTGGGTCCTCCTTGAAACCTTGTTATTACATCATATTTAGGCGTAAGCACATCAACTACTTTACCTTTGCCCTCGTCTCCCCATTGAAGACCAAGTAGAACATCAACTTTCATTTGTATTTAAAATTAGGATCACAACACAAACATACAGCACAGAATTATTAATTTAATCCTATGGCATTTCTGGTCATGAATGTTTCATTTGTAATAATTTCAATTTTAGCAAATTCTGACTTTGATATGCTAAAATTTCGACCGGTAAAAATAGCTATTAAAAATGGGATAATGTCATGGTTTTAATATATTTTTTACCATTAAAGCAAAAGCTCAAATATATAGTACCATCGAGAGTAAATTTATATGTTGAATTTTAACAGGAAATCAAATTACTGGCACTTCTGGCATCTACCATAAATATATAATGAATGATGTGACACCTGAAATTCCATTGTTTCCCTAGCATTGTTCAGTACTGTTTGAATGCCCGGATCACAAAACTCAGTAACGCTTCCGCAATTGGTACAAATAAGGTGATCGTGTTGTTTTGATTCAAAAGCTTTTTCAAACTGGGCAATATTCTTTCCAAACTGATGCTTAATTACCAGTTTACATTCTAAAAGTAAATCAATGGTGTTATATAAAGTGGCTCTACTAACTCTATAATTTTTATTCTTCATAAAAATATATAGCGATTCGATGTCAAAATGACCATCCCGAGAATATATTTCTTCTAATATTGCAAATCTTTCAGGCGTTTTCCGGTGACCATTATTCTGCAAAAATTCTGTAAAAATCTGCTTCACCACGTCTTTAGCTTTCACCTTATCCATAAATAATCCTATTAAAAACAACAGGTTAAAGATATATATTTTAACCTAAAAAAGAAAGGTTGTTTAGACTAAATTAAAACAAGCATTTATTTTTGAATCCGTTCCTGTCTGGTAACCCCATGAACACCTTTAATTTTCATTATATTATAAATCAAATTATTAAGATCCTCAACATTATGTATATATAGATTTATAGTTCCATCGAATATCCCATCGTGACTTTCAATATGAATAGAGCGCATATTAACATTCTGATCTTCTGAAATTACTTTTGTTATTTTACTTACGATACCAATTTGATCAATACCTGTAAGGTTTATTATGGCCAAAAATGAGAGTAATTTATGCGTGGTCCATTCTGCGGATACAATTTGATTTCCCTGACTCGACATTAATTTTATGGCAACCGGACACTTTCTACTATGGAGAATTACTTTTTCATCATCATCTACATATCCAACCACATCATCTCCCGGAATTGGATTACAACAACTCGCAATAATATAATTATCATTTCCTGAGTCATCCGATAATATTAAAGGTTTGCGTTTATCAACTTTGGGAGTTTCCTGATTCTTTTCCTTTCTACCCCCACCAAATTGTAATCGCCAATACTTAATAAGTTTGTTTGATGATTTTTCACTTAAAATTTTATCCAGATTATCCAGAGTAATTTTTTCACTTCCTACCTTAAAATAAAGCTCTTCTTTTCTTTCTATTTTATGAAAGCGGAGCAGCTTATTTAAAATTCTATTGTTGGTTGTTAATTTCTTTTTATTAAGTGCCTCCTCTACTAACTTTTCTCCATTACTTATTATTTCTTTCCGCTCCTTTTTAAACACATCCTTAATGGCTTTTTTCGCCTTTGCGGTTGTAACTACCTTAACCCAGTCAAATTTCGGATTTTGTTTTTCAGATGTCAATACCTCTACCTGATCTCCACTCTTAAGTTCGTAGCTTATCGGAACCAATTTATAATTCACTTTTGCTCCAATACATTTATAACCTAATTTGGTATGTATTTCAAAGGCAAAATCAAGTGCTGTAGCTCCCTTGGGCATTACTTTCACATCTCCTTTTGGTGTAAACACCATGATTTCAGATGCAAATAAATTAAGCTTAAAATCATCTAAAAACTCCATGGAGTCTGATGATGGATTTTCAAGCAGATCCCGGATTCGCTGCAGCCAATTATCCAACTCCGATTCCTTATCCTGAACCCCTTTATATTTGTAATGAGCTGCAAAACCGCGTTCAGCAATTTCATTCATTCGCTCACTACGAATTTGTATTTCAACCCATTTACCATCTGTACCCATCACTGTGGCATGAAGTGCTTCATATCCGTTAGCTTTCGGGGTACTAACCCAATCTCTTAACCTATCGGGCTTTGGCCTGTATATATCTGTTATTAATGAATAGATATTCCAACATTGTGCTTTTTCTGGAGAGAATGAGTTTTGTTTAAAAACAATGCGAATGGCTAAAACATCATAAATTTCATCGACCGGAATATTCTTTTTCTGCATTTTATTCCAGATAGAATATACCGATTTAGGACGAGCTTTAATATCAAATTCAATACCGGCTTTACTTAGGGATTCACTAATTGTACCAATAAATTTTCCTAAAACATCTCTATTCTTAAGCTCCTTTGATTCAATTTTATCTACAATATCCTGATACACACCGGGGTGCTCATACTTTAAACTTAAATCCTCCAGTTCTGTTTTTAACGAATACAGCCCTAACCTATGAGCCAGAGGTGCATACATAAACAATGTTTCACCTGCTATTTTCAGTCGTTTATGTTCGGGCATTGAGCCCAGGGTTCTCATATTATGGAGTCTGTCCGCCAGTTTAATAATAATAACCCTGACATCCTCAACCATTGTAAGCAAGAGTTTTCGGAAATTCTCAGCCTGAGCCGATTGATTTTTATCAAAAACACCCGAAAGCTTTGTCAATCCATCAACAATGGAGGCTACTTTTTTACCAAAAATACCCTCCAGATCTTCATATGTATAATCTGTATCTTCTATTACATCATGCAATAAAGCAGCGGCTACCCCGGTACTTCCTAAACCAATCTCCTCAGCCACAATCCGGGCTACAGCTAACGGATGTAATATATAAGGCTCTCCGGATTTTCTACGCACCCCTTTATGAGCCTCACGCGCCAACTCAAATGCCTTATTTACAAGCTTAAGCCCATTCTCCGTTTGACAACGAGGACACAAACCTATTAAAGTTTCAAACTCCTTTCTGATAAGTTTCTTTTCTTCTATTTCACTTAAAGTTTTGTTCATTCAGGAATTCCGATTCATTACAGTTAAAAACAGACCATTAACACCACTCTTGCATAACTGGCAATTATAAGTAAAAAAATACTATTTTCCTGCTATTACAACATAAAATTCATCTTTTACAAAATACTTATTTGCCAGCTCTTTCAATTGTTCTGCCGTTATGTTTATGATGGTCTCTTCTAATTTTTTATAATAATTATAATCCAGGTCAAAACCAAACAGTCCTCTATAAGCATCTGAAATCGCAAAAGGACCATCCAGGTTTCTCATTAAGTCACCTACCATATAGTTTCTAACCCGATCCAACTCTTCTTTATCAACAACTTCGGTACAAATCCTGTTCATCTCATTAAAAACCTCCTGCACTGCTATCTCTCTCTTTTCCGACAGAACTTCGGTAGTCACTCCAATTACACCTGCCTCTATATATGAAATCATATAGGATGAGATACCATATGTAAGCCCCTTTTCTTCTCTTAGATTATTCATTAATCTGGATCCGAAATACCCTCCGAAAATGGTATTTAAAACCAACAACGGAATATAGTCGGGATGATCCTTTGTAACTCCGCTTCTCACAATTTTAATGGCAGACTGCATGGCGTCCTCTTTTTCAACTAAATGAAAATGATTACCATCAGGAATGGCCAAAGGCAAAGCATCCTCTGTAACAGACTTATTACCCCAATCGCTGCCTCCAAAATGCTTATTAAGCAATTCCTTTATAGCCTTTGAAGGTTGACCTGCCACCACAATGGAACAGTTTTTTGAATTGTAACGGGATTGGTGGAATTGCTTTATATCCTCTAAACCAATATCATCATAATGATAAAGTTTTGCAACCCTTCCGTAAGGATGATCGGCTCCAAAAAGAACCTCCTGTGATTTTCGGTAAGCCAGAGTTTTTACTTTCTCTGAATCTACCATATATTCCTGTTTCCTTTTAGCCAGATAAACATCAAATTCATGAGGCTCAAATGCAGGTCTCTTTATGATATCCTCTATAACAGGCAGTAGTTGTGGCAAATACTTTGTTAAGGCATACAACGACAATTGTGCATGATGATAATTGGTTGATTGCCCTAAGAAAGCACCATAAAAATCAATTTTCTCAGCCACTTCCATGGAACTCATTGATTTAGTACCCTCCTGCATTAAATAATTTGTAAAGGAAGCCACCAAAGGTTTTGGTGCACGGATAGCACCTGCAGAAAAAATAAAATCAATTTTAACTACATCCTGTGTACCGCCTTCAATTAGGTGAATCGGAATATTATTATTTAAATTAAAATCACTGCTATCCAAAATATTTAATCCTGAAGGCAACACAAACGATGGAGTACTCTCTCTCATTAACATATATTTCTCTTTTTTCCCTTTGACAGGTAATATAATTTAGAACAGTTGGATTCAACTAATACACTATTAGCACACTTATTAATATGCTGTGCATCAACTTTCTGATAATGATCAACTTCACAGTTTATATCTTCAGCAGCACCAAGCAATTCAAACTGTGCTAAATTCATAGCTTTATTTAAATAATTTATTTCCGAAAACATGAGTGTTGATTCTACTTTATTCTTAACTTTCTGAAGTTCATAGTCCTCAACCAATGTTGTTTTTATTTCATCAATCTCTTTCCATATGGCTTTTTCCGCTTCATATATTGAAATATCATCAGATACATGTCCGGCAAAAGTAAATAATCCATTTTCGATATCTCCGGAAATATAGGCATGTACATCTGTAAAAAACTTTTGTTGTTTCACCAAGCGCTGATACAACCTTGAACTAGCTCCATTGGATAAAACATCCGATAACAGATCCAGGGCATAATAATCTCTTTCATTTCTTCCACACATATGAAAAACCATCTGGAACATATCCGAAGGCACATCTCTTTCCACAGTTAATTCTCGCATTTCTGTTTGCTTAGGCTCTTCAGGCAAATTGCGCTTTACAACATTACGCGCAGGTATGGTTCCAAACCATTTTTCAACCAACTTATATACTTCATCCGCATCTACATTTCCTGTTATGGTTAATATGGCATTATTGGGAGCATAATGAGAAAAAAAGAAATTTTTCACATCTTCTAAATCAGCATCTTCAATATGCTTTACCTCTTTACCAATTGTTGGCCATTGGTATGGATGAACTTTATATGCCAAAGGCTTTAATAATAACGGAACATCTCCATAAGGTTGATTCAGATACCTTTGTTTGAATTCTTCCACAACCACCTTTTTTTGAACATCTAATGATTCCTGCGAAAAATTAAGTTCAAGCATTCTATCTGATTCTAACCAAAGACCAGTTTCAAGGTTTGATGCTGGTAAGGTCAGATAATAATTGGTTAAATCGTTACTTGTCCATGCATTATTATCTCCTCCCACATTCTGAAGGGGGGCATCATATGAAGGTATATTTATACTTCCTCCGAACATCAGATGTTCAAATAAGTGAGCAAATCCGGTTTTATTCGGATCTTCATCTTTTGCACCTACATCATACAATACATTAATAGCAGCAAGAGGCGTGGTTTTGTCACTATGAACAACCAATCGCAGTCCATTTTCCAAAGTAAACTTTTTGATTTCAATCATAACCTATTATTAAAATAAACTATTATTAACTACACTATTTAAGGTCTGATGAAATTCCTTAATAATATCTTCGATGATAACACTTACCGGCAAAACTTTATCAATTAAGGCAGAAACTTGTCCAATTTCCAATTCTCCTTCATCTAAATCTCCCAGAAACATTCCTTTTTTAGCTCTTCCTTTACCTAATAAATCGCGAAGTTCTTCAATTGAAGCTCCTCTTTTCTGTGCTTCATCCACCAAGGAAGAGAATTTATTGTGTATAAGTCGAACAGGAGCAAGTTGCTTCAGTGTTAATGTAGTACCTCCTTCGCCAGCTTCAATTACTTTTTTCAGGAATTCCGGATGAGCAGAAGACTCTTTACTCGCTGCAAATCTGGAACCCATCTGTACACCATCTGCCCCTAAGGCCATAGCTGCAGCCATAGCTTTACCTGATCCAATGCCTCCGGCAGCAATTAATGGCAAAGTTGTTTTCTGACTTATTTGAGGAATTAAAACCATTGTTGTTGTTTCTTCCCTGCTATTATGACCACCTGCTTCAAATCCTTCTGCAACTAAAGCATCAACTCCGCTATCTTCACACTTTTTAGCAAAACGACTATTAGCTATTACATGTGCAACCGTTATGCCATTCTCTTTTAATTTTGATGTAAATTTAGATGGACTACCAGCACTTGTAAATACGATTTTAACTCCTTCTTCAATTACTAAATCAATTAACTTATCAACATCCGGATACAATAATGGAATATTAACCCCCCAAGGCTTATTGGTTGCCTTTTTCATTTTATGGATGTGTTCTTTGAGAACATCCGGATACATTGAACCTGCTCCTAATAGTCCTAATCCCCCATTGTTACTCACCGCAGAAGCTAATTTCCATCCACTACACCATACCATACCCCCCTGAACAATCGGGTATTTAATTTTAAATAAGTCTGTTACCTTATTTGCCATATATTTCTATCAAATTATAAGTATTTAAATTAATTCTACAGGTACACACCATTTATTACACAGCTATAAAATTATGTAGTGTCAGCAAGAATACTCCATTTTAAGAGCTTCCAAAGCATCAAAAATGAAACGTTCTTATCTGCCACTTGAGTTTTAGGGCAAGTACTATGTAATAATAAAGCCAGCATTATTACAATTGACACTCATTCCTCATCGTATCATAATACTACTCTCAATATTTAAAGGTAAGCTAGCAAAGATATTAAATTATTAGACGTAGTTACCATTAACCAGAGTCCGACATAAAATTTTGAATTCAGATTTATCCAAACAATTCTGAATTCTTTTAAACTATTGAAAAATGAATTTAATCACCAAAAACAGATAATTCATCAAATTCAAAAACCACACACAACACGTATATCCCTGTATATGTGTATATTACAGAATACACGCACACGCGTCACACTTTTGTCACACAATAAATGTTACATTTTTAACAGTAATATATTAACTTCAATATCCTTTTAAATCACATATAAAAACAAACATCAAACCTTAATTTATTATGATTAAAATAAAATGGAACAACAAAAGCGGAATCCTGGATGTAACTATTAAAAAAAGTACAACAATTCAGGAGTTTATAAAGTTTTTTGATATAGTTGAAAAAAACAATTCCTATTCCAGATGTCTGAGCGTTCATCTGATAGCACCTGAAGGCTTTGAAAATATTTCTTTTTCAAACCTCTCTCAGATCTCTAATGGCATTAAGCAAGCAACTGCAAAATATGACCATATTAATTTTGCTTTTACGGTAATTAACAAAAGAGAGGAGCAGCTTTCATTTCATCTTAAAAACTTAATCTCTCCATATAACTGTCAGATAGAAACGTTTCAGTGCATTAAAGATGCTTTACGCTGGTTACGTCGTAATCAGCAGTATAATGTACATCCGGTAATTATCCACAAAAACGCAGGATAAAACAACCTCACAGTATTTTCCGAAAAAATTTATCTAGAACCTCAAAAAAACTTAGCTATGGCAAGAAGCAAATCCTTTGACAATAAATCAATTAAGTGCGACCAGGCTCATTCCATTAATTATTTTTCTCATTTATATGGAAAGGATGAAAAAGTGGAAAGATTTTTAAGAAGACATTTTGCATTAAAAACCATCCACGACAAAACTCACATTGAACTTTTCAGAATGATTGAAAAAGAACTTGGTGTACCTATTCCTTAATCACATTTTATTTTGAACAAACTACTCTTTCGAATTTTCCAGGGTAGTTTGTTCTTTTTTTACAAGCATTTCTCATTTTGGCTAGAACTCCACCTTTATTCCTATAGTAGGCAATACCGTTCCATTCTCTGTTATAATTTCTGAAAACACATACCGCTGTTCACTTTCTGGTGCTGACGGATTTTCAATTATAGCATTTCCTGAACCATCAAGTTTTTTCACATACTTTACAGGATCCTTTATCTTAAAATTATATAAATTCTGAATATCCAGATAAAAGCCCAAAGCCCACTTCTTAAACACATATTGTTTATCCAGTCTGATATCCAGTTGATGAAAAGCATTTAACCTTTCCTCATTAAATCTATTATAATCCAGTTTTTCTCGTCCTTCCGAATCCCATACTTCTTTTAATGTAGTTTTATCCTCATCTACAGGAGTATAAGGTGCTCCCCCTATATAACGCCACTTTATACCTATATCCCAATTTCTTTTCAATTCCTTATTTATTGTCAATGTTAATAAATGTCGGTTATCCCAGGCACTTGGAATATACTCACCAGAAAGATTTTCAAACTCACTCCTTACAAAAGTATAAGAGGATACAAAACTGAATCCATTGGAAGTTTTTTGCCTTGCCATAATTTCAAAGCCATAAGCTCTACCGATTCCTATGGATTTTACTTCCTCATCCCCTACAACTCCAAAATCACCTCCTTTATTTGCTAATGAAATTGAATCACGTATTGAAAACGGATTATTTCCATATTTTTTATAAAACCCTTCAAATGTATATTTCGAAGAATTATTCGGTTGATATTTAAGACCCATTATAAACTGATCGGAATATATATACTTTAAATCGTTGGATTTATTTATTAATACATTATTAGAATCCTTGTAACCCATTGTGGTATATGCGGGCAACTGATAATATCTACCCAAACTAAAGTTATATGATAATGGAGATAGCAATATTACAGATACTGACAAGCGTGGACTAAATTGATTAATCAAGTCAGACATAGATTCTGAGTAAGAATTACCATCCATCCTGAATCCCAGAGATAAATCAATCCGATTGTTAACAACTGATTTATTAATTGTTCCAAACACACCATACTTCACAAAATCCAATGTAGTATTGTAATCCACCTCAATAACATTATCACCTGATAATTCTTTTCGATAAGTAGCATTGGTATATGAGGAACTTTCAAATGACACACCTCCATTATATGTAAATTGGTTTCCTTTTGAATATAACTCTACTCTGAACTTGTTATCTGTTTCTGTTGACGAATATTCTGTGGTAAGATTATCAGGCAATTCAATATTATTCAAATATTTAAATGCAGAATTATCCAGATGACTTCTACTGGCTACAACAGACAAGTAACTCTTTGTAAAATAATGCTTGTAGTTAGCTCCAATTGTATAGCTCCATTGTTCATTTACAGGAATATAAGATAAGATATATTGATTTTCGGGTGTTTCAGATGCTTTATCGTTTAAATCAAACTTATCAATAGCTCCAAAACCCAAAAATGTTATTTCGTTTTGTGTATTTATTTTCGTTTTTGTTTTAAACTGAAAATCGGTAAAGGTGGGTAAAAAAGGTAAATCTAATGCTGAAAATAAAAATTGCAAATACGACTGTCGAACAGATGCAAGCATACTGGTTTTTTCAGAAATAGGGGATGAAACCGAAAGTCCCATCTCACTGGCTCCGAGAGTCCCCTTAAAATCAGTCTTATCTTTATTTCCCTCCTTTTGCTTGATTTCCAATACGGAACTCAGCGCATTTCCACGAGAAGCAGGAAAAGCTCCAGAATAAAAATCAACCTCCCTGATAAAATCAACATTTAAAATCCCCACAGGTCCTCCGGATGCACCTTGAGTAGAAAAATGATTTATAGTAGGAATCTCAATTCCATCCACATAAAATCTGTTTTCCGATGGGCCTCCTCCCCTAACAATGATGTCATTACGAAAAGATACGGTACTTGCCACTCCAGGGAAAGATTGAATTACTTTAGAAATATCCCGGTTAGCTCCGGCACTTTTTTCTATCTGATCAATGCCAATTCTTTTCAGTGAGTTAGGACTTTCCATTTTTTCAATAAAAGGAGATGATTTCACTACGACCTCAGTAATTGACTGTGATGTGGGTTCTAATGCTATTTCTATAAAATTAGAACCCACTCTTGAAATGTATATTTCCTCTGTAATTAATGGTTTATAACCCAGATAAGAAAGCTTTAACTGAACAAATTCCTGATCTCCGGTATTTATTTCAAAATTTCCCAAAGTATCGGTACTTGCCCCAACTGTTGTATTATATACAATTATATTAACAAAGGGTAATGACTGATTAGAATATGCATCCTTAACATGTCCCTTTAACCATTGATTTTGAGCTTTTAAATGCAATCCACAAAAAATCAGAATTACAGTAATAATAAATATCCCTCTCATCTACTGTTTAATTTTTCATATAAATATTTAAACATATTTAGTTGCAAATAGTTCATAATTACGCTAATAATTTATTTAATCAAACCAAATAAAAATCTCTCAGGTAGCTAAACAAACCAAATATTTTATAAATTGGACAACTGAATTACAAGCCCTTAAAAGATATCTAAATATAGATGGTAAAAGAAACACTACGAAAAAGATTTTTTATCTGGAGACTTAGGCATATTAGTAATCGTCAGTTTTTAATATTACTAAGTATTATCATAGGTATAGCAGCCGGGCTAGCAGCTGTAATTATTAAAAAATCTGTTGGGTTTATTCATCATTATGTATTAAAAGTAATTCATCTTAGCGGATTTGAATGGCTCTACTTAGTTGCTCCCGGAATTGGTATTTTCTTAGCGGTTATATTTATTAAATACGTTGTACGCAGGCCGGTTAGACACGGTATTCCCAATGTATTGTATGCCATTTCAAAAAACCAGGGGTTAATGAACAGCCACAATATGATTTCATCTGTAATCGCCAGTTCATTTACAGTTGGCTTTGGTGGATCTGTTGGACTTGAAGGACCAACCGTTTCTACCGGAGCAGCCATTGGATCTAACATAGGTAAAATACTCCATCTTAATTACAGACAGATCACTTTACTTTTGGGTTGTGCTTGTGCAGGTGCCATGTCTGCCATATTTAAAGCCCCCATTGCAGCCATCGTTTTTGCTTTAGAAGTTATAATGCTCGATCTTACTCTTGCCTCGCTGGTTCCTCTTTTACTTTCATCGGCATCAGCTGTAGTGGTATCCTATCTTTTCCTTGGACAGCAAGTGCTATACCCATTTAAGGTAGATTACACTTATACCCTGTCTGAACTGACTTTTTATGTGATACTGGGATTGGTTTGCGGGTTGGTAGCAACCTATTTCACACGAATGTACATCTTAGTTGAGAGATTATTTGAAAAAATTAATAATGGATGGACACGCCTGGGTTTTGGTGCAGTATGTTTAGGCATACTTCTTATGTTTTTCCCCCATTTATTTGGTGAAGGATATGAGGTAATTAACGGGGCTCTTAATGGTGAATTATTTTATTTACATGATGTTGGAATCTTTAGTCATCTCAATGAATCATTCGTGAACTTTTTAATAATAATGACTCTTACCATAGGTGTAAAAGTTATTGCAACCTCCATTACTTTTGGTAGTGGTGGAGTTGGAGGAATTTTTGCACCTACCTTATTTATGGGAGCAAATACCGGTGTTTTATTTGCTACTATAGTTAATAAGTTGGGATGGATTGAGCTACCTGTAAAAAACTTTGCCCTCATTGCCATGGCCGGATTAATTGCAGGAGTATTACATGCTCCCTTAACTGGTTTATTTTTAATTGCTGACCTTTCTGGTGGTTACAGCATGTTTTTACCCTTAATGATAACAGCAACAATAAGCTATGTCACTGCCAAAACTTTTGAAAAACACTCCGTATATACTCACCAATTAGCAAAACGAAAGGAATTATTAACCCATGATAAGGATCAAAACATTATGACCTTGATGGATGTAAACAAATTGATAGAAACTGATTTTGCCATCATTTCACCTGAAGCCACACTTGGTGATTTGGTCAAAGTCATATCAAAAGCACATCGAAACCTGTTCCCGGTGGTTGATAAAAATAACATATTGCAAGGCATGGTGAAAATGGATGATATCAGGGAAATTATTTTTGAACCTGAAAAGTACAGTACGGTAAAGGTAAAAGATCTAATGTACATGCCCGAGTTTTTTATCAGTCCGGATGACAACATGGAAGATCTGGTGGAGATATTCAGAAAATCAGGAAGATTTAATGTGGCAGTAATCGACAGAGGTAAGTATCATGGTTTTATATCAAGGGCTAATGCCTTTACTGCTTATAGAAATCACCTGAAAATGTTCTCCTCTGATTATTAATTGAGTTATTTAATCCTTTTTTTGAAAATTCACATTAAACCATGAACCGCTTACAAATTCTTCAAAGAATAAGGGAGCAACAAATAAACAGTAATCAACAATACTTCTCAAAAGGTATTTTTCCATCATACAGAACTAATACTGTTTTAAACATTAAGCACCCTGATGACAATATATTTTTCTCTGCATCTGTTTTATACGTACTAAAATCCCACTCCGGATTTCTGACTATAGAAGAATTAGATATCATTAATGAGATAGAATCTACTTTAGCACCTAATTTTAAAAATTATATAGATAAAAAAGACAGAAACTCCTATAATTTTTGGCAAAAAAAAGCTAACAAACACTTTCCTTACGGTTATTTATTACACCATTTTAATAAATTCAAGTTACCTGATGATGTTGATACGACATCAATGGTTCAAATGGTAACTGATTACAATAAGCACGAAGCCAATAAAACAAAAGAATTTCTCCCGTCATATGCAAATAAGTATAAAAAAACAATAGGAAACGGACACCATCAACTTCGGGAATTAAAAGCATATTCTACATGGTTTGGTGAAAAAATGCCTATTGAATTCGACATTTGTGTGCTAAGCAATGTAATGCTTTGGAATCATTACTATAAATTTGAAAATACGACTAACGATAATGATACTCTAAAATTAATTGGAGAAACAATTAAATATTCACTTTACTTTAAGTCTGCTTTTAAATCATCGCCAGAATATCCGAAAATAGAAATCATTTTATATCATTTGGCTCGATTATTGGCTCAAACAAATCTATTACAAGAATACCGATCCAAACTTATTACTGACATCGAGAGTATTATCATAAAAGTAAAAAAACCCTTCGCTCAGATGCTTCTGGAATCCTCTTTAATTAAACTAGGGGTAAAACTAAAACACCCCAACACGGATAATCTGACTATTGAACATCAAAAATACTGGTGGTTTACAGCTGGTTTTCTTTCTGTATATTCAAATGCCTTGATACAAAAAATCGCACCAATGCCCGTCGTACACTTTCGATTCAGCTGCCCGGCTTTTAATTTAGCATTAATGTTTGAAAACAGTGTATTGCACGATGCTTTTCAATCGGAAATTGATAACTAATATTCGTCTATAAAGTCTAACTACGGCTTTGTTGCTCAACATCCAAATCCTCATATACGATGGTATACTGCGGTTTTAATTTTTCACACGCCTTGTATTTTAACTTTATAATCCAAACACCCCACTTTACAGACAGGCACTGACAATAAACCAATAATAACCTGAGTTCGACATAAAATTTTGGATTCAGACCGCCTATAAATAGTGAGATTCAACTGAAAATTATGAAAGAATAGCGGGCTATTTTGAATAATTCTCAGGAAGAAGATCGCTGTTTATAGGCGGAAACTCTCATGCTTTGCATAAAAAACTGATCTACTTCGTTAAATTTATCGAGCTATCGAGCTAGTCCTGCAAAATTTGCCTTGTATATCAGCCTTTTATGTCAATATGAATGCTAAAAATTTTAATCGAACTCAGGTTAATAAAGACTCCCGAACTTAAAATAGCAGGGAGTGCATTCAGGTAGTCTTGTTTACATAGAATTAGAAACGAAACAATTCTGAAGAAAACTGGTTTTTAAAGTTTTTTAATTTGAGTTTTATTGTTCGCAGGCTTATTTGGCAAATACCAACTTCGATCCTGTTCGCAAGCTAAACACAAATGGGTTGGAATTATGTTGATGGATTCATTTTTTTGCAAAGTATGATGGCAAATATGTTAAAAATTTTGATATTGCGGGACATATACGAAAAACTACCGGGTAAAGGCAGAAATTGAAAAATGTTATGTTGTGGTATTTTAATGAGGTTTGTAAAACGGTCACATTAAGTTATGATTATGCAAATAATCTGAATGTATTTCAATAATTAATACAGTGATAATTTTATTCTGCAAATCAGGTTTGATAAATAGACAGTTTTAACTCTTTAGTAAAAGTTTTTGCTGTTGAAACCCTCTGTTAAGTGCCTGTCCATAAAGCAGGGAGTTTGGAGTACAAAGTTTAAATATAAGGCGTGTGAAATATTCAAACCGCAGTATGCCAGCGTATAATAGGATTTGGATTTTGAGCAACAGCGCAGTAGTTGGACTTTATTGACGAACACTATTTAATGCAGTTGTTTTCAGGGATTATTAATCATCATAGAAAACTACTTTTGTATATATTGTTTTGCTACTGTTTAGAGTAACATGGCAACCCTTTATTCGAGACATGACAGTCTCTGAAAAGTTATAATAAAGTTTAATCGATAAAAAAAATACATAAATTTATCTTGTCAATATTTAGCTAATAGAATTATGGGAAAGGGCATTTTTTTTTACTTATTATTTAACTTAATCTTAATTGGGGCACCTTCTTTGTTTGCTAATGATCAGTCATCATATATTTTTCATCATCTGAATACAAAGGATGGATTGTCAAACAGCAGTGTACGAACTATTTTAAAAGACAGTTTTGGTTTTTTGTGGATTGGTACAGAATCAGGTTTAAATCGTTATGATGGTTACAATTTCAAGATTTTTAAACTGTATTCTCAAGATGATAACAAAGAAGAAATTACTGATATTTACGATTTGCAGGAAGATGGATTTGGAAATATCTGGATAAGTTGTGGCTATACATATATGGTGTATAATAGGGAAAAGAATAGTTTTTCCAGTGCAATTCCTGAATTAATAGAAGAATTTGGAATTGAGGTAGACAGGACATATAAAGTTCATGTTGATAAAAACAAAGGATTATGGGTGTTGAGTGGACGTGTCGTTTACTATTATGACACTAAAAATAAGGTTCTGAAAAAAAATCTGCTGAATTTTCAATTTGATGAATTTTTGTCATCAAAATTAAGTGATGATGGAGAAAATTTGTATGCCATATATAAAGCAGGGTATGTTTGGCAAATTAATAGTAGAACAGGAGAGCAGAAGCTGCTGAAAATTAAAGGGGGATTAAAGGAGGAGGATGTCAGAATATACACAGGACTCTATGTGGATAACGGTAAGGGTATATGGTTGTTTTCTCGTTATTCTGGAAAAGTTCTGTACAAAAAAAAGCAGGATTCAGAATGGAAAGTAATGCAATTTGATTCTAAAGTTGAAACATCAGGTAATGGGGTTTTGGAGATTATTGATGACGAAAAAGGCAATGTTTGGATTGGGACGGATCATGCAGGTGTGTATATCTATAATAAAGCTTGTGGTGAATATATAAATCAAGTTAGTATTCCATCTGAAAAATCATCACTTGCATCAAATAATGTTGAATGTATATATCTGGATAATAATGGTGTAATATGGTTAGGCCATAACAAGTATGGTATATCATTTTCTCATGAGAGTTTTCAAAAGTTTAGAAATGTTGAATATTCAGGTTGTAATGATGTTAGTTCTATATATGAAGGAAAGAAGAGTATTGTATGGTTAGGGACAGATGGCAATGGTTTATTTAAAATTTCTAATGATGATGAAAGGGTATATGAAAAACTCCCCACAAAAAATGATGTTATAGTAGATTTATTAGAAAGAAGGCAAGGTTGCTTATGGATTGCTACATATTTGAATGGATTATATTGTTATAGAGAAGGACGGTTTAATCATTACACAATTGAAAATAGCAAATTGCTTTCTAATGACATATGGTGTCTTGCGGAGGATCGATATGGTGCATTATGGATTGGTAGCTTAAATGGGGGGATTCAATATTTGCCAGCAGGTGAGACTAATCTTGATTCATTGATATTTGTTTCGGAAGAATTGAATAATGCATTGGATATGTATTACGATGGTGGTGATAATTTATATGTTGGCACTGTTAATGGACTTGGAAAAATAGATATAACTAACCGAAACCATTCTGTTATAATTAGTAACAGGAAAGGAACACAATTATTTAAAGATAGGATGATCAATAATGTTTATCAGGATTCTCAGAATAGATTGTGGCTTGGACATCGAAAGGGTGTAACAGTATGGGATATAAATAAGGATACTTTATACTATATAGATAAAAAAAATGGTTTGTGCGATAATATTGTTCAGGGTATTGTTGAGGATAATCATAAGAATTTATGGGTTCCGACCAGTAATGGTTTATCTGTGATTAACACAGAAAGAGACACTTTCGGAGATATTCATTTTTTTATTAGAAGTTATTCAACTAAAGATGGTCTAAGTACAAATTATTTTAATAATAGGGCATTATGCAAGAGAGAAAATGGAGATATTCTTGTTGGTAATAATGCGGGTTTTACAGTTATAAACCCGAATAAATTATCAAACAAGGGCGAGGCTAATACAAAAGTTTTTTTTACAGGCTTAAGTGTTGGTAATAATGAAATTCAAGTAGATTCAGTATATAATGATAGAATTATCCTTGAAAATGCTATTGAACTGACTGATGAATTAACTTTCAGCTATAAAGATAAATTAATCGCTATTCAATTTTCAACAGGTGATTTATTGAATGCTGATAAAAATAAATACGCGTATTGGCTTCAGGGGTTCAGCAATGAATGGGTAGAGACAAAGGAAAATAAAATAGTCTTTTCGTCCTTAAAACCAGGAGCATATAAGCTTATTATAAAGGCCTGTAATAGTAGTGGAGTATGGAGTAAGAGTAACACATCTTTAGACATAAATGTTAATCCTCCTTTTTATTTATCAGTGATAGGGAAAGTATTATTTATTGTTATACTTCTGTTGCTTTTAATTATTGTTTTTTATCGAAACCGGAAAAGAAATTACCTTAAGCTTGAACAAGAAAGAAGATATTTAAAGCAAGAGCAGGAAAAGACCTTAGGTGAAATGAAATTGAGGTTTTTTACAAACGTCAGCCACGATTTAAGAACTCCACTAACACTTATAACAACTCCATTGCAAAGTATTTTAGATGAAAATTTAGATGAAAAATTACGAAAAAAATTAAATACCGTATATAAAAATGCAGAGCACTTATTTACACTAATAAATTCATTGTTGGACTTTAGAAAATTAGATGTTGGAGGAGAAGTGTTACATCTTCAATTGGGTGATTTTGTAAATTTTGTAAAAGATATATGCATTTCTTTTAGTGCTCATGCAAATGACCGTGATATGAAGTTTTCTTTTGAGTTTGAGATTGAAAGCTTGTTTATGCGATTCGATCCGGTTAAAGTGCATAAAATAATAGCAAATTTGTTGTCAAATGCCTTTAAATATACCCCGAATGGAGGAAGTGTTAGAGTTGATGTTAGTATAGAAGGAGGTGATGTTAAAGTGAAAGTTTCCGATACAGGCCCCGGGATTAATAGTGAAGAAAAGAAACATGTATTTGAAAGGTTTTATCAAGCATCACAAAAACAGGACAAAACCGGAAGTGGAATAGGGTTACATATAGTAAGTGAATATGTCCTGATGCATCATGGTGATATTTCTATATCAGATAATCTTCCACATGGATGTGTTTTTACAGTAACCTTGCCAATTCAGGAATGGAGTGAAAATGAAGACCTCCTTGATGAAGATGAAGATGATGACGAAAGTTTGAACAAAGATGAGGTTAAAGAAATCTCATCAAAACCAGGTTTGTTATTTGTAGATGATAATACTGACCTTTGTGAGTTTATGACTGACAGTTTATCAGATGATTATTCAGTACTGATTGCGCATAATGGGAAAGAAGCACTTGATAAACTAGATAAATATGATATAAATATTGTTGTTAGTGATGTAATGATGCCAATTATGGATGGGTCGGATCTTTGTAAGCAAATTAAAACTAATATTCAATGGTCTCATATCCCGGTTATATTGTTAACAGCACGTACCACCGAAGAATTTAAAATAGAAGGGTTTGAAATAGGAGCAGATGACTATATCACTAAACCTTTTAATTTTAATATCCTTAAGCTTAGAATTCAGAAATGGCTTGAGTGGACTGAAAAATGCCATATTTCATTTAGTCAGAAAGTTGATATTTCACCAAGTGAGATAACTATAACTTCATTAGACGAACAGTTGATTGAAAAAGCGGTCAAGATTGTAGAAGAGCATATTAATGACACAGAATTTACAGTTGAAGTATTAGGCGCTAAGGTTGGATTAAGTAGAAGCCATTTGTATAAAAAGTTAATGTCAGTTACAGGCAAAGGACCGGCTGAATTTATTCGGATTATTCGTCTTAAACGAGGAAAACAGCTTCTTGAACAAAGCCAGATGCAGATTTCAGAAATTGCCTATGAGGTTGGATTTAATTCCCCTAAAAGGTTTGCTATCAATTTTAAAAACGAATTCGGGGTTACGCCATCGGAATATCAGAAGTCACAAAAAGATAAAGAATAAGTTAATTTGAAATCGTAAACAAAATTCATTGGACAGAGTTCAGATTACATTCCCTGCTCATCTGAGCAACATAATGACTTATGAGTCTGCAATTTGGTTATTGTCAATCTCATATTAACCATAGGTATGGTCGATAGCTTTGCCCGTATGATTTTTCTGCTATACTTGATGTTGGTTCTCTTTTAACGAATCTTCCATATCTTTTATACTGGTCCGGTAAACAATTGGAGGGAGCGTTACCGGATAGCTGTATTTACATCCCGATCTCGTGCATTACATTCTATGCCGTACAATCGCTGCATTAGTTCCGGGGTATGTAATAGTCGCTTTCATCAATGTTTAATGCTTCCATAAATTTACAACGGGAATGTGTCATATAGCTTAGAAGAACTGCTTTTATTAGCATACTTTTATTATGCGATCGATGGTTCTGTTATCAATTCAAAAGGATTGCTTTGGGTTTTAATTTGTGTAATAATGTGAACTATGTTTTACATCAGGCTTTATAAACAATTTGTGTAAAATCTGAGTTGTTAATTATTGACTCAGATCCTTTGATGATTTTTTTGTTTAAAGGTTTCAAATGGCTTATAATATGGATTTCTGGCGGATGAGAATTTTTTAAAGGTTTACGAATGAGAAAAATCAATAATGACCCTTATTAAAAACATGGAATTGTATTGTTGGTGATGATATGCATAGTTTTTTATGTTGAAATATTTAAATACATAGAGTAAGTATGAAGTTATTTAAAAGGCTGTTTATCATACTGAGTTGAGTAATCTTTCTGTGTTAAAAGATGTAATACAGAATGAGGGTTTCATATTAATGTTTCTTAATTTTATTATTTAAAGCTAATAAATGCTAATAAATGCTAAAAAAGAACATGAAGTTCCTATAAATAAAACATGGCGCTCCCTTTTCTCTATGGTGATATATCTATTTTTGCGTCTATATAGAATTGATTAAGAGTTTTTGTTTTATTTTTTAGACTAAAATCTATGTTTTTTATGATGTCGAAATTTAGAGTAAGCATGAGGTGGCTGAATGGAGGATGTAAAGTTCTTCTTGCCATTATGCTGATGAATTTAAGTGTGTTGCCAATATTTGGGCAGAAAGTCCCAATTAGTGGAGTTGTAAAGTCTATCCAGGATGGATCAGGTATCCCTGGTGTTAATGTTGTTGTTAAGGGATCAACTTATGGAACTATTACCGATATTAATGGATCATATCAACTAGAAGTTGATAAAGGTGTAACATTGGTTTTTTCTTTTATTGGTTTTGAATCTCAGGAAGTTTTGGTAGGAGATCAAAATATTATCAATGTTTCGCTAAAAGATGAAGTCACAATGTTGGATGATATTGTAGCAATTGGGTATGGATCTGCGTCACGTAAAAATGTAGGAGGTGCTATTTCATCCATTAAAGCAGATGATATTGTTAAAGGGAATCCTACAACTGTAACCCAGGCATTACAAGGACAGGTTGCCGGTGTTATGGTTCAGCCTGTGTCCGGGCGCCCGGGAGCTGGTAATAGCGTTCAAATTCGTGGTGTTACTTCAATAGATGGTTCTCAGCCCTTATATGTAATTGATGGTGTACGTATGCCCAAAGGGCAAGACCCGACAATTGGACTTAATCCTGAAGATATTCAAACGATGGATGTATTGAAAGATGCTTCCGCTACAGCAATTTATGGTACAGATGGTACCGATGGGGTAATCATTATCACTACCAAACGAGGGCGTGTTGGGGCTCCAAATATAACTTACGGTTATAAATTTTCGTTAAAAGAAGTGCCAAAGCATTATGATTTAATGAATTTGCAAGAGTATGCAACTTTTATGAATGAACGTAGTGACGTTTGGAATTTTGGTCACAAGGATGAGTTTGCTAATCCTGAATATTTAGGTAAGGGTACAGATTGGCAGGGGGCTCTGTTTAGAGTAGCTCCTACTCATGACCATACACTTAGTGTAAATGGTGGAGATGAAGTGACACAATATTTGTTATCCGGATCCTATAATAATACTGAAGGTATTGCTTTAGGTTCAAGTTTTAAAAGGATGACTTTTAAGCTTAAACTGGATAACCAAACTACTAAATGGATGAAAGTGGGTACTGATGTGTCATTTTCATATGTTGATGAAAACAAAAGTGAAGAATCAGGTAATGTAATTAAACAGGCGTTAGAGATGAGGCCTAACATTACCGTTCACAATTCAGATGGAAGCTATGCTGCTTCAACTGAGGATTTTGGTTGGATACAGCCACAACCAAACCCTGTTGCATTAGCTAGGCTGAATGATTATGGGGAGAAGAATAGAGAATTAAGATTGAATTCGTATGCTGAAATTAATTTTACAAAAGACTTAAAGTTGAGAAATGAAGCTGGTGTAAATTTTTCAGATAAGACTTCTGATAAGTTTGAACCATCTTATAACTTTGGAAATGTAGAAAGGGTATTTAGTACTTCTGAATACCGATATTGGCAGAGTCAATATTTGTCATTTAATAGTTATTTTACATATAATCATCTGTTTGCAGATCATTATAACCTGACGGTTATGGGAGGTCATGAGGCTCAGCTTAGAAAAAACGAATATGTACAAGCTAAACGTATAGGCTTTCCTTCAAATGATGTAAGAACAGTTGGATTAGGAAATGAAGAAAAATCTTCAAATGATGGTACTAAGGATCATAGTTCAACGGAATCATACTTTGGACGGGTTGACTTAGGATTATTTGATAAATACATTTTACAAGGAAACGCACGTTACGATGGTTCATCAATTTATGCTAAGGATAATCGATGGATCTTGTCTTATTCTGGATCAGTTGCATGGAACATTAAAAATGAAAACTTTCTGAAAAATGTAAGTGTGATTAATGCCTTAAAGATACGGGGCGGATATGGTTTAACGAACAGAGCCGGAGGGCGTAACTTTGCCTACGCAACGGTGCTTTCTTCCTGGCCAACAGCTCTATCTGGTATATCTCAGCTTACCACAGCTATTGGAGAACCTAGGTTAACATGGGAGCAAACAAAATCTTCCAATATAGGTCTTGATGTTACGTTATTTGATTGGCGATTAAGTTTGGGTGTTGATTTCTATTTAAGGCAAACAGAAGAACTTGCAATGAGGGTTTCACTACCTATGTATGCTGCTACTAAAACAGCCTATAACCCTACTTTGATAGATGCACCATATGGTAACCTGGGATCAATGGAAAACAAAGGTTTTGAGTTTAATGTCGGATCTACGAATATTAAAACGCCTGACTTTACCTGGAAAACTAATTTTGCCTTTTCTCTTAATAAGAATAAAGTGGTTAAGTTAAATGCTGAAGGTGCTTTCATTGCTCCTCAGGGCGGAGTAAGTAGAACTGTAGCAGGAAGGTCACTAGGTGAGTTTTATGGATATGAAGTAGAGGGCGTTTATGCCAACCCTGTTGACTTTTTAGGTGATGCAGAATTGGGTATCAAACCTCATGCAAGGCCGACTAAAAATGGTGAAATATTACCTTATGGTAAAGCGGGAGGAAGTATATGGTATGGTGATCTTATGTTTAAGGATCAAAACAAAGATGGCGTTATTGATGAAAGAGACCAAACTTACATAGGTTCTCCAATTCCGTTGTTTCAGATTGGATTTAATAACTCATTTACCTATAAAAATTTCGATTTGAATATTTTCTTTAGTGGTAATTATGGTAATAAAGTATTTAATAAATTGCGCATCAATGCGGAAAATCCATTGGCAAGTACAACCTACTTTAAGTCAATTAAGGATTATGCCAAACTGGCATTAGTTGACCCTGAAGGATCAGACGATGATGTGAACAATGTATATGTTGTTAATCCTGACACAAAAATTCATGGGCTTAGAAATGATCAAACTAATGGTAATATAAGAACTTCAGATAGGTATGTAGAAGATGGGTCATTTTTAAAATGCAAAAGCATTACTTTAGGCTATAGGTTTTCTGAACGTTTGCTTCGTAAAGCAAATCTTTCTTCTTTAAGAGTTTTTGCATCTGTAAATAACTTATTTACAATCACTAACTATTCTGGTTTAGATCCTGAAATTGGATCATGGGATCCTTTAAATGCTGGTGTTGATAATGGTTACTATCCTCAGCCACGAATATTTACATTGGGTGTAAATATGTCATTGTCAAATAAATAAATAATTAAATAAATTGCTATGAAATTAAAGTCAAAAATAATATACTTAACAGTTGTTGTTGCTGGTTTTTTAGCATCATGCAGCGATTCTTTTCTGGATCGTCCGCCGCTATCTAATATCAAATCAGATATCTATTATCAAACCCCGGAACAGTTAAGGTTGGCTACAGCTGCATTATATGCTGGTCCACAATGGGGAAGTTGGACGTATAACTCTTACTTGCAAATTGGTGATGTGCTTAGTGGAAATATGATACTAGGGTATAATGCAGATGCAGTTCCACTAAATAATTTTGCTGTTACCGGATTAAATGGATCGGTTGTTGAATACTGGAGGGCAATGTATGCTGTAATTCAGAATTGTAACTTAACTATTAATGCAATATCAGAGCAAGCTCCCTCCACCCTTTCTGAAAAGGTAATAAATGAAGCTATTGCAGAGGCTAAATTTATACGTGCATATGCCTATTACAATCTTGCTGTTTTATGGGGGGATGTGCCTATAGTTGAGGATGTTAGGGATTTGATAGATAGTCCTTTGCGTTATAAGATTGTTGCAAAAGATGTATATCAGTATGTAGTAAATGATCTTATGTATGCTGTAAAATATTTGCCTAAAACTGATGAAAAGGGAAGGGTAACAACCTGGTCAGCACAGGGGATGCTTGCTAAAACTTACTTAACATGGTCCGGATTGAATTCTACAGTTGTAGGGCAACGCAACCAAGCTCTTCTTGATAGTGCCAGTCTGTATGCAGGAAATGTATGTAAAAACAGTGGCTTAGAGTTAATGGATAGTTATGAGGATGTGTTTAAGTATGAATTTACTGACAATGAAGAGATTTTATTTTCTCTTCAATGGTCTTCTGTAGATAAAGGGTGGTTAGGAGGAAATATGCTTCAATTGTTCACAAACGCAGGAGCTGATTTGAGTGTAGGCGGAATAACCGCCTGGCTAGGTATTCAACCTACATATGATATGTATCTGCAGTATTCAGAGGCAGATTCTGTTAGGCGTAAAGCAACTTTTATGTATAAAGGGGATCATTACGATGAATTAAATAAAGTAAATGGAGGTTTAGACTACCTTGGTAACGCAGGCTTGAAGAAACATATCATCGGTACTGAAAAAGATATTAAGGCTCCAACAATGACCATGTTCTCTTCTGCTGAACATACTCCTTTACTTAGACTGTCGGATGTTTATCTGGTGTATGCAGAAGCTATTTTAGGTAATAACGGCACAACAAGTGATGCCGATGCATTGTTATACTTTAATAAAGTACATCATGATAGAGCTGGCCTTGAAGCTGTAACTGAGATTAATGATGATATAGTTCTTAAAGAACGAAGAGTTGAGTTGGCAGCTGAGAGTCAGTATTGGATTGATTTGGTAAGACTTTCTTATTATAATCCAAGTAAAGCTATTGCTCTTTTAAATGATGGCGAAAGAGTGGAATTTTCACTTGATGGTGATGGGGTAGCAACCGCCGGAAAGGGACAAGGTGTCATTACCCCGGCAACCATAAATACATTTAAGCTGCCAATTCCTTCTGATGAAATCACGGCAGATCCACTATTGTTAGATGAGCCGGTACCTTATTATTTTTAATGAAAAATAAATCGAATAATTATGAAAAAAATAATATTTAATCGTTTTAGCCTCCTGTTGTATTCATGTTTTATTGCAATTGGGTTACAACTTACATCTTGTAAAAAAGATGAAATGGCTGCCCCGGTAATTACACAAATAAGGAATTATGAGGCTTCTCCTAATGACACTATCATTGATTATGTTGTTGCAGGACAGTGGGTGGTATTAGAAGGTCACAACCTATCTGGAATAGATGCTGCTTTTTTTAATGGAGTTAGCGCTAATGTAATGCCAGGATTGTTTGCAGATAATTATGCTGTTATTAATATTCCATCTATTGAATTTCAGAATGTACCGGATGAATATCGCAATAAAATTGAAGTTGTTAGTGAAGGTGGTATTGGTACATTTCAAATTAGTGTGAAAGGGGATCCCTACATTTCTTATATAAGAAATTTTGCAGATGCGCCTAACGATACTGTCACTAATCTTATTGTACCCGGACAAGAGATAAATATTGTTGGATATAATCTTGAAAATGCTGATACGATCCAATTTCAGGGAATTGATATTGATGTAAGTACAGTTGTATATACCGATAGTAGTGTTATCGTTCAAGTTCCGGCTGATTTTTCTGATTTTGATACTGATTTGGGTAATACTATTACTTATTCTACAAATATTGGTAAGTCTGATTTTCATTTAAGAATTTTAGGGCCTCCAAGAATTGCTGCAGTTTCATGTGAGTATCCGCAAGAAGGTGATGTAGTATATTTATACGGTTTCAATTTGACACGTATTAGCGAATTAACATTTGCCGGCTCTGAAGTAACGGAGTATACTGAATCAGCAGATGGTAGTGTGCTAGAGATAATCGTACCAGCCTTAACTGGTTCCGGACCGGTTTCAATTACAACCGCTGCAGGAACTGGTTCTACTATTTATAATGTCAATGACCTTGTAACAGGTATGATATGTAATTTTGACGATATAGGCACTCTTGAATGGGGGAATTCGGCAGGTGTAATTGAAGAAAATCCTGATGAGTTTCCTTATAGTAGAGGCCGTTATGGTGTATTTAAAAATGATATAATAGCAGCATGGGACTGGCAGGCCTGGTCTAGTTATCGTATAGTTTTTATTGTAAATAGCGTGTGGATTCCTACAGAGCACTTAAATGATGATATTAAAGATTGGGCTGTAAAGTTTGAAATTAATGTACCGAAGCCATGGAATGGAACAACTATTTTTGTGGGTCCTGAAGTAGACAATTTTAGATATTTATACCAACCATGGAAGATTTCCGATGATAATTTTGTTAGCTATACTACAGGTGGAAATTGGATAACTAAGACAATTCCTCTTACTTCATTTACTAATGGAGGTTGGAATGGAGATGGTGATCCTGCTACTTCATTTTCTCAATTATTTGGAAATGATGAAGGTAAAGCTAAATTGATGATTCAAACAATGAATACCACAGATGGTCCTTCTGCTACAGGATTGTTTGCAGGGATTGATAATATCAGAGTAATCAAAATAAAGTAACTATTTTACTGAAATAATAGTTAATCTTATATAAGGCCTGTAGGTTTTTACTTCAGATAGTAAATCCTACAGGCCTGATTTTTTGTATAGTATATTTACAATAGATAAAAATGATTGTTTTTAAGTTGAAATGATCGTTGAATAGGCGTATGTATGCTCCCTTAATACTACTATCGATTCTTTTTAATAGCTAAGGGGGGCAGAGAAGGAGGGCTTGGTAATTTTTTAAGTATCCCTTTTAAAATACATAATTTTTTTAGAAACATCTGGGGAAGTAATTGCATCTCTGGGTGTTTTTAATTTTTAATCCCAATAGGCTCAGTGACCGTATATTAATAATTGGTGTGTTTAATTAACCTCAGTTCTTTTAAAATTATCAAGCTCTGATTTTATTAAATGATTGATGTACAATATAAAATTTTGAAACATAGTGAGCTATGGTGATTAAATTTAGAGAAAAGGATCGGTCATTTAATGGAAAAATAGTAATTCCCATTTATTAACTACAGTTTTCTTCGTCATATTAGTTAACCATAGCACGCTATGCCTTCGCTGATATTCCTTGAGTCCAATTATTTATATATGGTAGTGCCATTCATTTTATGTCGAACTGAGGTTATTAGTAACTTTTTTGATGGTTAGGAGGTGCAAATTCATCAATACATTGCAAATAAAACCGGAGATTCAAATTCTGTTTACACGGTCATTATCAACCATACAATTATTCCATTTCAATACCATTTAAAATTATGTAATACTACTTTCTAAGGAACTGGTAAATTTTATCAAATTTTGAATTATTGCTAACTATGTTTAGGTTTCTTTTCCTTTTAAAGGAATTGATTAAAAAAATGCATATGCCTGCTTTTTTTAGTATTGGAACACTGTTATGTTTTATTTTGTGATAGGTTCTTGCTTCTATATCATAACTGCAATTCGAATTGTAGTTATTTTTACTGAATGAATCATTGTAATACCTAATATGCAACATTAAGAGGAGTAAGATGTGTGGAGAATATTTTAAGTTTAAACAATTAATCAAAAAAATATAGATATGAAAAAAAGTTTACTTTTATTGACAGTTTTAATGTGCATGAGCTTTGCGACTAATGCACAACAAGTAATGTTTGATTTTGATGCAAATAATGCTGATCTGGGTTTTACAGGTACATGGTCAGCTACCGGAGCTTGGCCATATGCGAGTTTTCAGAAGGTTGCCAATCCAAATAGTTCAGGAATTAATACTTCCGCTAATGTTGGAGAGTATTTACATTTAGGAAATGATACTTGTAGTCTTGCAAATGACTTAATTAATGGTAATGATCCTGCCTTTAATCAAATTAATAATGCAACTACTCCATATTTAATGGTAAAAGTTTTGGTAGATAAACCTATTGATGTTACTATTAAACTAAATAATACAGCATCCCCGTATTGGCCAGTTAACCAGTTTACTCAAAGAGTGACTACCGTTGATAAATGGGTTGATGTAGCTTTTGACTTAACAGTAATGGATGATTTTGGCAATACGATGACGGCCACCAATTATGATAGATTTTCGATCAATTTTGACTTTGATTTAGGTGATGGTTCAATAAACGGTGATAGCTACTATTTTGATGATGTTAGAACAGTTGCTTCTCTTCCAACTGCTATTGAATCAATTAAATTCAAGAATGACAATAGTATTGTTGATGTGTACAATATCATGGGAAATAGAATAAAAACTCAGGTTGAAAAGGAGGATGCTCTTAAGGGGTTACCTAACGGGTTTTATATCGTTGATGGTGAAAAAGTATATGTTAAGAATTATTAATTATCCTATATAGGATATTACATACTCATAACTTATTTTAATTTCTATCAATGCCTGACATTTTATAATGTCAGGCATTTTTTTTTAGCGAGGTAGTTTTATTTGAGTAAATTCATTAAGCTATTGGTATTTTAAAATGTATGGTAGTTCCCCGATTAATTTCTGATTCTACCCAAATGTTTCCATCCAGCATTTCTACAAGTTTTTTGGATATAGCTAATCCGAGTCCGGCTCCTTGATAATATCTTGTTTGTTTATTTTCTATTTTTATAAAGCCTTCAAATAGTTTATTAAAGTCTTCTTTTGCTATCCCGATACCAGTGTCTTTTACAAAGAACGAACAATAGCCGTTTTCAATAATATAGCCAAATTTAATATCCCCATTAATAGTATATTTTATTGCATTATCAATTAAATTTATTAATACTTGCTTAATTCTCATTCGATCAGAATACATCAAATTCTCTTCTCCATTTTCAGGTATCTCTTTTTGAAATTCAACTTGACTATTTAAAGCTAATTGATATTGTTCATAAATCTCATTTATTAGAATCATAATGTCAAAAGATTCTTTGTATAATGTTAGTTGGTTGGCTTCTATTTTTGAAATATCTAAAATGTCGTTGATGATTACCAATAATGATTCACAGTTAGCATGTATAATTTCAGTATAGTCATACCAATCGTGTTCAGGTGGGACTTCAGATTTCATTAAGGAAGAAAAGCCAATTATTGCATTCATTGGAGTACGTATTTCGTGAGACATATTTGCCAGGAACGAAGTTTTTAGTTTGTCTGATTCTTCTGCTCTGATTTTTGCTTTTTGAAGCTCTTTTGTTCTTATGTCAATTAATTTCTCAAGATGGTTACGATGTAGTTCCAGTTCTTCGTTTTGATTTATAATCTCCTCTTGGTTTTCTTCCAGTATTTTGTTTAATTCCTCAAGTTCATTAGTTCTATTTGCAACGATAGTTTGAAGTTCTGACTGTCGCTTTTTTAATCTTATTATGCGGGTTCGGTATATGACTACAATTGTACCGGCAAACAGAAATATAATTGTTACTTTAAAAAACAGAGTCATCCACCATGGTGTAGGAATAATTATTTTTAAAGTAGCTAAGGATTTCGTATCCCAACTACCATCATTTGTATCGGAGAATACTTTAAAATAATATATGCCGGGATTTAAGTTGGTATATGTTACCTTTCTTTCATTTGCTGTTGTAGTTACCCAATCTTTATCAAAGCCATCTAACATATATCGATAATGTCGCCTTTCAGGAAATAAGTAATTCAGGTTGGCAAATTCAATTGAAATAACGTTTTTATGATAGTTTATACTGAGTTCGTCTATATATGGAATTGATTTGTTAACATTAAGTTTTCTTGCCATTTCCTTATTGTCAATAAGGCTTTCATTAAAAAGTCGGATATCAGTTATTAGGGTAGGGGCATGTATGTTTTTGGCTTTTATATTTTCTGGTTTAAATATGTTAAATCCATTATTGCCTCCAAAAATAAGTTCGCCTTTGCTTGTTTTAAAGGCTGCTTTTTCATTAAACTCGTTACTTTGTAATCCATCCTTTTCATCATAATTTTTGAATGAAAAATTGAAACCAGTGGAATCCTCTTTGATAACCAGATTAGAGATGCCATTTGATGTACTTATCCATAGGTTGTCATTATCATCTTCAAGCAGTGTTAATATATAATTGGAGGGGAGACCATCCTTTTTTCTAAATACTTTAAACTTATCTGTATTATTCTGTAGTAAGCTTAATCCATTAGATGTCGCTATCCATATCCATCCTCGCTTATCCTGTAATGTAGTGTGAATCAAGTTGCTACCTATGGATGTTGTGTCGTTGTCATTGTGGTTGTATTCTTTCCATGTTTTAGTTCCTTTATTAAAGCACCTGACCCCATCTACAGTGGCAAACCAGAGGCGATTATCTTTATCTGCGTAAACATCAAACACAACATTAGAGTTTATTGGAGAAACCCCAAGTCCTCCAATAACTTGTTTGACCTTTAAGGTATTGCCATCAATAATATTTACACCCCCTAATAGCGTCGCCACCCAAATGTCACCATCTTTATCCTCACATACATCGTAAACCTTATCATCGGAAAGACTATATCCGCCTTTTTTATCTATATTATAATGTGTATTTATTCCATTTTGGAAACAATTTAAACCTCCATAATAAGTGCCTATCCAGATTCTGTTTTCCGAATCCTTTAACATTCCAATAATAACATTAGCACTAATACTATTTGGGTCATCAGGATTGTGTTTTAGTTGTTTGTAAGAGTTGTCTATATAGTTATAAATAATCAGACCGGAACCATTGGTGCCAATCCATAAGTTGGCCGTATCAGCTTCAATAAAGTTATTAATATCATTTTTTGATATCTCTTCGTTACCTACTTTGGGTATCTGGATATGATTAAACTTATACATATTAGGATGGTAATAACTTATGCCATTTTTATATGTTCCTATCCAGATAAAGCCTTTATCATCTTTATATAAATACGTTATTGTATTACCAGATAAACTTTTACTATTTGAATAGTCAGATTCAATATGTTGAGATTGCTTTGTTTCTTTATTAAATAATGTAATTCCTCCATGATCAGTGCCTATCCATAGATTATTTTCATCGTCCTCAAGAATCTTATTAATTCTGTAATTTCCCGGATTTATTGGTCCTTTGCTAAATTCAAAGAACTCAAGTCTGTCTCTCTTTATTGAATAACAAAAGATGCCGGAATTGTATTTCTGTTCGTAAATCCAGATATTATCCTGAGAATCAATGTAAAAGTCAAAGTTACTATTATCTAAGTGAGGTAGTTTTATAGTTTTTGATCGCTTTAATGAAGTGTTATCAATTTGTTCCAGTAAGTCATTTGAAGTAATGACCCATATTTTATTATGCGAATCAACACTGATTTCTATTATAGAGTCTGTTGACAGCATATCTGGATTTGCCGGATTTGAGGGGATTTTTAATAATTTTTCCTGTTTTGTGTCATATTTATATAATCCATATTGACTTCCAAGCCAAACATTATTACATGTGTCGTAAACTGCAGTAAGCCTTGTGTTTTTAGGAACTGTGAGTTGGTTATTAAAAATTTGATTATGATGGATGAATTTGTTCTCAATAGGGTCATACTGTTCGAAATAACCATCAGCTTGTACCCATATTTGGCCATCTGGAGCTTCGAAAATAAAAGTTATAAGGTTGCCGCTTATTGATGTGCTATCTTCAGGTATATTTCTATAATTGGTGAATGTATAACCATCAAATCTATTAAGCCCGTCAATGGTCCCGAACCAGTAATAGCCTTTACTGTCTTTTAGAATTGTTTGAATGGAGTTACTTGAAAGTCCTTGTGATTTACTTAAGTTTTTAAAAAGATATGTTTTAGGTTGTCCCCAACATAATATTGAAAATGCAAAATATAGTATGATGGTGATATGGATCTTTTTGTATGCCATTTACATATAATTACACCTTATAACAGGATCAGGTTTTTCATATTTTAAGTTACAAAATTGTAAAAATATATTCAATTGATTCATAACCTTTAGATAATAGTTTGATCGGTAGTTATATTTGATTCATGAGTGTTGTATTATGTGATTTAAATTTCACAATCTATAAATTGTCAATGTAGGTGCATTTATGGATTACTGCCATTTGTGTGATTAAATTTTATTCAAAGGTTTGCGAAATAACAAAAAAAGATGAACTGATAGTTATAAGGGTATCTCTAGAAACTATTTGTTGATATAATGTGTTGTTTGTTAATAACTTGATGATTGTTTACGCTGTAAAAATGGTATTTTTACACTATAAATTTATCAATGATGAAAAACATTAACCCACTTGGACTATTT
>JBNKRV010000161.1:0-9166 GCA_050296935.1 Marinilabiliaceae bacterium | reverse complement strand
AAAGCTGTTTGAACGCAGTGAGTTCTTTTCTTTTAGTGAAGTGCACTGATTTTTAGGTTTTTCATGTCAGCGGCGGCTCTTTTTGTTTACTTTTTCGAGCTGTAGCGAAAAAGTAAAAGCCTGTCTGGCTCGAAGACAAAGGTTAACGAATAATTAAAATCGAATATTTACCGGACAATAGTGATTTTAAATATGAAAGCAAAAAATTAAAGTTTCGCCCAAATTTAAAATCTATCAGGAAACGAATTATGTGCTAAGCAGAAGATACTTCTTCTGGACTTTGATTAATAACCTGAGTTCGATTAAAATTAGCGAGCTCAAAATTTAGTAAATGATTGATTTACAATATAAACTTTTGAGACATAGCGAGCTATGGTGATAAAATTTAGAGCCGTAAATCAATTATTTAAAGAAAAGCTATGAATTTCACTTATAAATACCGATTTTCTGCGTCATATTTGCTTACCATAGCCCGCTATGCTTTCGCAAACATTCCTTGAAACTCAATATTTATAAGCGATTTGAGCCATTAATTTTAATCGAACTCAGGTTGTTAGGATATGTTATATCTATGTTTATATCTAAGTATAAGAAGAATGACTGGAAGAAAATATGGTTGAAAACATATATTGTAATGGTAGTAATTATTTTAATTTCTTTGGTTTAATGATTGAATTAATAAAAATATATTGGAAAGCTTGTAGACTAGAAATTGCAATAATTAGTGCGGCATTAATTTTTGGGATTAATTTGCTACTTCCTTTGTCAAATTCAGCAATCAGATTATATGACTTGAATCATAGCTCCTGTTTGAATCCCTATCTGGTAGTCCCAATGTTAAAAGGTATTCTCTTATGTCAATGGAATCAACAAAGCGTTCCATTAAGCTCAAGCCTCTTTTTACAGCCCAAAACCAATTATTAACCCTGCATACAACGGGTTTAAGCAAAAAAAAGGTTGTTTACCATCGATAGTTATCATCTATCCAACGAGATGACTTACTCCTGATCGGGTAAAAACCTTTTGCTTTACATTTGTAAATGTATAGTGAATTAAAATCACAATACTGTTGTTCTTATTGTATTTTTTATTCAAAATCATTACCCCCTGTATATATTTTGAAACCTTTTATATTAAATATATATTTGTATTTTAAATTTAACAAATATTATTATGAAGAAAATTTTTATTTTTAAGTTATTTGCAATTTTATTATTCAATAATTGTTATTCTCAAGCTTCACCAGAAATTATTTCCGATGTATTCCCAGAATGGTCTTATTTTGTATACACAATAAAAGATATGGCGAATACAAAAGTTTTTGACCAAAACGTTAAAACAGCAAATGTTCAATCATATAAATTTCATGGAGATTATAATCAACAATGGTTAGTTATGCCAACATACCCAGGAAGCAATGAAGCTGTCATTACTTCTCGAGCAAATGGAAAAATATTGGATAGAAGGAAAGATAACAACAATATTATTGCATGGAAAGAGTTCCATGGTCACAAAAATCAAATATGGAAATTCGAAAAAGCATCAAACGGAAGCTTCTATGTATATTCAAAAGGAACCAATTTAGTGATTGACAGAAGTATACACGATGGGAATATTAAAGCTTACAAAAAACATGGGCGTAGCAATCAAATGATTGAATTTGAAAAGATAGACATTATTCCAAATAAATTATCTACTTCCGACTGTATAATTAACAATCACAATAGAGCAACGCCTCCTCCTCAATTAACAAATTTATACCATAATGATATTCATGTAGGTGATACTTGTGGTACCGTATTAGTTGGACAAACTATTATCCCTTATATATATGTTAAAGATAAATCATATACCTTAGAAGCTCAAGTTAAATTTACACCATACTACAGGCTTGTTAGGCGTCAATATTATAAAGTTATTGACAGAAAAAGATATTTTTATGGAGAAGTTAGCGAATTCTCAAGAGAAACAACTATTGGTTACGAATCTTCTAGTAGCTCAACAGATGAAATTGAAAATACACTTAACATTCAGATTGATGCAGAAGGACTTCAGAGTTTATATTTAGATGATAAGAGTCAAGCAATTGGACTAAATGCTGAATATAATTTGAATTCAAAAATTGTAAACGTTACAAGTTTTACAGAAAAATTGACCAAGGATGTAACATATAGCCTAACTAAAACTACAGATGAAGATCAACTTTTTATTTTCTACAAACTTATTGATGAATATTGTTTATATCGCATGAATGAAGAAGGAGCTAATGCTATACTTAAATGGACTCAGAGTAATAACATTGAAGCTAGGTGGTTCCCAGAACATGCCCCAAAATTAAAAAGTGGAATTCAGGCATCATTATCAAATAATACAATATTAAAAAGTTCGGAATTAAATAGTCTTAACTCCAATGGAAATGAGAGTATTAAAGATGGTAAATGCGAATTCATTGTAAATAGCAACTCTAATAATAACCAATGTCAAATAATAGTAAAGCAACCCAACAATAAATCATCAATATTTGAAAACAAAGAATTAATTATCGATATTTATTCAACAAATGGTTTATTAATAAAACAAATTACACAAAGCAGTACAATACAAAACTACAATTTAGATTTACCATCTGGAATATATATATTTAAATGCATTATTAACTCTAAAGTATATTCTTCAAAAGGATTTATAAAAAATAATTAACTATCAAACTATAAGTATAAAATCCCTTTAGAAAACTACTAAAGGATAAATTGCAAATCAGTTAAAACAACGACTTACTGTATAACTCAAAAAAGATCCCAATTTATAACAATCAAGAAATTATGCCTAAAACGGTATAATTTCTTTTATTTTACAATTAATTTGATAAATCGCTAATATAAAATCAATACATTCAATAGTGGTTGTAAATTAAGGGGTTACCTTTCTTTTATACGTATTTTTTTACTATTAACCGACTAGACTCAGTGTTTTAACATTTTTGTTTTACAAGCCCGACAAACAGGGCTTGTAAGTTCTAATTTCAAATCAGTCCGCACCCCATTTTATCGACAGTTGCTCTGGTGGACTACCGTTTTGTTTACTGAACATGCGGTTTTTACTGCGCAGCAGCTGATTTAAATCGAGCATACTTATCATGTGAATCCTAACCAAAGAGGCGACTACAGAGAATGTTTTTTTAATATCTGCTGTTGAATAAAAGACTGATATACTGCGCTAAATTTTTAGAGTTAGTTAGCCCTGAAAAATATTTCTTGTATATCAGTCTTTTATATCAATCTGAAACATTGTTCTATCGAATACCTTAAAAAAATAATCGAATTCAGGTAAAATGTTTCAGTTATCTCATACTTTGTTTCTTTTCCATATGCCTTTTTTGAACAGCCACAGAGAGATGCAAGTCATCATTACTTCAGCAATTATGATGGCATAAAAACTTCCTTTATGTGCCAGTTCAGTTTGTATGGATAAATAGTAAGCTAGCGGAAGTTCAATAATCCAAAAAGCTATCAGGTTAATCCGGGTAGGGGTGCGAGTGTCACCTGCTCCGTTAAAAGCCTGAATTAATACCATACCTAATCCATACGAAATAAATCCATAACTCACTATCCGTAAGCATTCTTTCCCGATTTTAACCACCTCAGTTTCTTGTGTAAATAACCGGATAAAAAATTCAGGCATAACAATAAATATGATACTTAAAGTTCCGAGAAATATCATATTGGCACTGGCGGCAAACCATACCGATTTTTCTGCTCTATCAGGTCTTTGTGCTCCCAGGTTTTGCCCTACCAGTGTAGAGGCTGCATTACTCAGTCCCCAGGAAGGTAGCAGGATGAAAATTATAATCCGGATAGCAATTGTGTAACCAGCAACAGCTTCGCTTCCAAATGATGATACAATCCGAACCAGCCCAATCCAACTTGCCGTAGCAATTAATGATTGCATGATTCCTCCTGCAGATATCTTTAAAACTTTTATGATTCTTCTCCAATCAATACTTAATTTGTTTTTGATCAGTTTCACCCTTGCTGAGGAAGAAAAGAGAATGTGAAATTGATAAATGACTGCTATTCCTCTACCTATATTTGTGGCCCAGGCTGCACCTTTTATTCCCATTTCAGGGAAAATTCCAATCCCAAAAATAAGCAGGGGGTCTAATATAATATTTAAGCCATTGGCAATGACAAGCACCCTTAATGAAATGGCTGCATCTCCGGCACCACGAAAAATTGCATTGTTAATAAATAATAGCATGATTACCATATTGCCGCCCAGCATAATGGTTGAATATCCGCTGAAACTGTTAACCAAAGATTCAGAAGCTCCCATTAAGATTAACATATCTTTGGCATAAATAATGCCGGGAATAGCGATGCTCAGAGATATTATCATGCCAACCACTATGGATTGCCAGGCTATGTGAGCCGCCTTAACAGGACGATGTTCTCCTATTCTTCTGGAAACAAGAGCTGTTGTTGCCATGCTCAACCCAAAGGCAACGCTGTAAACAATGGTGATTACTGATTCTGTTATTCCCACTGTGGCAACAGCATTAGCACCGAGTTTAGATACAAAATAAATATCAACTATAGCAAAGATGGATTCCATTACCATTTCAAGCACCATAGGGATGGCCAGAAGAAATATAGCTTTACTCAGTTTTATTTGAGTGTAATCATTGGAAGTGCCCATAATAGCCTCCCAAATATTCAATATAAGTGATCGAACCTTCCGGAATTGATTCGGATTTTTAGGATTGGATTTTATTTGTAATTCGTTCATTATTGTTAAAGTGTAAAAAAATTAAACGTTTGGACAGGTTGGCTTGTTTTGTTAATACAAAGTGAAAATTGGGTGTATTCATAGTTACACCAACGGGTATGGTTGAACACATTATCATAATTGAGAAATTTAAATAATTAATAAATGAATTAAAGTTCAGACTGATAGTCTGTTGATGGTCTTCTGAAAATGTAAGTGAGGAATCTCCTGCCCTAATAAAGAGAGGGGTTTACCACGGGGTGGTACAGACAACCGGAGATTTATAATATAGAAACTTCATGATAATGCAAATTAAATGATAATATTTGTTTGCTGCAAGAGTTTTCTGTTGTACAACAGTTTTTTAACATAGTAAAAGATTTCATTATTAATGATTAATAACAAATCTTTCACTGAGATAAGGATCTTTGCATATGAACATGGACCGATGTGAAATGCAATATATTTTTTTCATAGAATATTTCATCTTACTTTTAAACTGTATTCGATTGCAGTTTTAGGATTTATCACATTGAACTTGAAAAATGCTCGTGTTATAAATTTGAGGTTGAGTCTCATTGCATATTAGAAGTATGAAGCATGAAAATATGTGTAATTAAGTATTTGTTGGGAAAGCGAGTACTGCTTCCGTCGGACTTTTGTCCACTTTTTTGACTGAAGAATTATTGCAGTAAATGAGTGCAGCGTCCAGTTCATCTGAACTATGCCGAACAGAGCAATGGATTAAAAAAAAATGAGTCGTAGCCAGAGGCATAAGCATTATTAAAATCTGATACCTGTAGGAAGTAGGTCATTGGTCTTACAAGAATGTAAAAAGCGGTTTTCTCTGGGGTGCTGGTAAGTATTTAGGGAGTTTGCTTTAACATGAATATAAAAATTGATAAGATGTTATTAAGAAGTATCAATCCCGCTTCGGGAGAAATTGTTAGAGAATTCCCAGAATATCAATGGGAAGAGATTGATAATATCATTCGTGATGTGAAAGAAGCTTATGGTACATGGAGAAAATCAAAGATCGATGATCGGATTACCTGTGTGTTGGAGTTAGCGAAGTTGTTAGAAATCAAGAAGGAAGGATTAGCTTTTACCATATCTATTGAAATGGGAAAGCCGATAAATGAATCAAGAAGTGAAATTGATAAATGTATCTGGTTATGCAATTACTATTGCGATAATATTCATAATTTTTTAAAAAAGCAGGTAATAGCAACAGAAGCTACCGAATCATATGTATCCTTTCAACCATTAGGAGTTGTGCTTGCCATAATGCCCTGGAATTTTCCTTTTTGGCAGGTTTTTAGATTTGCCATACCTTCGATTTTAGCCGGAAATACAGTAGTGCTTAAGCACGCGTCCAATGTTCCCGGATGTTCCATAGCGCTTGAGGATTTATTTGTTGAATCCAACTTTCCTGATCATGTTTTCAGATCAGTTTTAGTCTCCAACAGAAAGGTAGAGCGAATGGTAGCTGATAAGCGTATTTCTGCCATTACACTAACAGGCAGTACCAAAGCCGGACAGGCTGTTGCTCAAACTGCAGGTAAATACCTGAAAAAGTGTGTCCTGGAGCTGGGAGGTAGTGATCCATATATACTTTTAGATGATGTTAATATTGAGGAGGCAGTTGAAGCATGTGTAAAAGGAAGATTGATAAATACAGGTCAGAGTTGTATTGGTGCCAAACGATTTATTGTAACCCGAAAAAATTATTATGAGTTTGAAAATCTCTTTGTTGAAAAAATGAAAGCGGCCTCTATGGGTGACCCTTTTAATGAAAAAAATCAGTTAGGACCAATAGCTCGTGGTAATATTCGGGAAGATTTATTGAGTCAGATTAATAAATCAGTGTCTTTGGGAGCCAGATTATTATGCGGAGGAAAATTCGATGAAAGCAAAAGTGGATTCTATTTTCCCGCTACTGTTTTATCAGACGTTCAACGTGGAATGCCAGCTTATGCTCAGGAATTATTTGGTCCTGTAGCTTCATTGATTAAAGTGGCAGATGAAGAAGAAGCTGTCAAAGTAGCTAATAACACTTCTTTTGGATTAGGAGCAGCAATTTTTACCACTGACATTGAAAAAGGGAAGTACATTGCTGAAAATGAGATTGAGGCAGGGTGCTGTTTTGTCAATGATTTTGTCAGGTCCGATCCGCGATTACCATTTGGAGGAATTAAAGAAAGTGGTTATGGAAGAGAGCTGTCAATACAAGGGCTTCATGAATTTGTAAATATTAAAACTATCTATATAAAATAATTGAATGACGTTTGAAGAAGCATTGGTTAAATCATCCAACATATGTGCCCGGCAGGAGAAGTGTATATCTGATATGGAGAAGAAACTGAAAAGCTGGGATGTGGAACCCCGAATTAGAGAACAGGTAATAACGCAACTGATTAAAGAAAAATTTATAGATGAAAAGAGATATGTGAAGTTTTACGTTAAGGAAAAATTTCTGTTTAACCGGTGGGGTAAAATAAAAATCAAGTGGCAACTTAAGGCCAGGAGTATTTATGGTTCAATGGTGGATGATGAATTAAACAAGATCAATAAGGATGAGTACAGGGCTGCTTTGGCGCAATTATTGATACACAAGAGGAAAAGTATTAAACATGCTGATTTATATAAGATTAAAGGATCATTAATTAGATATGCATCATCAAGAGGTTTTGAACCTGATTTAATTTACCAGGTGATTGATGAAGTATTGAACCCAGAATAATTTTAAAACATTTAATCCATGAGAAAAATCAAATCCGGCAAAATTTCTATCTGGCTTTTGGCCTTATTTTTTTCACTTCCGGCTTTATTATCTATTTCAAACGCATCGGCTAAGCGCAAACCCGCTTGGGTAAAACAACGTCCTTCCGATCCGGCCTTTTATATTGGAAGAGCTATGGCAGTTAAGCATGATGGTGAGGTTACCTACCGAACTGAAGCCAGAAATAAAGCACTCAAGCAATTAAGTTCTGAAATTAAAGTAACCATATCTTCCAATTCAATACTCCGTCAATTTGAAAATAATTATCAGATTCAGGAACAGTTTGAATCAAAGACTCATGAATCTGTAGAGGCAACGTTAGAAGGATATGAGGTTTTGACCTGGGAGAATAGAAACGAATACTGGGTAATGGTGCGTTTATCTAAAGAGAAATATGCTCTTCATAAAAAAATGAAGCTTGACTATGCAAAAAAGATGAGTGCGACCTATTATTATGACGGATTGAAAGCTGTGAAGAATGGAGATTTTCTTCAAGGATTATTGTTATATGTACAGGCCATTAAAGCCATAAAAAATCATGTTGGAGAAGATCTGACATATCGTGATATTGAGGGGGAGATAAATTTAGGAGTAGATATTCAGAGTGCCGTTCAGAAGGCATTTAATAAAATTAACCTGAAGCCTGAACAGGAATCTTATTTAGTGCAATTCAGTAAAGAGTTAAAAGTTCCTTTGGCATTAAATGCTTATTATTTTAATGCTTCAGGAGACAAGCGTCCCGTTGCAAATTTGCCGCTTCGGTTTTATTTTTCGAAGGGCGAAGGAGAGTTGTCTCCAATGGGAAATACAAATAAGGAGGGATATGTGGTTTGTGATATCAATCGTTTGCTTTCCAAAAGAAGAAGTCAGGAAATAAGTGCAGTATTTAATTGGGAGAAGTTTGTAGAAAAGGAAGATGCTGAAACCAGACTTTTATTGAGTGCCTTTTTTCATGATGAATATTTACCAACTGCTCAATTCAATCTTGAGGTACAAAAATCGTCGGCTTATCTTGAAATTAATGAAGTAGTCTTTGGAGAAAAATCTTCGACTCAGATCTTTGGCAATATGATGAGATCTGAATTGGCTCAGAGTTATTTTAATATTACGCAGAACAAAGATAGTGCGGATTTTATAGTGAAAATTAATGCAGAGTTTGTGGCTGGTGATGAAAAAAAAGGGAAAGGGTATTCTTTATTCATTGTTTTTGTGGAATTCCATATGGCAATAATTGATAATAAAACTCAAATGGAGATTTTTGCAGATGGATTTAGTGGAGTGAAAGGAATGCAGCCCGGTAGCTTCGAATATGCACTTAAGCATGCCAGAGAAAAAGCAAAATCCAGGATAATCAATGAAATAATGCCAAAAATGGAACAAGTGAATTTGTAAATGTTTTTAACCCGGATCGTCAAAAGAGATCTAGCCTGAATTATTTCTGAACCTGAGTTCGATATAAAATTAATGGCTCAAATAGCGGGCTATGGTAAGCAAATATGACGCAGAAAATCGGTATTTATAAGTGAAATTCATAGCTTTTCAGTAAATAATCGATTTACGGCTCTAAATTTTATCACCATAGCTCGCTATGTCTCAAAAATTTATATTGTAAATCAATCA
>JBNKRV010000160.1:0-2542 GCA_050296935.1 Marinilabiliaceae bacterium | reverse complement strand
TTCAGTAAATGATTGATTTACAATATAAATTTTTGAGACATAGCGAGCTATGGTGATAAAATTTAGAGCCGTAAATCGATTATTTACTGAAAAGCTATGAATTTCGCTTATAAATACCGATTTTCTGCGTCATATTTGCTTACCATAGCCAGCTATGCTTTCGCAAACATTCCTTGAAACTCAATATTTATAAGCGATTTGAGCCATTAATTTTATATCGAACTCAGGTTATTAGATTTATATGGTGGTAATTGCACAGATCACAGATCTACGCGAACTGGGAGTATAAGTTTGTTTTAATGGGTGTCCATTATTATCATATGCATCAATGCTTTATATATCTTATTGATTCATATTTAATTGAGCTGTTTTAAATCTAAAAACAACCGTAAAAACCACTCGAAAAATAGGTGTGTATTTCTAAATTAATTAGTTTAGCGTAAATTTTAAAATTTACAGATTGATGAATAAAACAGTTTTTGTTTCAGGATGCTTTGATATGCTGCACAGTGGACATGTTGCCTTTTTTAAAGAGGCAGCTACATATGGTAAGTTATTGGTTGGTATTGGTTCTGACGATACCATATCTGGTTTAAAAGGCCGGCAAACTATTAATTCTGAGCAAGAACGATTATATATGGTAAAATCAATTAAATATGTACATGATGCCTGGGTGAACACTGGCAATGGTATTCTTGATTTTATTGATGATTTAAAACAGAGGAGACCTGATTGTTACGTAGTAAATGAAGATGGCCATACGCCAGAAAAAGAAGAATTATGCAAGGAGCTTGGAATTGAGTATGTGGTATTAAAAAGAATACCAGAAGCTGGTTTGCCAGAACGTTCAACCACCTCGCTGCGAGGAACTATTGATAGCCAGTTACCCTATCGGATTGATTTGGCAGGAACATGGATTGATCAACCTTCGCTATCAAAATTACATCCAGGGTGGGCCATTACCATTTCCATTGAACCTGTTATTGAATATAATGAGCGTAGTGGTATGTCAACATCAACTCGTAATGCGGCTAAAGACATTTGGCCTTACCAATTGCCATTGGAAAAACCGGAAAAATTGGCTGAAATACTTTTCCGTTACGAAAACAAACCAGGCAATGAAATTATTTCTGGTGCTCAGGACTCAATCGGAATATGTGTTCCTGGTTTATCACGTCATTATTATGAAGGCGGGTTTTGGCCAACTACCATTGAAAAAGTGTATGATGAAGAAACCCTTAACTGGCTTGAGGAGCATCTTTATATTATAAACTTATGGCCTCGTCCCGAAGGAACAGACTTATTGGTGAATACAGCTATTACAAAAGAAAATATTGCTATACTAGCTAATGCAGCCGATGAATGTTGGGAAGGTATTACTGAATTAAACCTTGATAAATTTGCAAGTGGATTTAGAAAATCATTTGAAGCACAATGTATCATGTTTCCTAATATGATCAATGATAAAATTAATACCGTTATTGATAAATATAAGGACAAAGCTTTGGCATGGAAACTCTCTGGTGCCGGAGGTGGCGGATATTTAGTTTTGGTATCCGAAAAACCAATTGATAAAGCAATGGATATTAAGATTAGAAGGTGGATGCAATAATTATATCCGATTATGAGATAGACTCGTTGATGCGGATCTGTGATCCATGAAATATGAGAGCTGTAAAATTTAATACAAGAGTCATAACTTTAAAGTGTTGTGACTCTTTGTTTTATAGAGGTAGGGTTTAGTCCTTAATTATAGCTGCATTCATCATAGTCAAAGTGAACATTTCTTTTGTCTTCACTTATCGCAATAATTACAACCAGATTATGAAGCCGCAATATCTTTAAGTTTTTGAATCATTTATATCAAAAAGTTTATCGAATATGTTATTAAAATTCACTTTATACTTTAAAAACAGAAAGAAAGGTTTCATGTTCAATTCTGGAATAGAAAAAGCTGCTCTGAAGTTGAGTAGCTTTGAAAAACTTCTATTTATTTGTGATTATTATAGTGCACCATTTTTTTTGTATTTGCTTTGGTTCCGTCAACCAATAGGGTGTAATAATAGGTCCCGGGTTTAAGTTTAGTATCATTAAAATCAAAGGAATCCAAATCACGATTATTGATATCGATTGTATTATACAGGTTTCCTTTGATATCGTAAATTACAATTTGAGCTCTTTGTATAGATTCAGGAATATAAAAATTGATTGATGTTTCACCATTACTCGGGTTTGGAATATTTTGATAAACCTGAGCATTTGTTGCTGTATGTTTGTTTGAATAAGCTTTGGTTGCTTCATGAAACGTTTTTAACCAGGCAACATCGGCTTCTAGTTGTTCAATTCTTGCTTGTTGTTCCGTAATTATTTGAATAAAATCCAGTTTGTTATTAACCTGAGTTCAATTAAAATTAGCGAGCTCAAAATTCAGTAAATGATTGATTTACAATATAAATTTTTGAGACATAGCGAGCTATGGTGATAAAATTTAGAGCCGTAAATCGATTATTTACTGAAAAGCTATGAATGTCACTTATAAATA
>JBNKRV010000159.1:0-11458 GCA_050296935.1 Marinilabiliaceae bacterium | reverse complement strand
CTATGAATGTCACTTATAAATACCGATTTTCTGCGTCATATTTGCTTACCATAGCCCGCTATGCTTTCGCAAACATTCCTTAAAACTCAATATTTATAAGCGATTTGAGCCATTAATTTTATATCGAACTCAGGTTAATAGCTCTAACATTATTTATCGCCAACCACATGGTGAAATTGGTATAAGTGAAATTTGTATGGTAAAAAGATATCTTGTACATTGTATGTAGGAGGGGGATGAAACCATGTAATTAATTTGGTTTGAAATAGCAACTGGAATACTGCATATGCAGCATATACTGAATAAAATGCAAAATGCTGCTTCTGGTTAAAGTAGCTTGAATTTAGCTCGGCATCATACCGTCGCATTTATAGTTTTAATGGATATAAGAGTGTTGATTAATAACCTTCCTATATTTAAAAAAAAACAGGTGTTTATATGTCTTTACAGAAATTATACATCCTAATGTTTGCGTTAATATTTACACTTTTTATTGGGTGTTCTTGTTCTGATGAAAGTACAGACGTAGTTAATGAGTATGGTCTTCCCTTTCTTCCTTCCGTATATAATCCTTCAAATTATTACTGTGCTACAATACAGGTTAGTCCAATTATTGATGGTATGGATTTAAATAAAGAATGGGAATCTGTAGCATGGAGTGAACTCTTTGTTTCATGTGTGGATGCTAAAGTTCCTGCAAAAAAATATGCCTCTTCTTTTAAAATGGCCTATTGTAATGATTCTATTTATTTTCTGGTGAAGATTAATGAAAGTCATATTTGGGCAGCAAATAGTATTTGTGGATCACCCTATTTAAATGATAATTTTCTGAAAGTATACATTGATAGTAATAATGATGAGTTTGATTATTTGGTAATAAAGGTAAATGCCTTTGGTAGATTATGTGCAGAGTATTGTAATGTTGCAAATGATCAACCAATTCATAGAATATCACTTATTGAAGAATGTGGAGCCAGAAGTAAAGTTTTTGTTGATGGGACTTTGAATAATTCAGGAGATATTGATAAATATTGGCAGGCAGAATTTGCGATTCCGATTAATATCAGAATTAAGGATAAGGTTTTACTAACGCCTAGCTCCTGCTGGAAATTAAATGTAGAGCGAACTCAATGGCAAACAGTAATTGTTGCAGGAATATATAAAAAAGTGATTGATCCATCAAATGGTGAATTGTTTTGTGGAGAATCTTGGGATTGGTCAAATATGTGGGGTAATAAAATCAATAAAATTGAACTTTGGGGAGATTGTATATTTCCACAATTTGTACAGGGTGATGAGATAAGCGACTTTGCACGAAGTAAAAAAATAAAATGGGAACTTAGAAATGTATTTTATGCCCAACATTTACACCATAAAAAACATGGAAGGTACGCTAATAAAATTGCAGGACTTAAAGATGTGGGATTTGATTTGTCAGCACTTCACTTTAAGCCTAAAATTAAAGTCAATAAAGGCAAATTTATTGCAAGTATCATTGATAGTGAAAGTGATTATATTTGGTTCATTACTTCTCAGGGGAGGCTGTCTTCAGAATCTTATAAGAAAAGATGAAAATTACTCAAATTAGTAATAAGGCTGAGTTTAATATATACCTATAGAAGACTACTGTTATTTCTTGTTTAGTTTGAGTAACGTAAGTTTCCTTTTGATTAAGGTTTTTAAATTAGTGAGAATAAGGTGTGTGGATGGTAACGTTTTGGTAATGAATGTTGTATATGTATATTTAAAGTTTGGAGAATAGGCGTTATCATATAGGTTGTAATTCTGTAAGGGGAGATAATTTGCATTATTATAATTTTTAGATATTAAAATAATCCTTTGAAAGTTAATGAGCATCCACAGGATTTATTATATTTAATGTCCTGATTAAGGACTTGAATATGTGAATGTTTATTGTATTACTAAGTTTTAATTCGATCACGTGCAGGTTGCGTTTCGGCAGGAATGCAAGTAGTAGATGGATTGTTGGGTGAAAAATGGAGAGTCCTTGAGTAGAACACTTTGCAGTTGAACTCAAAACTAAATATTAATGAAAAAGATTTTTCTTCCAAATTACCTAAAAGTGGTCATGGTTATGACTGTGATAAATCTTTTAGTGCTGTTTATTCGTAATTTAATTATTGACACGCCGATTCATGATACACTTTTATTAAACCTCTTTCATGGGTTTGTTCCATTGGCACTGGCTTATTTTATGTATGTAATCTTTAAAAAAATTAATACACTTATTTTCTGGATTATAAGTCTGGTATGGGTACTATATTATCCCAATTCTCCTTATATGATTAGCGGATTAAAACATATTGGAGCCGATGTTCCGGGAATTCAGAATTATGATACGCTGATTATCTTTTCGTTAGCGATGTTATCTTTGTTTTATGGTTTTATTTCCATAAAAATTATGTATCAATTATTCGTAAAAAAATATAGTAAGCATATTGCCAAATTGTTTGTTGGTATTGCGTTGATTTTAAGCTGTCTTGGTTTTTATATGGGTAGAGTGTTATTTTTATTTTCTGCCGACTTTTTTAAACATCCGGCTAAGATTATTACAGAAACCTGGAATCATTTATTCCCCATTGGAGAAAACTTAACCTCTTATGCATTGATGTTTTTATTCGGAGGCGTACAACTTATGCTTCTTTTAATGTTTAAGGATATAAATGAAGTTGAACTTGAAAAGGTGAAAGTTTTCAAGAAATCTTAATGCAATCAGAATAATTTACAATGAGTATTACAAAAAAAGTTACCTATCTGTTCCTGGCGATGTTATCAATAGTAGTTCTACCTTGGATAGGTTCCTGGATACATTTCAACTTTAATTTTCCTACCGGTTTTTTTAGTTATCCACCTTTAAAACCAAGCCCCAAAGCTTCATTTAATATATATGTATTTATATCTGTTGCGATTGGTTTTGCAGCAATTGCTTTACTGTATATTTATCCAAGAATATTCGGATTTAAAAAAGTGAATGTGGAACCGCAAAAAGCTGTTCCAAAAGTACACTTACCATTGTGGTTCTGGATAGGTTTATTCCTATGGGGAAGTGCTGTAGTATTATTATGGACAAAGGCAACAGAGCCTATTTGGTATTTACACTGGTCTGATTTACCATTGTTCTGGGGATTTGTATTGATGATAGATGGATGGGTATATTTGCGAACAGGCGGAAATTCTCTAATAAGTAAAGTGCCACAGGAAGTGATAGGGATTGGAGTTGCATCTGTTTCGGGTTGGATGATTTTTGAGTTTTTGAACTTTTTTGTGAATGACTTATGGTACTACCCCAGTGGAAATATTATTTCAAGAGAACAATTTCTATTGTATGCCATTCTGATTTCATCAGGATTATTGCCTTTATCATTTGAGTGGTATTCCTTATTTACTAGTTTCCCTAAGTTTAGTAAACGATTTTCTGACGGATGGAGAATAGTTTTTTCTTCCGGACTGAAAAGTACTTTGTTGGTGTTGGCTTTGGCAGGATCATTTTTAGGAGGATTATTTCCAGATCAACTGTTCTTTACACTTTGGGCCACGCCTCCTGTTATATTAGCTGTTGCTTTGGATAAAACAGGCGTATGGACTCCATTTAAGCCAATTGGGAAAGGGAACTGGTCTCCAATATTATTATTTGCGCTTACTTATTTAGTTCAGGGTTTGTGTTTAGAGTGTCAAAACTATTTTAGTGCCACTCATGTAGGTGAGCTGTTTACGGAGGCTCCAGCCTATTGGAAATACAGTCTTCCATACGTAAATAAATTTCATGTTTTTGAAATGCCTTTATTGGGATATTCCGGGTATCTTACATTTTCAATTTATGTTTGGTTATGGTGGATTGCTTTTGCTACTTTGATGGGGATTCCTTCAGAATTTTATAAAGAAGAGCCGTTTACAAGCTAAAAAACATTATGGAGGTTAGGTTTTTTATTTTAGGGATAATAGTATCTATGTGCATTTCAGCAAATGCAGGAGACGTGCTTTGGAAAGGAGGTGGTGATTGTGTTAATATTGGTAAAAGTATTGATATATTAGACGATGTTAATAATGAGTATATAGCTGAAGATGTTTTATCCGGAAAATATAAAAATCAGTTTTACAAATCAAAAAAAAATATTTTAAATTTTGGTTATACAACATCCATTCACTGGCTGAAGTTTACTTTGAAAAATCATATTCATGATAGTTTGTTGCTCGAAGTAGCTCATGCATCATTACCTATTACCGAGCTTTATTACAGAGATAGGCGTGGAGAAATCCAAAAGGTTATTGCAGGTTATCAAATTCCAATGAATGATAAGGAAATAATACACCATTACCAGGTGTTTTCATTACCCAATGTAGATAGTACAGAGTATTACCTAAAAGTACTTTCTCATTCACATCCTTTACCGATAAAAATTTGGAAGAAGCATCAATATGAAATCCTTACCTATCGACAAAGATTAGGTTACGGATTTTATTTTGGATTGATGTTATTCGTTATCATATTCAATATATTTTTCTTTTTATCACTTCGTAGCAAGATATATTTGTATTATGCCTTTGTTGTATTTATATACACTTGTTATGCCTCAATGGTAATGGATGGTTTTATTTTGTACCTGTTTCCTAAGGTGGATATGATGTTTTGGTATGTTACCATTCCAACGCTAGGAGTTACAGTACAAACTGCTTATTGTCTTGTTTTTTTAGAAGTTCGAAAGTATACTCCAAAACTATTTCAGGTTGTCAGGGTTTTCGTATTTTATTTTCTAATCTATTTTATTGTCAGGCCACTTTTGCCATTAATTGTGGTATTGGCAATGAATACAATACATGCTTTACTATCCTTTTTTATTATGGGATTTGTTGGAATCAGGGTGGGTAAACAAGGTAACCGTATGGGCTATTATTATGCCAGTGCTTATTTTATTTACTTTTTATTAGTAGTTGTTGAAGCCATATATATTCAAACAGGATATCCTGGATACATACTAGGCTTAAGTTTTGTTGCAAAAGCGACATTACTAGAGGCTTTTGTGTTAAGTTATTTGCTGTCTAAACGTTCGGAGTGGGAAAGAAAAGATAGTGAAAATGAAAAACTGCAAGCTCAGGAGAAACTATTTGAAACCACCAAGGAGAATGAGAGGATTGTCAGGGAACAAAATTTAATATTAGAAAATAAAGTCGCAGAGAGAACTAATAAACTAAATAGTGTAAATAGAAAACTTGAAGTGGCCATTGCCTCAAAAGACAAGTTTTTTTCTATTATGGCACATGATCTAAAGTCTCCCTTTGGCTCATTGATCGGATTGTCAGAATTATTAATGCATGATTTTAATAGTTTTTCAGAAGAAGAGAAGATTAAATATATTAGTATTATAAATGGAGGATTAAGCAATACTCATAATTTGCTTGAGAATTTGCTATTATGGTCGCAATCGCAACAGGGAAGTTTATTGTTCAATTCGGAAAGTGTTAGTTTATATGCAGTTACTACTCAAACTTTGTCATATTTAAAGCAGCAAACCGAAAGTAAAGCTATTACATTGCATAATGAGATATCCGAAGACTATGTTTTATCTGCTGACAAGAATATGTTGTTAACGATTCTCAGAAACTTAATTACAAATGCTATTAAATTTACACCGAGTGGTGGAGAAGTCAGGATTATTGCTAAAACTGATTTAGATAGTTTTGAGAACGGCATGATAAATGTTTCAATAAAAGATAATGGTGTTGGTATGTCTGAAGAGCAAAAGAACCATTTATTTGATATTGCAAGAAATGTTTCAACTAATGGAACGGATAACGAGTCGGGTACTGGTTTGGGGTTGATTATATGTAAAGAGTTTGTTGAGAGACATAACGGAAAAATATGGGTGGAAAGTCAATTGGGAAAAGGAACCGAATTTTGTTTTACAATGCCTTTGTATGAGACTGTAACCTCACGTGTAAAATAATATCAATCTAAATTCAAAAAATGTAATTGAATTAAGGTTGTTAATAAAACAAATTTAAATGATTAAAGAGTGTCCTGAATGCAGAATTGAGTTCGATTGCAAGCATAATAAAATCGTCGAATGTCATTGTTCAGGGGTTTCACTTAATGAAGAAACCCTGAAGTATATAAAAGAGAATTATAAAGATTGTCTGTGTAATAATTGCTTACACGAGGTAGTCGGATTATTTAGCAAAGAAAAATTGTAAACAAATTAATATTAATCAGAAAATTAGAAATTGTTATGAAAAGAATTTTATCAAGTCTTATTCTTACGATGATTGTATGTGTCTTTTCCTATGGACAAACGGATGTAGAGTATAAGTCAACATTAAAGGAAATGATGTTGTTGTCAGGTTCTGAAGAAACTTATCAGATGGCAATTAAACAAATGATGACCATGTTAAAGCAACAAAAGTCAGAAGTTCCAGAATCAGTATGGAGTGAGTTAGAAGCTGAGTTTTTAAAAACATCGTTAAATGAATTAGTTGATATGCTTACACCTGTATACCAAAAGCATCTTACTATAGAGGATATTAAAGGGTTGATCGAATTTTACAAGTCCCCGTTAGGTAAAAAATTTGCAAAAAAAACACCTTTGATCACTCAGGAGTCAATGCAGGCAGGACAGCAATGGGGTATGAAGATCGGTCAGGAGTTTACAAAGAAATTATCGGAGAAAGGTTATTAAGTAATTTGTATTCCTGTAATATCAGGAGAAAAGCCATCGAATTGTGTTTGATGGCTTTTTTTGTCTAATTATTCTGAGATAATGATTTTATTCTATTCCATGTTGCAGGAGACAATAAACTTTTATGCTTAAAAGATTTACCTTTCATATGCTCAACTAAATAGGCGGCTCTGTCTTCTCCAGATGGATGAGTGCTAAGCCATTCCATATTTTTTATAAAATCCGGATCCTTAGTGCTGAGTAAATACAGGAAATTAGCAAATGGTTCAGGATTTATTTCTGCAGCTATTAAATAATCAATTGCTTTTAAATCGGCTTCCTTCTCAAGTTTCCTATCAAAAGCTGTTGATGATAATATTTGAGCCGTTTCTTGAATAACTTCGGCACTATGATTATTGGATGTTGTTGAAATGAGTACGCTAATACCCACTTCTTTAATGAGTTTTTGCATAATGTGATCAAGTTCAATATGGGCTAATTCATGACAAATTACACCATAAAGTTCCTCCTGATCAGAAACCGAAGATAATAAGCCATCATATATAATTAAATGACCATCCGGTAAGGCAAAGGCATTTATTTGAGAGTTATTTAAAATGTGAACTTTTATTTTATTTCTATTTATTGAGTTTCGTTCACAAATTTTATTTACTACTGAATCAATTGAATTGATAATTATGCTATCCATATTTTCAATTTCAGAGTGCTGAAATAACTCCCAGTATAATTCCCCCAGCTTTTGTTCTGTGGATGTAGTTACTTTATCGATGTTTAATAATTCTTTCCAATCTATTTGCATAAAAACAAACCAAATTGAAAAAAATAATATAACGATAGATAGTGCTTGAGTGAGTGCTTTTTTAATCATTTTTCCTTTGTTACCATGTTCGTCAAAACTCCATAAAACCACCATTCAACATGTATCCCCTTGCGGGTTTGAATGGCTGTATATATTGTTGCAATAAATTCAGTTAAATTAAATATGAATGCAGTTAATATATATGAAATATAAAGATTTGTAATTTGTTGAGTTGAGAATATAATACCAATTGTCCACCAGAAACCGTAACTGTTTATAAACAATAGAGAGAATTGCGAAAACAAGGCTTGCGTACAATGCCAGCGGACAAAGTAAGTTCCTTTTCTATTTCCCAGGAAAAAAAAGAACGTTGCAAATAAATTAATGATGGGTAGCGGAAGCCCCCCAATTAAAGCTACTAATGACATTAAGTAACTATTTGAAGCCTTTTCTCCTTCATGTTCTCCCGGAGAGTAGGGAAATGCATTAGTTTTTATCATAGTTGTTTAGTTATGTTCCAAATCCAATTTGTAATTACAAGTATAACAAGGCAAATGGCTACCCAGCGAATTCTAAGAATCTTTTCTGTTTGTTTATAAAAGGTAAATAAAGTACCTTTTTTGATGATGATATCAATTGAGATCCAGATAGGAAAGAGGGTCATTAAAGTTAAAATAATATAACCCAAAGGATTGATGTATAAAGCTCTTTTGAATTCACCATTTAAAATGGAAACTGTTGAACGCGTAGATCCGCATGATGGGCAAGGAATTCCTGTTACCCCTTTAATAATACAGATTCCGGATTTTGTAGGTGGAAAAACCTGGTTAGTATAGTTGTAAATAAGCCACATATAACCTGCAAAGCAGGCTATAAACAAAATTGTATATAGCTTGCTTTTGCTTTTGTTCATTAAAACAAGATTCCTTTTAGTTTTTCAAGGTTTTTTTCACGGGTTGCTCCCATGATCATAAACCAATCTATAATTGTCCAGATGCCAAGTCCACCACAGGTTAATAGTTTCCCAATACCCATGCCAGTATCGCCAATCATGAATCTATCAATGCCCAATTGTCCTCCAAGAAGAGATACAATAATGCTTGTTGTTGGATCTTTGAATTGTAGTGTTTGTATAACTCCCCATTTAGAGTCATCAACTTCTAATAATTTTTCTCTGATTTGCATTACATGATGACTTTCAAAAAATTTTCCATTTGACATTATAAACATGTCCACCTTTTGTGCTTCCATTTTTTACTCTTTAGGTTATTATTGTAATTAAATAATTTGATTTAGAGTGTGAGATTCTCATAATTCTACTTTCTGTATTAATTAAGAAAGAAAGTTGACAAAACTACTAATATATTGTTAGGTATCCATGGATATAATAGAATATTTAAACAATCTATTTGACAGGTTTATGTGAAATTATTACACGATCTAATAACTTACGTTCGATTAAAACTTTATTTCATTAAGTATAATCTTATCTGGCGTCCGGCAGAGCTTTGTTTCCGACCACTTATATACTGTGAAGTAGGTTCTGGATTTTAATCGAATTCAGGCTGAAAGGATGATTCAGATAATAATTCTATTGAATCCGAAATATGCAATTAAAAGCTTGATTTATATTGAAATTGCTTCAAAACAATACACTTCGTTATTTTACATTAACATATAAGGGCGGTACTGTTTCTCGTTTCTAACAAGTATAATTTCTGGTAATTTCATTATTTAGCTAACTCAATAACCAATGCAGATTTGGCTTTGATCTTGATTAGATTTAAATCATTTACATACCTGTTGGTAATAATGTTTTTACCAGTACGGTACTTTTTGAGAATCTCCTGAAACCTTAGGGTCTTTAATTTTTTATTTCTGGTAGGATTGTTATTTAAAATAACCATTACAGCGTTGTCGTTTTTATATCTAAAATAAACATAAATACCATCTTCAGGGATAAAGTGTAAGGTGTTCCCATACTTTAATGCATCAGATTTTTTACGGTAATTCAATAGTTTTCTGATCAGATTGTATATGTAGTTTTGTTGAGAAGTTCTCCCGTTTTTAGTAAAAGCATTGATTGTATCGTTTGCCCAGCCACCCGGAAAATCAAGTCGGATATTTGAGTGACCTTCAAAGCCATTCCCATTCATCAGTAGTTCTGTACCATAGTAAATTTGCAAAATTCCTCGTGTTGTAGCTGCATAAGTTAAGGCCATTTTTAACTTATTAATATCATTTCCTAAACTATGCAATATTCTACCTTCGTCGTGGTTATCAGGAAATACAACCATATTGAAAGGATTCGGATATAAGTGGTCATCAGCCAAAGTGTTATATAGACGTGCCATTCCATTATCCCAGCTATCTTCTTCATTAAACGCTTGCTTGATGGCGTTTTGCATGGGAAAATCCATTAAGCTTGGCAAATGTGAGTTAAATCCATCTTTATTTGGGAAATCTTTTTGCCAATAACACAATTTTGAAGCTTCTGTAATCCATGACTCACCTACGATATTAAAATTCGGATATTCTTTCATAATACGTTGAGCCCAAATAGCCATACCGTATTTATCAGGATATGGATAAGTATCCATTCTAATCCCTTTTAATCCGGCATATTCAATCCACCATATGCTATTCTGGATCATATAAGTGAGCATAAACTCATTTTCAAGGTTAAGGTCGGGCATGTAAGTATCAAACCATCCTTTTACCGAAAGATCTTTATCTGCCGTTGAAACATATGGATCAGAAATAGTGGATAACCGATAATTGGAACGGGTGAACTTTTCCCAGTGATTAATCCAGTTTTTCATGGGTAGATCATTCATCCACCAATGGTTATCTCCGCAGTGGTTAAAAACCATGTCCATAATCATTTTTATACCACGGTTATTGCATTCTTCCGTTAGTGCTTTAAACTCTTCGTTGGTGCCTAAACGAGCATCGATGTGGTAAAAATCTGTAATTGCATATCCATGATAGGAGTATTCAGGTTGATTATTCTCCATTACAGGATTAAGCCATATGGCTGTATATCCCATGTCTTCAATATAATCCAGGTGATTATGGATGCCTTTTAAATCACCACCATGTCGCCCGTTTGGAGAGTTCCGGTCTGTTTTTTCAAGCATTCCTTCAATATCATCATTTTGCGGGTTTCCATTTGAAAACCGGTCAGGCATAAGTAGGTATATAGCATCACTCGAATCAAAACCTTTACGATTTGCAGAACCATCCATTCTTTGTAAAAATTGATAAGCTAATGTGGCTAATGTGTTACTACCATTTTTAAAAGCAATTTGAACGGTTCCCGGTTGTGTATGTTCAGCAATTAATAGATCTACAAATACATAATCAGGATTTTCAACTTTATGTATCTTCTGAATCGATATGCCTTCGTAATTAATTTCTATGTTATAAGAAGAAATGCTTTCACCATAAATCATTAATTGAAGTTCAGGATCTTCCATTCCAATCCACCAATTTGTTGGTTCTGTTTTGTGGATGATTATTGTGTTATCTGTATGAATAGGAGTGATGGATTTACTCATCATTATAATAAGGGCTAATAATATTTTCTAAAAATCATTTACTTAAGATTTGAAGTTAATAAATTTTGTGGAATGCAAGTATTATTTGAAACCTTGATTAATTAATAGAGGGTTCAGCCTTCAAGAATTTATTTCATAAATATTTTATACCGTCAGGGAGCTGATTTTGTACATGTTTCAGAGTTCAATACAGTTTGTTTTCTAGTTATGGAATTTTAGAATGTAATTTTTTATAGGTCAATAATTTCAATGAATCATGGAGGTAATAACCTGAGTTCGACATAAAATTTTGGATTTATCTCATATAATCAATGATTATACAGGTATTCGATAGAACTATGTTTCAGACCGCCTATAAATAGTGAGATTCAACTGAAAATTATGAAACGAGCATTTTGCGAGTTCAA
>JBNKRV010000158.1:0-5010 GCA_050296935.1 Marinilabiliaceae bacterium | reverse complement strand
AGACTATCAGCGCCCCCTTCATCAAACCGTACATGAAGTTTTATTCTCGTATTATTATCTGCTATAAGGCGTTCATGATTTTCTATTCCCTCATACGGCTTACCGATAGAGTTCTTTGTTTGATATTCATACAAACCTACCTGGTACCTGTATAATTTCATTGGCTCTCTGAATCACCCGTACCTTCCTTTCGTATTTGAACAAACATATAGCGACATTTAGAATAAACGACTATTAAATTCGGCCAAATAGGACAATGCCAGTACCGAAAGTATAAATTCCATATTCGCTTCTCTAAAGTAGAGCCCCTTTCCTATGCAGCGTTATGTTGTCGCTACAATCACAGGTACTATGGGCTCCTCCGACTTCTCTTGTTCCCAAACTGAACTTCGCTATACTTATATCAGCACGTTTAAGGTGGCCAACCTTTGAACAAGAGATCTCCCACGTTCCGTAATAATCCATCTATAACCACGCCATCCCTATGACTCCGGTAGACTGTTGCACTTCGTACTACTGTTAATCCATGCAACGTTGCTGGGTTCGAGACCGTTGAAACTCTCCCCGTCTACTGATACACTTCTCGAAGCTACCTCGGGTTCACGCTTGCGCATTACGGCTTGGTCATTTGAACATACCGAGCTTCAGCGATATCCTCACGGACAGAACTGTAGGCTGTTCTTCTAAATGAACAGCAAATTATTCAGGTAGAATTTGTACCTACTGGATTACCACAGCGTCGTGGCACACCAACGGTGGTGGTATGAGGCGTTGCTTGTGCTGCGCCTGCGGCAAGCAATGCCTTATTACCACGTGTTATGGGCTTTTATTTTGTTACTGTAATTTCTTTTCTAAATTTCTTTTTATCCATATTCACAGCAACAATCATATAATTGACAATTAGTTTAGGGAATTCTTCAATGTCTTTACTAATTTCAAGTCTTATTTTATCAATTTCATATTCAAGTTCTGGATAGATAAGAATATCTTGATCACCCAAATAAGAACATTGTTGTGGTGTCCTTGGAGTAGCTCTAGCTTTAAAAACTCCAATATTTCCATTTCCATCTAATCCAAAATCGGAAAATTGATATGGTTTGTTAATCTCCACCTTAATCAATGGAGCTTTTGCATAGTTTCTTCCTGTATTAGACAATGCTATGGTCAAATCAACTCTTACATTGTCACTATGAATTTGCTTAATTTCTTTGTTTTTAATATTTAAATCCAAATTAGCTGAGTGTTTCCGCTGGAACATATCTTTAATATCATAATGCTCACATATGTAAAAACTATCTCCACTTCTTTTATAATAATGTTTTCCTGCATAATTGGCCATGTGGGGAGCAAATTCACTTTCTGGTACATATGTAACAATAAAACCACAATCATCCGAAATTTCTACCTTTCTATGTTCTATTCCTGTAATAACAGGTGTTACAGCTTGTCCTTCTAATCTATTGAGAGTGTTTAAAAACTTGGTTAATTCCTCGATCGGCTTTTTATCAGTAGCAACATCTTGTTTGTCAGTGTTTTCCTTAGCTTTAATACCCCAAATTATTATTCCTCCATTAGAATTTGCGAATCCAGAGAAAGTCTTTGATATATTCTTTTTATCATATTCCTTATTGTTTTGGTTAAAATTAGGATGAATAACCGTTTTAAATTCAATATTCAAATTTTCTTCTTGGCCTTCAGAAATATATCGGTCAATTTCTGCAATATCTATTTTGTTGTAATACTCTTTTAAATCCATTATTCAGTTGATTTGTGACACCTCCGTTACACAATTAAAATACCTATTATCATATCTTTAACCTATACTTTTTAAATATCTTTCAGCTATTTCCTTACTAAATTTCCTTAATTGAGAAATATTGAATTCTATTGCAAAATTTTTAATTCCTTGAGGATTGTGATTCCATAGCCTAATTCCTTTCCAGTTGTTACTTTCGCTTGTCGGCATAATATTTTGATGAGCAATTCCGTTACGAATTTTTCTTAAAAGCCATATCAAATCATTGTTTAAAAGGGTTTGCTTAGGAATAAAATTAATAGTTGAAGATTCTATTGTAATGTTCTCTGCTGTTATCTCTTTTAAAAAACCATGAGAATTTATCTGTTCCTTATATGATTTCAGTATGTCAGTATCTTTAATAGCTTTTATAGATTCAGGAATAATACCTTCCAGCTCTTTGGAATTCAATTTGATGGCAAAAAGTGACTTATCAAAATTTGATTTATCAAGTTTATCTATATTCTCAAGCACAGATACGAGCATACCTAACAAGCAGTTTAATAAAAAGGTAACTTCAAGTCCTTCTTTTTCTGCACATTTTTCTACTTTGTCAAATAATAGAACAGTACGAGCTACAAATTCTTTGGGATAATTTTTTATTGCGGTCATTTCGGTTGATTTCTAAGTTTTTGCATAATTCTGACTAACGTAAAATTAATTACCTGTAATTCAACTATTTATACTTTGGCCAATTTCTTCAAATTTCAACCGTCTCCTTGCTCCCATTTTTACGTTCGCTTCAGAAATCAATAAACCTTTAAGAGATTGATTAACTTGTCTAAGAATCAATCTTCTAGGTTTATAGGGGGAATTGCCCATAACATATCTATATCGTCATTGCGTTTATATGCATATATGGCTGCATAACGACAATGTCTAAATAATATAATATGTTTAGTTGTTTTACCAATCAAATTTAGCAATTAATTTTTCCAATAAAAAATTGCCGGAAAATTGTTTTTTGTGAATATATCTGCAAATGAAACAGATTGTAAATAGAGTGAAAATCCAACTATTTACTTCAGCCATAAAGCTCAGGAAAATCGCCTTTAAGTTTTTAATAGTTAGTTCTATACTCATCATGAGAGGACATTCCTTCTTTGTAGGTTAATGAAAATCAACACAATGCTAAGCTTCATTTTCATGAGGCCGAGAGTCATATGGCCTTATGTGTAATAATCTGACCTTTTTTTACGCTGAATAATGTATTTAATTCGATTTTTTTGAATAATGGTTTGAGGTATACTCTATACAATACCAATACTTTTATTCCCTTTCTCAAAAAAACAACTAAAAAGTTTCGTTAAGTGCATAGTGTATGGATGGATGTAGTTCAACCGGGAATAATCGCTGGGTATTGCAGAGCGCTTATATTCCTATTTATTACCTGCTGTGCATTCTATTTCCATATTTTCCACCACTTTTTTTCTGTTTTATTGTCTGTTGATTTAGGTTTTGTCAAGGAAGAATGAAAAAAGTAAAGTGAAGTCGATGGATTAATTTCGGGATTTACAATAATTTTTCTTTCAACTAATTTATTAAAATCTTCTTCCAGTTTTTCCTTGTTGAGATACTTTTTGTATTTGTCTGGTCGGGAAGAAACAAACTCACCAAGTCGCCATAAATCAAAACCGTCATGTCGTTGCTCTGGAAGAAATGCAAAATCAAAATCTACAGATGTATTGTCGTCAAAGTCAACCGCTAAACCAATCCCGTGAAATGAGTAGCGTTTGATGTGATACTTTTTCAAGCTACCTACTTGAGGATATATTTTTTCGAGCCTGTAAGCAGTTAATAAATCTGTCCTTTTGAACTCTTGCCTAAAAGCGGTCATTACTCTTTCAACATTTACTTGGTAGTCGGTAATTAAGTCAACGATGGTGTAAACATTAAATGACATTCTTAACTCTGTCACAAGAGGATGAATTTCGTTTGCCAAATCTACACCGTCTTTGAGAATGAAATCGTCCCAGTCGCAAGTGGGAGCAAACCACGACCACAATTCATTTAGTTGGTCATAATCGTCTGCTTTAAGTTTGTTTATGATGTCTACAAGTGCTAAGTGAAATTCTTGTGCTGAAAGAAAATTGTTTGAATTGCCACCGGTAAACTGTCCAGCCAACTTCTCTGCTTTGTCAAGAAGTTTTAAAAGTTGTTCAATTTTATGGCTGTCTATTGTCATTTGTTTTGTCTCGTTAATTTAAGGTTTGCAGGTCGTCTAGCATTGCAGGTAATGGCCTTGCATATGAGGCGTGTGAGGATTGAAATAGCATGACCTCATTAAAACCTCACTTAGCTCATTGCTTTTCAATAGGCAAAATTAATAAGATAGTGTCGATTTAAAAGCAATGGGCGGACAAATGAAAATCACCACTCTTCGCGAATCACACACCCCCACATGACTTATTATGCATTATTGCCTACAGTACTTATTATTTCCTTTCTAGTTTTAATATTGCTTTCAAAACTAATTCTCTATTTTTTTTAGAAGTCATCCAAGTTGGAAGTTTTTCAACCATTGTCCAATATTCTCTGCCATTTTTCTCTCTCAAATCAGCTGATAAATAGTCTTTTAAATAAGATAAATGTTCATAACTATATGCCCAAAATACATTATCTTTAACACTTTCATTTAACCATAATGGTAATTGAAAATATGGGTCTGCTGGAGAATTATTATATGAATATACAAGTTCTTGATTTATATTTCTTGGTTTATAGTTATTAGTAGTATTACATTTAGAACATCTTATTGCAATTTCTTCTTTTTTTTCCTTCACATTGGGAATTAACACCTTGATACCATTTGAACAGGTCGGACAATGACAATTTAATGATATAGTATAAATCTCATCTCTCCCTTTTTGAAAATACATACAATTGGGACACTTTAATGTTCTTTTAGAATAATATGAATGGTCATCTTTAGTTACGATTGCTCTCAAATTACACTGTGGACAATGAACAAATATCTCTTTTTCAAAATACTTCAACGTAAGATTCTTATCTGTAAATCTTTTCATTTATATGTCTCATATTATTAATACTAAATCGTTTTTTTGTATAGTAGGGTAGAGTAGAGCCTGATAGCTCACTTACCTTTGTTAATCATAAAAGTAACAATTATAAGTAAACTATCAGCGCCCCCTTCATCAAACCGTACATGAAGTTTTATTCTCGTATTATTATCTTCTATAAGGCGTTCATGATTT
>JBNKRV010000157.1:0-11502 GCA_050296935.1 Marinilabiliaceae bacterium | reverse complement strand
TAGGTTCGCTATCACTCTGCTTACGGGCTTTGAGTGAGCTGGACTTTCACCAGCTGGAAATCATTAGTAAATTTCATCAGTCCGTTGACTGAATCCCAATACTTTCGGCTTATGAAGAAGTTACCCTATAAAAGGCCTTCCTCTCTTAGCGTACACGTTTAGTTTATGATCACGTGAGGGTTTCCGGACTTCAAAACTCATCAGGTTACTACCTAAAAAGATGCGGCTGATAATGATCGAAAACCTCTGAACCCCTTGTGAATTAAACACATTGATTGTGTTTTTCGTGCTTTGTTATCAATGTTCAAGTCTAAAGGCAACAACCTTATTTGACATCAATTGCGGAATAATAATTAGTTTACGTTCTTTTATAAATTCAAAATCAGCAAGAAAATCGTTTTTGTTATCCAATTCGTATAACAATTTCTTATTGCCTTGTTCCAGGATGAAAAGTTCAGAATTCCAGGACAACAGAAAGCTGTCATTCAACTTTTTTATACCGTCTATATTATCAGATAAATTATTTGCAATTATTTCCGTTGTTGTATCAGCAAGTGAAATGGAAAGAAGATTTTCCTCACCTCTGTTTCCTACAAATAGATGGTTATTCTCAATTAATAAACCATTTGAGGAATTCATTAAACTGTCGGAATACCACACTTCACTTTTTTCGTTTTTTATTCGATAAACACAAGACTTAAAGGTATCTGAAATATATACTGTTCCATCTATATTTACAGCAATATCGTTTAGGAAACTTGCTCCAGTAACAGGAATTCGTTTTTCAATTTCTTGGTTTTCAATATTCACAATAATCAATCCTTCCCGTTCTACAATGTAAAGTTTATCGTCAAAAATGGTTATTCCCGTTGGATTATGCAGGTCGTCTATCCATCTAAATTCCAACACATTCCCTTCCATATCAAGTTTTGAAATACACTCATTGCGCAGGGTGTCGGTTTTATTAATGAATCCACCTTCATCGTTAAAATTGCTAACATACAAACAGTTGCGTATGGAGTCAAACACAACTGACTCTGGCGCTAAAAATATGGATTCTGTTTCCCATTCTTTAGTTACTTGACAATTGGTATCAGTATTTGATAACGTGATAAAAAGAAAGGAAACAAATACTAAAACAATCTTGCTCTTGAATCTTAGTCTATTCATTATTATTGGTTTAATGTATATTTTGCGTATGTTCATGCATGAAATACAACGTTTGTATATCCTCTTTCTTTGACAACCAAATCTTTCTTTGATTTCTGACAGCTCAAAAAGCCACACATAAAAAGACTAATAATCAAAGAAATACATTTTTTATACTGACAATCATAAATTCCACTCTTTGCTGAGGATGGCGTATACCAAATCGTCGACCCAACGACCATTTAAATATAAACTTTCTTTAAAATGAGCTTCTTTTCTGAATCCGATACGTTCAACCAGCTTAATAGAGTTCACATTCTCCGGATCTATGGATGTGATGATCTTATGTTTATGGAGTTCCTTAAAAAGATAATTAATTACTGCTTTGAGAGCTTCTGTAGCATATCCTTTACCATGATTTGCTTTACTTAAGGTGCAACCCAGTTCAACTTGCTTATTATCAGAATCCACAAAGTGAATTCCTATATCCCCTATTATTTCATTACTTCCCTGATTTATAATGACCAGCTGAAACCAGGTTTCCGGGATATTTATTTCTTTGGACGTTTTATTGATAAACGCCTCTGCATCTTCAATGCTTTGCGGAATCCACCCTTGATATTGATTAGTTTGTGCATCAGATCGATACTCAAAAAGATCGTTTTTATCATTTATTTGAATAGGCCTAATCAATAATCTTTCAGTAATGATATTCATTGTAAAATTGGGTTTTGCGAGATATATTACGTTGATTCTTCAGAGAAGTATCCATATGAACCAAAGATATATATAATATATAACCATTGTCTGAATGATTCTTGATTATGATATTTTATAAATTCTATATTAGGTAAAAACCTTGAAGGCAATTTTAAATATTGAATATGAATTTTTATAAAATACCCTTCATTAGGAAGCATATTCGAATTAAGTAATTCACTACATACTAACTCTTTAAAATCAGTAGCAATTGTTATATATCCATACTCAAAGGCTTTATCATGTAAGCCATTTATTAAAATACCATTTAGTGGATTTAACCTGTTCTCGCTATCAACAGACCATGGAACAATATGACTTGCAATAAAAATTCAGTATTAGCAATTCTGCTTTCTATTTGTAGATATCTTATTTTATAATGATTAAAATTCAAAATGCTACTTCCAGTTCACTTCGTTCCTGAAGTAGCTTGAATTTAGCCTGACATTATACCGGCGCATTTATTGTTTTAATTGGCATTACATGATGACCTAGCCAAATTACCCGTAGCGACTTTGATCACATCTGCTTTAACTAAATCCGGCACCAACATAAATCTTGATAAAATCTACCTTAGATATTACTGAATTATTAAATATCAATAACACGAACTCTCCACTTTAAACTTTTAACATGAACTCTTTTAAAGAAACAATCATTTGCCCTTTCCGGATACCTTAAGTTATTAAACGTAATGAAATCATACCATTTTCTTCCTTTATATACGAGTGCCATAATTTTATTGAAAGTTGTTCTTATCCCTATTTCTCTTAATGTTGATGAAGTATAAATAGTTTCTGCATAATCGTTATTTATCGGATAAAAATAAAAATTTTTGCCGTCGATAGCACCTAATCTTGCGACTACCAATTGCTTCTTAGATGACTTATTTACATAGTGTCTACATTTCACCAATACTTTATCATCAATTTTTATGATATACCTTTTTGAAGGTTTCTTTCTCCTATAAACCTCAAGAGCTTTATCCTGTGAGAACACATCCAACACATTAAAAAGCATTACAAAAAGAAGAATGGATTTTATCAAATTAATCATGGCACAGTAGTAACTACCTGGTTATTCAATAAGTGTGTATACAATGAAGAAAGCGGCTATAAAAACTCCTTATATCCAACTTACTTCTCATTACCTATTATTGATTCAACTCGCATATTTATTTCTTGTTCTTTCTCCTTTTTCTAAACTTTCTCCAAGTGTAAATCAACAATCCAACAATGATCCAGAAAGGCCATATTTTAATCACAAATACAATAAAATCTACAAATCCAACCCAACCTTTAGAAAGTGCATGCAGCAATCGTTTTGTAAATTTATCGCGCTTTGCGGGCTGATATTTATAATCCTTTGGCTTTGAAATTTCCAAATCAAGCGTGCTGAAATCAACTTGGTCACTTAAATATTTTAGTCGCCCGGTGGTACTTTCAATTTCCTCCTCAATGCCACGTATCTGTTCTTCAATTTCAAGGATGTCTTTAACCGTTCTGGCCTGCTTTAAGAGGTCATTGTACTTCTTCAGGTAATTCCTTTTGTTTGCTAGTCTTGTTTCCAGATCAATAAACTGGTCAGTAACATCCCTTGCATCAATTTCTTTGTATTTAATTTCGCCACCACCTGTTTCGATACCGGAAACTAATTTTTCAAAACGATTACCCGGAATCCGGATTTTCAGATAGTAAGATATAGCATAGTCTGAATTGTTTAAGCGCTCATTTGCATAGTACCCACCCAGCTTTGTGACTAATGAATCTGTGTGTGCTTTAGCTTTATCAAGCTCCTGAACTTCGATACCAATCCGTCCGTCTTTGATAATTTTCTTTTTAATTACTTCTTTCGTTTCAGCCGGTGGTAATGGAGGCGGTGGCGGTTTTATTTCCTGTTGTCTTGTCATGGGAATCATTTCTTCTTCCATCATTATATCACCTGCTACGGTCGCTAATTTTTCGAAAGGTTTCTGCTGACATGAACTTAACAGAAATACCATCATTAAAAATGAAATCGTACTTTTCATCATCAGATTTTTTTATTGGATGTTATTGATTGAATTCCTTCATAAAAAATGCATGCTGATTGGACTGTTCTATAAACTTAAAGTGATTTAAATCAACAAGCTATTTAAAATGAGCAGAACCAAAATATAAACTTTAATTGTTATTTTAAAATGCATTGAGTGACTTAGTCGTTTCATTGTAAACTTCATCTCCTGTCTTCTCACAAACCCATATTTTTCTCGCAAAACTGGCTTTCCCACTTTTGCTAACGCTGCAATAATCAGCAATTCTCATTCCAGCATTACTGATAAAGTCTGTAATATCTGAAGTAGAAACAATAACAACCCGATCGGTTATAGCTACAGTAGACTCAATAATGTGCTGAATAGTTTCATCATCTGCAATGCTAAATAAATTGTATGGCAAGTCAATAATGGCAGCATCATACCGATCAGTTATGTCTTTTATGTCGGATCGATAAACATTGGTGGTATAATTAAAATGAGAAAGATTTTCACGTGCTTGACGGCATACCTTCCAGTTAATGTCGCAGCCCTCAATGTAATTACCTGCAAAACAAGCTTCTAACATAATAGTACCCACACCACAACATGCGTCAAGTAATTTTCTCTCTGTATTGGCTTCGGCTGCAATATTAACCAGTGCTTTGGCGATGTTAATATTTATGGAGTTACTATATGAGAATGGTTTTTGCTTATGTTTATACCAGTCAAATTTATTTTTCACCAACAACCCAAAACACCACACCCCTTCGTGATAGCATAATGCGTAGGTTATAGTTGGCTTATAATAATCCGGATTACCATCAATACTGTAACCTATATCTTTTAATTTCTCGAGTCTTTTAGCATATTCAGTTGTATCGCCATCTAAAACTAAATATTCCACTTTGAACCCGTCAACACATATACTTTCTGCTTTAATATCATCTATTAATGTAGAATAATCTTCAGAACTTAAGATAATGTCCAGTCTCTTTTTTATAAAAGCACTACTCGAAGGTTCTGCCTTTATATCGGATAAAAGTACTTTATTCTTTTCTTCCTTATTAAAAATATATTTCGATTCAAGCTTGCATAACTCGCTTTCAGTAATGTCATAACTAAAGGAGTATATATAATTGTTTATCTGCATTTCATTCGTTCTGTTAATCACCGTCCGGTGAAGTTTTTAGCCTTGAATGTATAACGGAAACGGCTAAAAAGCAGTGGCTCCATATACACTTCTGTTTTCTGACTGAGATAAAGATAATTATTTATGTGTATTATACTATAGCTACCACCCTTAGATAGTGTTCGTCTATAAAGTCCAACTACTGCGTTGTTGCTCAAAATTCAAATCCTCATATACGCAAGTATACTGCGGTTTGAACTTTTCACACGCCTTGTATTTAAAACTTTATAGTCCAAACACCTGACTTTATTGACATACTCTAGATGAGGGAATTGCTTTAATCCGCCATATTATCGGAGATAGTTTCAGACCTTCAACGCGGATTATCAAAATATAAAGAGGTTGGGTCGTATGCTCTTCATTGATCGGGAAGAAGCCAAGTGTATAAATGGTTATGCGTCATGGTAATCAGCTCTCCTCATTCAAAAGTGGATTTTATTGATAGTACCTAAACGGGAGGTGGTTTTTAAAATTTTAATGTGTTTGGTTACATAAATATTACCTTATACTCATTCTGAATTTCTGTAATTTCATTACTTGATAGATCGCTAAATTCTTTACTTATTGCTCTATTAGAAAGCACACCATTTCCTTGTTCAAGAAACCTAACCATCAGAGCAACTAGTTTATCAGGCATCTCAAATTTATCATCTAAATACCTTTTAAACTCATCATATTTCCGGAGAAAGTTTACTTCGTTTGGAATTACATTCTCCATGGTATCCACAACGCAATCGAATAAAAATTCAGCTTGTTTAGTAAGGTCAAAGTATCTATAGTAATCAATGGTATTATTCAAAATATTTACATTATTATCGGAACTGGTTTCCCACTGGATAAAATCAATAAGTGGATGAGAATAGGATTCCAGAACCTTTCTGTAATCATCAATATGATCTAATATGGAAGCCGAAATCGGGAAAATGACACCTTGGTTTGAGAACCCCATTTTAGCAAGAATATGATGAATTAGGTATCTATGTATTCTTCCATTCCCATCAACAAAAGGATGAATGAATACAAAACCAAATGCAATTACGGTTGCAGCTAATACTGGTGAAAAATCTGATTCTTCAAGTTCTTTAGCGGTTTTCAATAAGCCATCTATTAGTTGATCCAAATCTTGATGCTTAGCTGATATATGATCAGGAAGCGGTTCTCCTGTTGTTCTATCATGTTCGCCAATAAAACCTTCTTGGTCTCGAAATCCCATTTTGGTAAAACGTTTACTTTCAATTACAATTTCTTGTAAACGTACCAATTCGTCTTTACTGAGTTCTTGTGCTCCAGCTTGTGCAATGGCCTTTCCCCATCTCATCGCTCTATTGTTACCAGGGTTTTCTCCTTCAATAGTGAATGATGCTTTGGAGTCTTTTAAAAGCAAGAACGAAGAGGCTCGTTGTAATACATCCTTATGTACAGATTTTAATAGTTGCTGATTTAGTATGCCAAAATCAGAATTGATTAATGCCACCAACTTTGGTGTTTTGTTTATAAGTGGACAAAAATCAACAGTTCCTGGCAAGTTATTATTGATACGATGACGACTTGAACGTTTACCGCCTGTGGCAAATTGCAATTTATTATCAACAAGGTCTACATAGGTTTTCACCTCCAAATCCAGAATATCAAGTTTTACATTCAACAACCACTCATATAAAAACCATATTCGTCTACTATACTGACCTGTTGGTTCAATCGAAATAAGATCAATAACCTGCTTTGTACTTAACCTTTCAAATAGTTTTTTAAAGAACAAAAGGTTAATACCTTCATGCTTAAGGTGGAAGATAAGCTGCTTATATAACGAGTCCTCTGGCAAATATTTAGTACCAAAAACTTTCCAGCGACCCGATTCATATTTCTTATGCTTGTAACTTACAATGCTTATTACGTTGGGCAAAGGTAGTTCGAGCTTAAGGGAATCTATTATTGCAGTAGCTCCTACTACCTGACCCTTCTCGGGCGGGATTAATCCGTGAAAAGTGGTTATTTCTCGCGAAAAGCGGTTATTTTCCATATCTTTTTATTAAAAGTGGTTATTCAAAGATATGTGAAAAGCAGTTATTATCCATAAAAAGTAGTCATTAATTGGGGACTTTTGTGAAAAGTGGTTATTTATGTGCTGATGCAATACTATAGAAATAGTCAGAATTGACTAATTTTTATGGTAGAAAAGTGTACTTATAAATGGGAACCTGGAGTGCTTTTTACTTAATCCTGCAGATAATTTTGGACTAACTCAGCTTCTATTCCTGTATAACCGGAAAACTCTCATCTGTGGTGATATACGGATGTGATTCTTTCAAACTTAAGGGGCGAACGAACCAATGAAAAAGGAGATTGAGGTTTGAGTTTAATGCTGAACAGGTCTTGAAGAGATTATAAATGAGGCCTGAGGTTGATTTCTATAGAGCCACTGGTGCAGTCACCATTAACACACTGTATTACAATACAATACGCGAATATCGATGAGTGAATTTAGAAAAAATATTTTACTCAATTGATTACTCACCTGCACATTCAATACATATTGGCTTATATTGAGTTAATAAAAAACAGAAAAGCCCTTAAATCGTACAATTTAGGGGCTTTTAGTTTCTTACATAGTGCAAAAGTAGCCCCAACAGGACTCGAACCTGTATCTAGTGTTTAGGAAACACTTGTTCTATCCCTTGAACTATGGGGCCAACTATTTTGTGGGTGCAAATATAAATAATTTAACGGAATATAAAAGAAGAATACCGGATTTCCAGTTCTGGTTGCTATAGCTCTTGTGATTTCAATAATCTGCAGTCAGTTTAACTTTCAACCCATTTTTATACGAAACTGGCATGGCAAGAGCAAATAATTGAGCACACAGGAGAATGATTGAAATTTGCATTGTCTATCAGTTTTTTGCAAAATTGCATACATATGAAACTGGCATGGCCAAAATGTATTTAAATAGAGAGTGTTCTCACCTTTTCCTGATGCTTCTTTGAGATTCCCTCGTAGCTTTTTCAATCATTTTCAAATGATAACCTGTAGATGCTACAGATTATGAACTCACGAATGGGCTTTTGGTCTTATAATGAAACACTTATCAGCTATAGCTTATACGTGCTAATGGTGGCCAGATAAAGCACTATTTAATTGAATCAACAATATTGCGATTGAACAAGATTCAACACAATATACTCCATCGCTTTACACAATCCAGTACAATGCTCCCGATTGAGATGCGAAACCGGGTATATCGTGCTTCAATGAAGCGATGCTTATTTGTTCCGGAATCTAAACCAATAGCCACAAACAACCAGTTTTTAGCTAGCAATCATGTCTGACTAAAAAATAAGACACGAATGTAAATCAGTCTTGATACCTGATACTCTAATCTTTGACTTAATAGTCCACAACATCTTCCTTTTCTTCGAGCGGATGCGGTTTTATGATAACAATATCGGCTCTTTTGTCAATATTTATCTTACCATCATTATCCCCTGTAGAGAGCTGTTCGCTATCTCCTTTAGCCACTACTTTAATGATACCTTCTGAAATACCATAATGTTCTTTCAGGTATAACCTTACCGTTTCTGCTCTTTTCTGACTGATATACATCGGATTTTCCTCTGAAGTATCGGCATATCCCACGACTTCAAGAGTCCAGTCCGCATGTTTTTTCAGCAAAACAGCAATCTGAGCCATTGTAATCTGGTTCTCATAATCCTTGAAGGTTTCTCCTCCCGGCATAAAATAGATAGGAAAAATATTATCTGCGGAATAAATTTTCGTGTCATTTTCTTCTGTAATCACAGAATCAACCTGCAACCTTAAAACACCTGCATGCTGTTGAAGCAGTCTTTCAAACTGATTAACCTCATCCTCCAAAGGATCTTTCCGTTTCGCCCCAAAAATATTAAAGCCATAAGTACGGTAAGTCCATTTACTATGTCGCTTATTCTTTTTACCTATTTTATAACTTAAGTTGAAAGTGGTGTGCCAATAATTATCATTGGTAGCCCCCAATAAAATACCATCCAAATTATCCTCTAACCCGTAATTAACAGTAGTTTCCACACCGATATCAAAACTACGATTCAGGCGATATAACACCCCTACTCCAACAGGAAGTACCCATTCATTTACACGGCTGGTTTCTTTATCCGGATTATTTTCATCATAACCCAATACAAAATAAACATCATCATAGGCAGTACCTTCAATCTCAGATCCATGAACAACCTGTTTTGTATCGTTATGGTATACCCTGTTGCGGAACGAATGAAAACCAAAACCTATTTTAAAATAGTAATTCCATTTATCATGAATAGGACCAGGATTTGGCAACATCTGATTAATATAGAATCGTGCGTTACCTGTAAATTGATTATAATCTCCGTCAAAATAATGTTCCATTCCTTTTCCGTACAAATCACCATATAAATAGCGCACATCGAACGCCAGAGCCGGAACCATTTGATAACTCAATGCAAACACAGGACTAAACTGCCATTTATCCTTTGGGAAAAAAAGATTATCAGTAAAATCCGAATTTAACAGATTGGGTCCGAAACCCACCATAAAATCCCACTGATTAAATTTCTTTTCACCAGAATAGCGCATGTACTCCTTTATCTGTCTTTTATCGGTAGTAAATTGCCCAATGATACTAATTTGTGTAAATAGTATAAAAACCAGAAGGTATAGTGCCTTATATTGTCTCATCTGTTTAAAAATTTGTTAAGCTCTGAAATACATTTCGAACTATAAACATGTGGTGCTGTGTCGAAAAAATTGCTCCGGCTATGCCGGTTTCTGATTTCTATTTTTGATATTCATCCACAACCATTAATAAGTCAACTCTTCTGTTTGCCATGTGCAATCCCTTAATATTCAGGTTTTGGGTGTCAGATAACAGTTCTGATTCGCCTTTAGGATCGATGGTAAATCTGTTGGCATCAAGATTAAATTCATTGACTAATGTATTTAATACCGCATTACACCTTCGCTCACTCAATTTCAAATTATACTCCTCACTTCCTCTATCATCACAATACCCCGAAATAACCATTCTAATGCCAGGATCCTTTCTTAAGGCTCTGGCAACACGGGCTATCTGACGGTGTTCACTCTTTTTTACTTCGTATTTATCAAAATCAAAAAATACGGAAGCGGATACACCTTCTTCATAAACTACTTTCTCAAACTTCTGATACGATTTAGTAGTTATAATGGAATCAAGACCGGCTAGCTTATCTAACTCAGACTTCAACGAATCCAATCGAATAGCCAGTGGATCTGTTGCTCTTTTTGATTCATAAGCAAGGTTAAAATCTTTATATGTCCATCTGGCATGTCGTTTATTTTTACGGCCTATTTTATAGGTAACTGTAAAAGCATTATACAAATAGGTATCATTATCGGCACCGGTTAAGTTCACATCCAGATTATCAGCTGTTACATTACGCATGATCATTTCAAAGCCTAAATCAAAGCTTTTATTTACCCTGTAGGCCACACCAACACCTAATGGAACAACTAATTCTGTTTTTCTTCCTGTTTTCTGCTCCGGATTATTTTGATCATAACCTAAAATCAGATAATCGCCATCAGCCCATCCCGGAGGATTAGGGTAGCCCCCAAGATTATCATGTACGTCTTCTACATGCATAAAACTATTATCATCTAACCTTCTTAATCTACTCCTGAAACTGGTAACGCCAAGACCTATCTTACCAAAAAGATCCCATTTATCAAACATAGGTCCAAAAGCCACCAATTGATTAATACTGAATCGTAGATTCATTGTATAGTCAAAAAGGTCTCCTTTAAAATACCGGTTATTTTTTTCGCCGTACATATCAACCATCACTACCTGTGCATCAATACCCCATGCACGTCCGAATTGTTTGGAAAGAATGAAAGTTGGTCCGGATTGGATATTCTCCTTAGGAAAAGCAGTGTAATTAATAACATCAGTATAATAAAACACAGGGCCATACCCCAGGGCAAACGACCATGTATTGTATTTATTATCTCTCCGGTATATTTGTTCGTTGGTCAGATTGCTAAAATCAATCTGCGCATTCAGTAAATCAGGTAACGCAAACAATGTTACGATAATTACCAGGGTAAATTTCAATCTCATATATAGTTGTGTTTTTGGCAAAATAATTAATAAAGCTAAATTATTTAAACATGAGATTTTACCCCTATTTTATTAATCCTCAAAATTCATACACAAAGGTCTTCATTATGTTGATTAATTTATAAACCTGAGTTCGATATAAAATTAATGGCTCAAATCGCTTATAAATATTGAGTTTTAAGGAATGTTTGCGAAAGCATAGCGGGCTATGGTAAGCAAATATGACGCAGAAAATCGGTATTTATAAGTGACATTCATAGC
>JBNKRV010000156.1:0-2442 GCA_050296935.1 Marinilabiliaceae bacterium | reverse complement strand
AACTATTATTTCGCCCTATTTTCCTTTATGCTTCGTTAAGTATTTTCGCCGTAGCTACGGCTATGCCTGTAACACTTGCCTTGCATAAAGAAAAATATAATCAAAATCTTTAATTCGCTAAATTAACACTCTTCACACTAGCTCGATAAATTTAACGAAGTAGATCAGTTTTTTGTGCAAAGCATGATAGTTTCCGCTTATAAACAGCGATCTTCTTCCTGAAAATTATTCAAAATAGCCCGCTATTCTTTCATGATTTTCAGTTGAATCTCACTATTTATAGGCGGTCTGAATCCAAAATTTTATGTCGAACTCAGGTTATTATAACAAAAATACAAAATTGCGTCAGTGCATCTGCAGAAAAATCAACTCTTTTGCAAATTTCAATTAGTAGAGCTGGCTTGCAACGGTTTGTAAATGTGTTGTTTTGCTCACAATTGGAGGCTATTTGAAAGGTATTCGTGAGCTTATTCCGTTCGGTTGTGAGCTGTGTTTTCCTTGTCTTTGAGCGTGGGGAGATAAAAGTAAAAATTTCTCTCAAGCAGCATCACTCTATCAACAGATCGGTGTTATGTCTCAATTTTATGCCTTGCCTAAATCCAGAAACTCTAAATTTTTTTACTCCTAATCTGATAACACAATTGGTATAAAACAGGAAGTCTCACAGAAAAGTGAAGGGCTGAACATTTTTGGGATAGATATTTGACTGGGAGTTACAGACTTCGGGTTTGCTAGCCCTTTCTTAAGGTATTGAAAAGATTTGTATTGGTTTATAAAAGATAATTCGATTAGTGGTTGTAATTTATTCATAATCTAATTGATGTTCCAATTCTTACTCCAAAATGTTCATCCATGTTTATTTCTTCAGGTAAGAATCCTTTAGTTTTATATATAAAACCTAAATCAATTGAATATCCTGATATTCCATGCTTTCCATTGTTAAAAAACCAGTATTTAATATCAGTGTCAATGGCGCCACCCGAAAATGATTTAGTTGTATTGAAATCTAAATCAACAGGTTGCTGCCAAAAATGGCCGGATAATGTAACGAATGTTCTCTGAAATATCTGATAGTCATTAATGTTTAATCCAAATCCGTTGAACCAATTCTCTTTATTCTGAAATTGCCGTGCATATAATCCGATATTTAAACCGTTATGTTTAATCCATATATTTTCATCGATAAAATCGCCAAATGGTGCCATGGTATACCCCATTCCAATATTGAATTTTGTTGTTTCATTAAATTTAAAGTTGCTTTTACCAATTAATAGTGGATTCAGTAAATTCAATAAAGAACGATACCCTATTCTGTTTATGAAACTTTTTTCTTCTTTAGTTAAATCCGCATATCGTGTATATCTTTTAAAGTCCATTTCAGGTCTATGGAGGTGACGAGCTGCACCATACAAGTCATGCCCAACAATATCTCTTTTAAGTTCTTCATTTTCTTCGTTCAAGTCAATTTCATATTTAAATAATCCTGACACATAGTATTGTAGAATTGCAATTTTTCTTATCCAATATTCCCACTTGTAATTATTAAAATCATCCTGTTCAAAACTTCCCAAAGCTTCAACTCGCTTTGTTAACATATAATCAGATTCCAGTCCGGCAGTATGAAGTCGAATATAAGTTGGTAAATCATTGTTCCTTAAATTTTCCAATGTTATATCAGTTACTCCTTTTACGTAGGCAGCTCCATGCATATTAAAATAAGGTTGTGATATTGAGCCTATATTCTGACCTGTTAAAACCGAACGATGTCCTTCCTCGTGAGTTAATGGCATTAAAAATAAAGCATGAACTCCGATTTGAATAATTGCGGCAACTTCTTCATTTTTCGTAACAGAATATAATCCACGTGCAAATAATCTATAACTTGACAAATAACTTTGATTAAATTGTCTCATAGTAAATAATTGCGATGGAGAATCTTGAATTATAAAACTATAATTCTTTGTTGTTTTTAAAGTATCTGTTTGGCCAAATGAGTTTAAAACAGGGGAAATCAAAAGCAATAAAAATATTTTTTTCATAGTTGGTGAGTTTCTTTTATTATAACTGCTAACGGTTTAAGTAAGTGGAGTGCGGGATTAAAAGTGATGAACTTGCAATTACGCACGGAGTCAATTCGTTTATTTATAGTTTCAAATTTTCTTTCAAGTCGTCAAGGACGAATTGACGGTGTTGCAAAAACGAGAAATAGTTGGATTACCCACTGAAACCCGCATTAGGTAGAAACATTTTATTCCATTTTTTAGAAGCTCCAATGTTATTGTACTTTTCACACTCTGCTCGTATATTCTACTCCCCATTTACTGGACCACTACGTAATGTTTCTTAGACATTTTTTTTCGTTTTTTCTTTTCAGATACCTTGCTTATTGAGTAAGGGGTTCTGTCAAGGTGGAGAGCGAAAAATACTACCCTGGAACAGGGT
>JBNKRV010000155.1:0-4412 GCA_050296935.1 Marinilabiliaceae bacterium | reverse complement strand
TAGCTCGCTAGCTCGATAAATTTAACGAAGTAGATCAGTTTTTTATGCAAAGCATGAGAGTTTCCGCTTATAAACAGCGATCTTCTTCCTGAAAATTATTCAAAATAGCCCGCTATTCTTTCATAATTTTCAGTTGAATCTCACAATTTATAGGCGGTCTGAATCCAAAATTTTATGTCGAACTCAGATTAATACCAACCTCATAGTGGAATGGGTATGAGATTAAGGTCAGATTCGTTCTGTAAAAACTTTCTTTGCCATTCGATTGAGTAAAGCAACTTGAAATAGATGTACATATTAAGCTAATAATCTTGTCATAGTGATTTTTGGATTGGATTTTGTAATTTGGTTTTTATTGCTAAAACTGACGTTCGTCAAGCTTTTGTTATCTCATACTATATACCTTTATTATCAATTTTAACGCAACAGAAACTTTATGATTACTGAATTATTTTTTGAGGGGTTGCATTATCATTTTAGATTGATAATCTTTTAAATCGGTATTATTTCAGTTATCTTGATGACTTAAAGAAAAATCCAACTTTTTACAGAACTAGAATTATTATGGGCAGAAGTTCAAAAGTAATCGAACGTGACGAGGTAGTTGTGCGATTCTCTGGAGATTCCGGTGACGGGATGCAGCTAACGGGAACCTTATTCTCTAATACCTCAGCTATTTTTGGAAATGATATTTCAACCTTTCCTGACTATCCGGCAGAAATACGTGCTCCACAGGGAACCATTGGAGGTGTTTCAGGATTTCAGGTGCATTTTGGTCATACAGAGGTATATACACCGGGTGACTATGCAGATGTTTTAGTGGCTATGAATCCAGCTGCATTGAAAGCGAATGCACAGTGGGTGAAGCCAGGAGCTACCATTATTATGGATGTAGATAGTTTTGATGCCCGGAATCTTGAAAAAGCAGGGTATACTACAGATGATCCGATTACGGAGGATAAGTTAGGCGATTATAATATCATAAAGGCTCCAATCACCACGTTAACAAAGGAGAGTTTAAAGGACATGGGGCTGGATAATAAAAGTATTCTGCGAAGCAAAAATATGTATGCTTTAGGGTTGGTTTATTGGCTTTTTAATCGCCCGCTGGAACATACCAGTGAGTTTATTAAAAAGAAATTTGCTAAGAAGCCACTTATTGTTGAGGCCAATCTTAAAGTGTTAAGAGAAGGGTATAATTATGGTGTTATTATTCAGGCTGTAACTCCATCCTATCATATTAACCCAGCATCCATTAAAAAAGGCAAATACCGTAATTTAAATGGAAATACAGCTGTGGCCTGGGGCTTAATAGCTGCAGCTCAGAAAGCAGGGCTCGAATTGTTTTTGGGTTCTTATCCTATTACTCCGGCCACAGAAATACTTCAGGAATTATCTGCCAGAAAAGATCTGGGTGTAAAGGTATTTCAGGCTGAGGATGAGATTGCAGGTATTTGTACTGCTATTGGTGCTAGTTTTGCCGGCGATTTAGCTGTGACATCTACTTCAGGTCCTGGTTTAGCCTTAAAGGGAGAAGCCATTGGTCTGGCAGTGATTGCAGAGCTACCATTAGTAATTGTGAATGTGCAACGAGGTGGGCCTTCAACAGGGTTGCCTACCAAAACTGAGCAATCGGATTTAATGCAGGCTTTATACGGCAGAAATGGTGAAAGCCCTTGTGTGGTGATGGCTGCATCTTCCCCTATTAATTGCTTTGAATATGCTTTTTACGCTGCGAAACTTGCCGTAGAGCATATGACTCCCGTAATATTATTAACGGATGGTTTCTTAGCAAATGGTACCCAACCCTGGAAAATTCCTGATTTAGCGGATTACCCTGATATTGTACCCAAAAGCGTAAATATGGATGCTGACCAATGGCTGCCGTATTTGCGTGATCCTGAAACTCTGGTTCGTAGTTGGGCTAAACCGGGTACACCGGAATTGATGCACCAAATTGGCGGGCTTGAGAAAGATGAGCAAACAGGTGGAGTTTCTTATGATGGTGTAAATCATCAGAAAATGGTGGATACTCGTGCTTCAAAAATTAAGAATATAGAGAACCATATACCGGCTCAGGATATTTTAGGAAGTGCCGATAGTGATCTTCTGGTTGTAGGTTGGGGTGGTACATTTGGTCATTTATTTACTGCTGTTGAAGAGTTATTGAATGAAGAGGGAATTAAAGTGGCTCTGGCACATTTTAATTATATAAATCCGCTACCTAAAAATACCATTGATGTTTTAAAATCCTATAAAAAAGTACTGATTTGTGAATTAAATATGGGGCAGTTCGCCAATTATCTTCGAATGAACTTTCCCGAGATACAGTACCATCAGTTTAATAAGGTTCAGGGACTCCCTTTTACGGTGGTTGAATTAAAAGATGAGTTTAAAAAATTACTGGAGGACTAAAACAATGAGTGATAATTGCGAATTAAAATATACAGACTTTAAGAGTAAACTTGGCGTACGCTGGTGCCCGGGGTGTGGCGATCATGCCATATTAAATTCGGTACAGAAAGCCATGGCTGAGTTGAATATACAACCCCATGAGGTGGCTGTAATTTCAGGAATTGGATGTTCATCCCGCTTTCCCTATTATATGAATACCTATGGATTTCATACCATTCATGGACGTGCCTCGGCCATCGCTTCTGGTGTGAAAGTGGCGAACCCGAAACTTCATGTATGGCAAATTACAGGGGATGGAGATGCCCTGGCCATTGGAGGTAATCATTTTATTCATCTGATTCGAAGAAATATCGACATCAATGTCATTCTCTTTAATAATCAGATTTATGGTCTAACCAAAGGACAATACTCTCCAACATCAAAGCGCGGGTTTATCTCCAAATCTTCTCCTTACGGGACTATTGAAGATCCTTTTAAACCAGGTCAGTTAGCACTGGGAGCCGGTAGTCAGTTTTTTGCGCGGACTATTGATAAGGAATTAAAGCTTTCGATAGATGTGATGACTGAAGCTGCGGCACATGCCGGGACTTCAATAATTGAGGTTCTACAAAATTGTGTAATCTATAACGATAATACACATGAAGCCATCACAGATAAAAAGTATAAAGAGGACAGAACCATTGTTCTTCGTCATGGAGAAAAGATGTTGTTTGGAGCCAACCGGGATAAAGGGTTGGTTTTAGAGGGACTTCAGCTTAAAGCAGTAACCATTGATAAAGGTGGCTATACAATGGAGGATATTTTGGTGCACGATGCCCATTGTCATTATGATAATATTCACCGGAAACTGGCCAATATGGAATATCCGGAACTGCCTGTTGCATTGGGTGTTATTCGATCGGTCAAAGAACGGAATTATGACGAATGTGTTGAAAAACAGTTGCATGAGGTGCAAAAGAAAACCACTATAAATTCCTTTGAAGAATTAGTAAATTCAGGAGATGTTTGGGAGGTGAAATAACGGAGTTTTTACTTATCAGATAAATTATTAGGGCTGTTCCGTAAAAAGGACAGCCTTTTTTTTAAAATTAAATTTGAGATTTTGTACCAATATCTCAATGAAATTAGCGCTATAATTTCATGCTGTTAATTTATACTGCGTTACAGAATATCTGTTGTAACGAAGGCTATGCCTTAATTTATTTCATGTCTATTATTCAGTTCGGTATAGCTCAGGTAAGCTTGGCTCTGCTCTCGTTTGTCGCAATAATATACGTCTGGTATAAACTTACTATCTCTAAAATTATCTAACGCTAACACTAAGCCTCCAATCTAAAGCGTTGTTTACATACGCTTTAGATTGGAGGCTTAGTGTTTTATGTATAGTTATTTCCGGAGCCGGGAAAGTACAAACTTAACAGGAATTAAATCTGGTTTAATACAAGGTAAATATGCTACTAATCTATTGAAAGGTATTTGTCGGTTTCATAAATGCGGATTTGCTGTCATAGATTCTGGAGCAAGCATACAATTTTAGTGAAATTAAAATAATTCGTGATTGATTACACTTTTAACTTGCATAACGAAGTCCAAATGTGCAATTCGGGTTTAAACACTGTTTTATTAGTCCGGTAAAGGCATAAAGGCGTATAAAAAAACATTTTGTTATGATATTACAGGTTGTGATATCATAATATTCAAATTTTTGTATATTTTTGTGATGCCAAAATACTTAACCTAAACTTACATGAATTCAATTTTTATTTATCCATCTACCTATAATAACGAGAAGAGGATAATTTTACAATATTATTATAAAGTCAATGGCACTTTAGATCAGGTTGTAAGGTTGTTGTCTGACAGAAAGTATAGTAATTCATGCCGATTCTGGCATATCCCTTTCCGAAACGATTATAAAGCTTATTTAAAACAGTATTTTGCGAGTATCCCTTCTTTAGAACTTGTTTTTGGCGAAGCTGATCATACAGAAGAAAGTA
>JBNKRV010000154.1:0-55258 GCA_050296935.1 Marinilabiliaceae bacterium | reverse complement strand
CGAGTAAAAAAGTCAAGGCTGCATTGAAAACCTCCTCCATCTCTTATCAAACCTAAGTTCGGCTGGGTGATCTTCAAACAAGTTTGAAGCTTCCCAGTCTCACTAAGGCTTGATTGCGAGCTGAAGAAGGTTTTCAATGAGGCCAATCGGGCAATTTATCTGTATTGATAATTGTATCATTTTATTCATAAAATTAACTTGGGAAACATCAGTAAGTGATATTTAAATTGTTATAAAAAATAAATAGCCATAGTTTCTATTTTCAATATTTTATCCCCAGGTTATTTAAAATAAATGCATAAATAAATGCTGTATTTGCGTAATACTCTCCTCCATTATGCCCTGCGTAAAGATCTACTTTAAGGTAAAGTTTATTGTTATCGGTTTTTAGTGCCCTTAATTTTGCAACAGATTTAAGGCTTTGCCAATATTCAACTTTTGTATCATTTAATCCAATATAATAAAGCATATTCGGATAATCTTGATTGGAAATATTTTGATAAGGACAATAAGATTTGATGTATTCAAATACTTCTTTCTTTTTGGGGTTGCCTATTTCGGTGTAATCAGTTGTTGAAAATTTTGCAGTTGTATCTGTTACTGAATTTAATATATCGATATATGGAGCCCCAAGAACAACAGAATTAAATAATTCGGGGTTTGTATTTGCAGCTACTCCCATAACCGCACCTCCTGCACTACCCCCTTCTGCTATTATTCTACCTTCCTTGGTATATTTTTTTTGAATTAGGTATTTAACACATGTGATAAAATCAGTAAATGTGTTTTTCTTTTTTAATTCTATTGCTTTTTCATGCCATTTTTGCCCTAAATCACTTCCTCCCCTAACATGTGCAATGGCAAAAACAACGCCTCTGTCTAATAATGAAATCCTGACAGATGCAAAACCCGGAGATACTGTGCCACCATAGAATCCATAAGTCGTAATATATAAAGGTGCTTCTCCGTTACGATTAAATTTTTCTTTATTATAAACCAAGGAAATTGGGATCTTACTTCCGTCATCTGCTGTTGCCCAAAGAAGTTCTGATTTGTAGTTTCCCGGGTTGTATCCTATTACCCTGCCTTCCTCAAGTACACTCTGCTTCATAATTCCTAAATCATATTCATAAACTATATCAGGGGTTTTCAATGAAGAATACACATATCTAAATTTATTTGAAGCAGCAAGCTCCTTATTTTCGAATAAATCAACTGTAAATGTGGGTTCATTAAAACTAAGTTCTTTATAAAATTCACCATTCAGAGTATATATCTTCAGCCTGGTGTCCATATTATTTTTCTCTTTTATAACAAGGTAATCTTGTAAAAGAATAAAATCCTGGTATTCAACATTCTCTGTTCTAAGAATTTCTTCCCAATTTGATCTTTCCGGGTTTAAAAGTGAACTTTTATAAAGCTTTGAGAAACCATCTTCATATGATAAACTATAAAGAGTATTTTTACAAATTTTTATATTATCACAATACCCTTTTCTTGAATATACAATTTTTTTCAATGAGTGTTCTTTTGAAGCAAGGTCACATAGATAGGTTGAATTGTATTGTAAATCATTGGAAGAATTAATAAGAAGCCATCTATTGTCAAAAACAGTAGTTGTAATTTCTTTGCTTTTATCTATTTCATAATATATCAATTCGTCTTTAGAAACATCTGTTCCTAATTTATGAAACATAAGTCGATCAATACGGTTTATTTTATTCCATGTGGTGTAATAAAAGCCCTCAGAATTTGGTTTCCAAAATACATTTAAAACATTTTCAATTTCTGCATACTTTTTCTTGTTTTTTATATCTTTTACAACAAGATTTGATTCATAGCCTAATCCAAAATACTCCAGATATGTAATTATTTTATTATCAGGGCTGATAAAATAATCAATAATTGATAAATTGTTATTGTTACCCTTAAGTTCTGCAATATCAAGAACTATCTCTTCCTTCTCTTTTTTCCTGTAAATATTTTCTGTATTCTCATCATTGGGCTTTTTGAAATAGTAGGTATATTCTCCAACTTTTAGCACTCGTTTTATCTCGGAAGTATCTTTGACCGATCGTGCTTTCAACTCATTATATAAATTTCTCACATACTGTTTTAAAGGTAGCATCTCATTTTTCGTATATTCATTTTCAGCCCTTATATATTTTAAAACCTCTGTGTTTTCTATATCTTGTAACCAATAATAATTATCTGTGAGGCCTGTAACAGGATGCGTTTGGTTTACTATCTTTGCAACAGGAGCCTTTATGCTGTCATTTTTGACAAACTGTTTACTGAACTGTTCTTCAAGAGGCTCTAACGATTCTAATTGTTTGATTATACTATCTTGCAATGGGGTGGCTTTAATTAAATTATAATTTTTCCAGAAATCAGGGTTATAGTCAAGATCGTGTTCATATAATACACTATAAATTGAATTTGCAAAATTATTGTCATTCGTGAATGAGGAAACATTCTCAGTTGTAACGGCATTTATTAATAATTTACAATTTAGTTTGTAATTATATTTAGGTCTGTTGTCTTTGTAAACATAATATTTGGAAAATTCGTAATCAAAGAAATCATTGCTTTCAATAAAATGCAAGTACCATTTATTATTTATTTTTTTATAATTAACGGTATATTTTGACTGATAATTTTTAATATAGTCTTTACATTTTTTTCTTTTCTTTTTATAGAGGGCTTTATTCCAGTAACGAGTTTGCTTGATCTTGTCATTTATCTTATAATTTGCAATAATTTTAACAAAAGCAAACGATTTTATATCAATAAAAAGTTTCCCATATAAAGACGATTTCTTTTTTTTATTGTGAAAGGAAACAACATAAACTTGTCTATCTTCATAAGAACTAACCTCATCTAATACAAATTTATATTTCTTTAATCTTTCAAAGTCTAGAGGTGAATATTTTGATTTAGGGTAATCATAGGCTGTTAATGCCATTGGGCCTCCGCGTGGAACTACTTTAAAATGATTTTTATGAAAAAGATTTGTCGAACGTCCTTCAATAACATCCAAACGATCATCAGGGTTTGTAGGCATCACCGAATAAATATTCCAAAAATAGTCGTAGTGATTTTCAGAATACTCAAAATATGAATCAGATGCTGACCTAAAATCAACTGTTTCATTATAGGGTTTATAATAAAACTCACACGCCGCCTCTGCCATCTCCACACATGTATCATTTTCAAAGGTCATTTCTCTGTAAAAACCATCCATGTTAATTGGTTTATCCGGGTAATTTTCAGGTATTTTGGCAATTGCTTGTCTTACAATTTCTGCTGCGTCTTTTGGTTTTACTGCTACCTCAGATAAGGAATAAACTTTGGGCTTCAGTTTTATGTCAAGCTTTTTTCCTACAATGCTTTTTAATGGTAGAATAAAGGCTTTGTAGCCAACGGAAGAGACCAGTAATGTATCATTTCTTTTCTTTTCCGGAATGTGAAATACATAATACCCCGCAGTATTGCTTACTGTACCAATTGAGCTGTTTTTAAGGCTTATTGCTGCAAAACCAATGGGTTGGCTGGTTCCTGCATCAGTAATACAGCCTTCAAGGGTAATAAATTGCTGCCCATAAACAAGATTAATTGTTAAAAGTGTAAAAATCAAATAAATTAAACGCATTCTTTTTTTCATCGACTTAGTGAAATTTTCTTTTTTCAATTGCTTTATTCCTTCAAATCGCTCCAACACCCATAGCCAACTACCTTCTATGCCTTAATCTTATGTTGCGGCTTCGGTAAACTGATTTTACAACTTCGGTAAACTGACCTTTTTAGCATAAACATTGCGAAGATACAATAACAATGGTTCATTAGTTAGTCCGACCAAAGAACCTCATTTAATATGGAAATTTTAAGTTTATCAGGTACAAATCCTTTTTCCTTTAAATAAACCCCGCATTCCTCAACAGGAATATAACCTTCTTCATCACTCCATTTTGAAATATATGGGTTATAACTACATTTTAGTGGCTGGGAGTATTTATTTTTTGGTTCTTTAATAAAAGCACGACAATCGGTACAAATGTGACGAAATTCACAGTCCTTACAAACATCAATTTGGTCTTTTGTTATATTCCAGTACTTTTTGAAACCAGGCTTTTGGATTGCTCTAGCTAAACTTGTATCACTTATACTTCCGAATGTTTGAGTACAAGAAGGGCAATTTTTAATATTGCCATCTACATCAATACTAATTTTGCGGTTTAAGCAAGTGTTATATGCCTGAGATTCTGTAAAAGCTGGAATATTTACTGTAAAATAGCCCGGATGGATATTTCCACAATGCATAGCAGAATTACAATTTACATGTACACTGTAGATTCCAGCAAACCCTTTATTGGCAATGTGAATTACCTCATCTTTAGGGGAATTATAAAATATAATTTTACTTATTTTAGGAAATTGAGAAATTAACTCAATCCATTCAGCATTTCCTGTTTTCTCATCATATGGCAAAATAAAATCAACAGAAAAGATCAAAGATTTATATAAATAAGAGTTAATATTCTTTATTTGTTCAATATTAACTGGTCCAAAATACCTTATTTGTATATGATAGCATTGAAGTTCTATTAGCTCATTAATAATTTTTTGCCAATCTAACCAATTGTTTTTTATATCAATAATTGCATTGGATATTGTTGATGGATAACTCCATTCAAGGTCTAATTTAGGGAATAAGTCCAGCTCACTGGAGCTTATTTCAAAAATAAGGTTGTTTTGCTCCAAATACTCAATGTATTCTTTAATAATTTCTTTCTCGCTGTCTTTATAATCGTGTATGTTTAAATCAATTACACCATCCTTAATCAAAAAATAAAGGCTATTAGGAATTAAAAAATAGGTTTCATTTTGAAGATCGTAAATTATACTTCTGGAATACCCTTTTACAGGAATACAATTTGAATAAAATTTATACATCATCGTTGGTTTGGTTTGATTTTGTAAACAATTTTGATTTGGGTTTATAAAAAGGGTATGAATGTTGGCGTTTTGAATTAAATTGTTCAAATTCTACAAAGTTTATTTTTTTGCCATTCTTTCTTTGAACAACTTCAATTTTTTTATTGTACTGAAAAATTGAAGGATATTTTTTCAATAATTCATTAAACTTATCTTCCAAGTTCATCTGCAATATGTTTTTCAATAAAATAGTTACAATGAGTAGATAACCAATCAAACTGGCCTACCGGGTTTACTTCTAAAAACACAAATTCTCTTTCAGGGGTGTAAATAAAGTCTAATGAGCCACTGTTAAGGTTAACATCTTGCATAAACGCATTGATTTTAAGCTCCATACTAACCGGAAGCTTAAAGGAAGAAACCCTGTTAGAGCCTGATCTAGGTCATTGGACATTAGCCATTGGTCATTTAGTGACTAATGACAAAAAATGAATGATGTTCACTAACTAAACCACATTGCCTAATAGTCTTGACAACACTAGCCTGCTCCAGAACCACTTGAGCTACCACTACCACCACTATTACTTCCACCACCACTGCAATTATCATAATCACTACCATCTTTACAATGTATATCATCTCCAGACTCATTATTCCAGCAATCATTATATTCGGTACCACCGCCCTTAATTGTCCAAAGTCTTTCTCCTCCAAAGATGGTGATCATTGATACTAATTCATCCTTTTTTAATGCTTCAAATTTTGAGTTTGAATTTAACCTTTCTAATTTCATGATTTAAAAATTTAGAACATTAATGCTTGAAAAACAGTTACATACAAAAATTACGTAATTTCTCTTTAAATCAATTTAAATCTCATCAACAAATACTTCTGCATCCTAAAATCTTACAACCTCATTATTAAATTCCACAAAAAAAGGTGCTTTTTGAATATAAAACTCAACCACAGTCTCTTGCAAATCGTCTTTCATGCCTGAAAATGCTTTAACAAAACATTGCAGAATATCTTACACACTTGAAAATGATTTTGCGCAGTGTTGCAGAGAACGCCCCTTATCTGAAAATGGTTTTGCAAAACTTTGTAAAGTGTCCTTTTTGCCTGAAAATGGTTTTGCAAAACATCGTAAAGTACAATTCCTGTCTGTAATTGGTTTTGCACCCATTGTTTTTTCTATTTCTGGATTGAAATGCATTCTGCAACGGATTGTAATGCCTCTTTCAGGGTATAAATAGCTATTGCCACAAATTTTAATGAACTTTTAACTAGTTTTCTGCATTATCAGTTCCTTCAGCACCGACATCTGCCTCCTCTTGATCATTTGTCTTTTTCCTGGATGAAGTGCTGATAACCGGGAACAGGCGTTCAGCAAAGTTTTTCCCAAACAGTTTTATACTATCGTAATAGTTAAATTCATATTGCCTGCGTAAATTAGATTTGGCTATCTCCTCATCGGCTTCGGCACCTTTTAACAGCCTGATTGACTGATGATAGTCTGAAAGTGCTTCCCTGCATTTTGATATCCCTTCTTTTATACCTGCTGCCAATTCATTTAATGAATGATCTGCCCCTAAAGATTCAAGGCGGGCTACCATTTGTTCAGCCAAATCAGGTTCCAATTTTAAAGATGCCCGGGTAATAGTAGTATACTTATTATCAGGGAAAACAATCAAGAGTGTAGGCCTACCCGGGTTCTCCCTGTCGTATTGTTTGCAGCGTTCAAAACAGGTTTTTACCTTGTCATCAAGATTTGTGTCGTTTAAGCCTACAAAATCGCTGGCCACCTCTTTTTCGAATGTTGCACGATCGCTTGCTGCTTCTTTTTCCAGCAAAGCTTCAAAACTTGGTTCGATTGAACTTACCAAATTTTCAGTACCATTAAATTGCCTGCACAGGCGCATGTGCCTTTTTACTATGTTTAAATGGATTTTGGTTGAATGACGGTCATAAAGTAATTGTGCCATGGTTCAGAAATTTTAGTATTAAACATTAAAACTTTTAAGGTTATTAGTTACCTAAAAAAAACAATGGGCTATAACTAGCGGTGGTATAAATATTGTTGAAATGTTTTTAATACAAAAACAAAGTGGATAGAAATATCACAATCGACATAACTTTATGCATAATCAGCACAAAAATGGATATAACTGACCTTTTTTAATGCATAATTGACCAGGAGGTTGATTTAAAGGCTGTTAAGAATCTTATAACAAAAGTCCGACATTCCTTTTCTAAAATTTTCTTTGTAGCTGCGTGATATTGGAAGTTTTTCTCCTGATATTAAAAGCAATGCGTTACTGCCTGTATATATTTCTTTTATTTTGTTAATATTAACAATATATTGCTGATGAATTCTTAAAAAGCTTGATCCTATAAGTATTTCTTCTATTTTCCCAACTTGTATGGTAATTATCTTCTCTGTTTTGTCTTCTAAATGAAAAATGCAGTTTCGTCCATCAGAACAAACATATTTTACTTCATCAGTTTGAATAAGTTCAGCTCCTTTTAATGTTGGTAAAGCAATAAATGGTTTATTGTTCATTTGCAATTAATTTATTTATTTGATTATCTATTATCATAGTATCTAACCAATAAACCGCAATAACTAAACTTGCCTGATAGTTTAGTTTAAAATACTTTGAATTTGTTTTTTGCATGTTACTTTCAGATTTTTTTGATGAGGGTGAAATTAAAACTCAGCTAAGTATTTAAAGAAAATAGAGGTGTTACAAATGTAGCACAAGACTGTAAGCAGCACATTATCACCTGCTTAAAAGCCATCAGTCTTTCTAAAAATTCTTTTTGCCTGGTAATTATTTATCTAAAACAAAATAATGCCTATCAATCAAACCTACTTTTTTTAAATAATTTCTATCCCATTAAATATACTCCTTTTGCAATTAGAACTTTATTTATGAGTACAACAATAATCCGGTAATGACCAACTCTTATTCTAATAAGAATTGGTAAAAAGGATAAGTAGTTTTTTAGCAACCAATCTTTTTAAAGCGGTCTTGTCATGTCAAGTCAAGTATAATATCCTGGTAATTAGCCCGGTAACAACACCTGGCTGGTGCACTTGTCAGGTGTTGTCACCTGACAAATTAGCCTTGACATGACACTAGCACCGGCAAGCACCTAGTTTTATAAAAAAAGGCTGAGGTTTATATTTATGTGTGTGGTAAAAGCAAAAAGTCTGGGCAAAAGAGCCTGTAAATGCAGAAACTAAGCAACAATTATTATAATTCTAAGTAAATTAAATTTGAATGTCCGAAAGCCTGAAGTTAAAGAACGGTAATACAAACCAGACCAGACCCAATGCTACTTCTCACACCTGTTTTTATGCACCAGCCTTCTGGCTATTATCAATTCAATAACTAAAAATCATAAAATTCAGTAATAAATCAAATATGTCAAATCAAAACATAAAAGCGATTATTCGTAAAAAAAAATGAAAAAACTCACATAAGTGGATTAATTTTAATAGCTGAAGTCAAATATTTGCTACCATTTTAGAATCAAACAACCCAAGCCAGCTTTAGTCAGTTATATTTATCATTATGCCATTGTGTTTTTTACTAATCACAAATGGACAAAATTTGTTTTTTAAGCGGATGGAAACATATTCTGACATTGAAATTCTTAGGGGGTTAAAAAACAGACAAGGCTATGTTGTCAAGTTTATCACCAGGGAATATTTACCAGCTATTAGATACATGATTGGAAGAATGGGAGGCAGCCAGCAGGATGTTGAAGATATTTTCCAGGAAGCCTTGATGTCAATCATAAAAAAAGTGGATAATAATAATTTGAAACTAACATGCAGCTTTTCTACTTATTTGTATGCTGTATGTAAAAACCAACGCCTGATGCAGATAAGTGAGAAAAAGAAAGAAAGAGAATACCTGTATAATTACTTAAAAGAAGTATATTACCCTGAACCACCAGGAATACAACAAACCAAAGATGAACAGGAAAAAATATACAGGTACTATTTTAAACAATTAAGCAATGTTTGTAAAAAAATTCTGGAACTATACACTGTTAAATTGCCTGTGATAGATATAGCAAAAGAACTTGGAAATACTGAAAAATATGTACGCAAAAGAAAATATGAATGCAAAACCCGACTTGCAAGGCTGGTGATGGAGAATAAGGATAGGATATAGCCAATGATGAAAGTTAATTATTAAACTTATTAGCTATAGTTCAAAATAGTAACGATTTATATATATAGACTCTATCAACTTAATACCAAGATCATTAGACATTAATTGTCGAAAACAAATGACTATTGACCATTCAATGTTGTTTAGTTTAGACTGTCTATTGAAAGAACCTCGTCATTGCGAGCGATAGCGAAGCAACTTTTCTCATGACTGAAAGGAGTAATCCCTGAAGGAATTACTTCATCGTTTCTCCTCGTAATGACGGAAGAAAACGCTAACTAAACGACTTGATTGACCATTGACTAATGACTTATATCTCATTTCAGGGATTTTATCCTAATAAATCATTACAAAATTAAACCAGAGCCAAATAAAAATAGATATTTCAGAACTTCTTATAAAACTTGCAGACGGAGAGCTTTCAAACAAGGAAAAAGAAGAATTATTGCAAGAGCTTTACAACAACCCAAAACTAATGCAGGAATACCTGGCACATATTTAGCTAAACGACCTTTTAAAAAAGGAATTTAATACCGATTTTACTTTTAAAATAGTCCAATTTCGGCAAAGCCTCATTTGACCATTTTCAAGTAGCATTGGCATTTACCATTGCAATTTATATTTTGCCTTTAGACTAAAATATAAATAGGGCTCACTGAAAAACGCCTAAGCCTATTAAAATTAAATATTTACATGAAAAAGTGCAAAGAGTTTTAAAAAAACAGTAATTTTTCCTTGCATTAACTTTATCTTCAAGTAACAAAAAACTAATGATTATTACGCTAACCAGAGGCACATCATCTACTTCATTAGCTTCAGCTCGAAGTATTCTTATACATCTTCGCTTTGCTAATTTTTCTCCCTTTGGTCGAAGATATCGCTTCGCTAAGTTGTAGCTAATGCACCTCTGACTTTTTCAGCAGGCCCTAAATACAGTTGGTATAAAAGCTCGTTTTATATTAGGGCTCACATTTATTGAAGCTAAAAACTATGAAGCTGCAGCTGACGAATTTATACTAAGCCAGTTTGAAATATTGTAAATTGAAATTCCATAATGGCTTTGTATATGCCGATCGACTGGCAGTTTTGGTTTGCTTCACAAGCTTGCAAACCAATTACTAACAGCGGTCCAGTATCGTACAATTTTTAAAAAGCATGATAGTTATCACCTGGAATCGAAATGGTACCGGGCTCTTTGTTCTCTGAAATTAAAAGAAAACAAAAAAAGCCCGAAAACTACTGAAAGACCTTAGCAATTTGAAAAACTTTTACCAGAAAAGGGCAAAAGTAATTCTTACACAAGTGAAATAGGTGAGAACATTGAAAAAATAATACAACAAATTATTGTTTATCAAATAAAATGCACTTATTCAGATCAACTTCATCAGTAAGCTCAATATAACCAAGGCATTGTCCTTTTATGAAAACTTTATCGCCAACTTCTAACCTTTTTACTTTTTCTTGTTCTGTACTGTCTAATGAACAACTAATGTATCCGGTATCCATAGATTTCTCATTTATTGATAAATTTATTTCGCCTAGCCCATTAATATTAATTTCGCTAACAGAACCTGTTAACATAATGACTTTCCCGTTTGTTTTGTCTAAATATTTTTTATTGGCTGACTGCTCGTCACTTTTAAATTCATTATATAATTGAGAGGCAGTAAGAGTGTATTCTGCTTCCTCAGATGCTACATCCATATGTGGTTTATTAAATAAGTAATATTTAAACAACACCAACACAAGCATAGCACCTGTAAGAATATATACCCCCGTTATAATTGTTCTTTTTTTCATCTGTCTGTTTTTTAATTATTTTCAATTGCCAGATGAACCCCGAAGGGCTCAGCATAGCTAAACATCCACCAGACTAAACTTACATGTTATCATATAGTTTCAGCTAATAATCATGCTCGTGTGTGAGTAAAATTAATCATGGATGTTTCACTTGTTTAAATTTTATTAAGTAATTGCAATTTAACTATGCCCCAGTTATGGCGAAATTGGGTTCCCATATTAAATCTCACCATATAGGTTTCATGTGTTATTTTTTTTACAATGTGATTTCAACATTAACCTCTATACTTGAAGCAATATTGCTGCTAAATCTGTTTTCGATTACAATATTATAGTCCTTAGGTACAATATTAAACTTTGAATTCACTTCAACTTTCCCGTTTTTAACTACAACAGAACCCTCAATATTAACACTTTTAGATATATTATGAATAGTTAGTGTGCCTTCCACCTTTGCATTATAGGTTCCATCTTTTGTAAAATCAATATCATCTATGTTTACTACCGTACCCAAAAACCTTGATTTAGGATATTTAGCAGATTCCATGTAGTTTTCATTAAAATGATCTTGCATCAATGCATTTTTAAACTCAAATGAAAGAATTGGCACCTCAATGGCGAGCTTTCCATTTGAAGGAACAAGCACAGCTACGGTTTGATGAGAATGTGCCTCTATGTTTTCAATTGATGTATGCGAGAAAAACCACAAATGACCAGTTTTTGTAATCCTTTTTTCCTGTGCTTCTGAAGAGATACTACATAAAAGTATCAGCATTGCAATAAATATAATTTTCATCTTTTTAAATTTTAGTTAAGTAATTGATATTTATTCACTTTTCTTAAACTATTTATATGGAGTTCATGAGCTTGCTTCGCAAGGTTAAACATGTTCTTATTGTGGAGCGATTATTCGCTTTGCTCATGAGACCGTTGTCTGATAAAACCGGGGCTGTATCAAAACTAGTTTTTCCATAAATTTTTTTTCAATCTTGCATCAATCCAATCAATCTGCTTTCAATCTTGTTGAAATACGCTCTTTTGTTGTTAAAATGAAAGTAAAATTGCATTGAATTAGACTTTTGATACAGCCCCATGTTTCATATTTTCTTTTGTGTTAATAATTTGGCAAGGTTCATGAAAAACACCTTGCAAAATTTATTTTTTTAATGAAAATACCCTGGAAATGTTAAACCCAAATAGAATTTCGCCATCAAGCCATTTTCCTGTTGTTTCGGAAATAAACTTTTTTTCAATCATTCCCGTTGAGTTTGTAAGAAATAACTGAAATACATGCCCTCCTGTTTCAATATCAAAACCAAGAGATAGCGTATTTGATTCTTTCGGATCTTTATAGTTCCATACAGGCCTGATAACCGGATAATACTCCAGGTTAACAGCAACTCTTCGTGCAAACTTATATCTTCCTGCTAATCCTATTGCAAAAACATTATTATCATCCAACGCACTAGGTACCAGGTTTATGTGTACCCAGGTAGGTGAAACCTGCAACGAAATTTTCTCATTGAACTTTCTTGCCACTAAAACCTGATTTACATACGAAAACCGTGAAGACAGATAATTAGTACGGGAAGGATCATCCCAGGGCTTTGTTATTGCGCTTATATTTGCATAATACGAAATAGAAAAAGGAAAGTTCTTGTTTCCTGTACTCTGTCTGAATACGGTAAATTTAGCATATCCGTTAACGGTCTTTTCATCATTCGTTCTTCCAAGCCCAATCATTAGCCAATCTGTTATACCATATTCCAAACCCAGATAAATGGTCGACTGATCTAATCCTGCAAACTGCTCAATTCCCTGGTCTATCGTTCCAAACCGGTGCGAAATTCTAAAATCCAGTTGTTTTTTCATCATACGCTCAACAGAATGTCCATCTATAACTCTGGTAGATTTAAATGTAGCAATTGTATATTGCGTTGTTTCCGATGAAACACTATCCAAAAGTCCTAAAAGATCCTCTTGAGACTTGATTGTAGATAGTGGTAATACAAAAATTAAAGCAATAAATGATAAATATAATTTCATGACAAATAATTTTTTAATATTAATAAAGGTTTAGTTATTAGGAGTACCATCTTTCATCCAAGCCTCAATTGTTAAAATAGAACAATTACTAATACTTCCGCCACCCTTTGGCATGGCAGAAAACCCATTCTGGTGTTTAACAGAACCATATATTCTGTTAATATTTGTCTTTACATCGGCATAATCTTCCAGTTTAACTCCTCCACCGTACGCTGATGCTACCGAATTATTATGGCAGTTTAAACAATACCCATCCAATATTGCCGAGATACTTGAACTAAATGTAACATTGCTTGTGTCACAATTAGAATTAATTTTAGGATAAAGTACTTCCTCATTATCATTATAACAACTACTAACTGATATCATCACTATAGCTAAAACTACAAAAGCATATTTTATTTGATTCATTTGATTCATTTGATTTATTTTACTGTTTAACCTTTAATACTACAACTTTGTCAATAAATGAGATTCACAAAAAGTGCATCTACAACGTATAACCATTCGATAAAAGGCATAAAAAATGTGATTAATTATCCTGCATCCCCTCGTTTATCCATTTTTCAATTTGCTTTTTCTCACAGTCAGACAAAGGTGTTCCAGGAGGCATTAACGGCTTACCATTTGTTTGATTAATTACGGAAAGTAATTCCCCATTTGCAGCCAAAGCCTGTACATCTGCATAAGTTTCTATACGTATTCCAAACGAAGGAGATGTACCACTATGGCATCCTGTGCAGGATGCTTCAATGATATTTGCAATTGTTTGGCTATACGTGTTTTGAGATGTGTCGCAGTTACTTTCGCAACTTGTATTTTTTGCCCCTTGGTTGATCCAATCATAGATAAGCGATTTTTGCTCACTGGATAATGAAGTATAAGGAGCAGGTGGCATCCGGTCACCACCAGTTCCATTTAATACATTATATATTTTGCTTGCACTTGCATTTCCGGGTACAATCCCTTTTGAAACTATTGATGAAAAGTCTGTAAGGATATAGCCTTCAGTAGCAGAAGCAGCATTATGACAGCCAGATGTGGTACAATTTGAAACAAATACTGGTAAAACATCTTTGCTAAAACATACCGAATCTACAATTGCATTGTTGGTGCCATTTTCTGAACAATTATCCAAAGCCCCCTGAAGAATCCATAAATAGATAGTAGTCCTTTGCTCCTCACTAAGTGGGCTCCGGGGTTTTGGTGGCATAAACTCGCTCCAAGGAGATGAAATTACTTTATATAACTGACTTCCATTAGGATCGCCCTTTTTTACAAGTGATAATAAACTGGCGTAGCTAGATAAATCCAAATCATCCCCTGATTTATTTGACCCAGCACTGCCGTGGCATCCGGAGACCGTGCAATTTGCAGAAATTATCGGGGCAATATCACTGCTATAACAAAACTCTTTAGAGTCAGGTATATCAACAATATGTGTACACGAAGAAAAAAAAATACCTGCAAATAAAAATAATTGACTCAAAAATAAATGTCTGTACTTCTTCATTAGTTAAAATTTTAGTTAAATTCTAAGAACTGTTTATTTCTTTTTTCAAAAAGATGTAGGTCGGTTTTACCTCCTTCACGGTATCATTACTTTTTTTTAGGATTCTATAAAACCTAGCATAACACCTATAAAAAAATTGCCTTAGCATGCTTCTCTTAAAGAAAGAGAAACGGGATATTCGGATATAAAAGTACGTTTTTAGGTGGTTTTTTTTCAAATGGAGGTGTTACAAATCTATTACAGGTGGATATTTTTTTTAAGGTTTATAAAAGAACTATCAATGCAGATATCTGTTATATCAGATCTAAAGAAAGGTTTTTAGTGAAAATAATAATTAAATCAAATAATAAAAAACTGAAAAACATTAGGATAATAAAAATGAATTTCCATGACATCATTAATGTTCAAAATCTTTCACCTACATAAAAAATATAAAGCAAAAGCTGATCAATAAACTAACCTCAATTTTCATTTATTTTACTTAGCACTGACTACTTGTAGATAAACCAAAGAAACGAAAAGGTTTAAACGAATTTGTTTTTTACTTTGAAATAACCAACTTAATATATGCAACCAAACGAAAAGATTTTTAGGACTCATGAGGAATAATTTTTTATGCTTATAATGATTGCTTTATATCTATGTGCTTGGCACAGACATATTTTTTTATGTTCAACTCATTAAATTTCATCAATTACCAAATAAACTAATGTCTGATTTAATACCTGGTAACCAATCTCGCCAAATGTGGTTGCATAAGTCAGATTGAATTTCTGTTTTGAAAAATCTCCATACAAATAATTCAAAATACAATTACATGCAAAGTTTGTTTTGAATTCATTTGGTAGAATGTCTTTGAAACCAACCCCATAGTTCTCAAGTGTTTTTGCAAACCTATATGTTTCATGCTTAAATATTGGAGAATAAAAATTCACCACTTTATTTTGCTCATCTATCGATTGAAAACTCTTGTTTATTAATGCGCCATTCTGATTTACAATTAAAGGAAACCTCGAATCGTGATTTTTTTCTTTTAAATAATCAGCAAAATTCCTCTCAACACCTTTAATATAACATTTATCCTGGCTAAATCCATCTTTAGGAAAAATGATTTCGTCTGACTGGTTGTCCTGCTTAAATATATTTGCTATTTCAATCCGACCAACTTTGTTTTCAGGAAGTTTTATATTCAAAGCTATTATTCCGTCTTCAAACTTTTCCTTTGTTTGTCCGTTGAAAATTTTTGCGTTTCTACGTCCCAATTCGTCCAGATGTGTCCCCGAAATATATCCAATAATTGGGTTTTGAAAAATATTTGGATACGAAAGTGAATGAAGTGAAAAGTCGACAAGCGATTTTGAACCTGCCGGGATTATTACAATTGAATATCCATTGTCAAAACCTGCAACTGCAATTTTATCCTGATTTTCATGATTGTACACCTTAATACTAAAGTCAATGGCTAAATCAGACTGGTCTTCAATAAATACCAATTCCCGACTTTCTTTACCTTGATCAACATCCATAAAATAAGGGATAGTGCCTCCAATCCAATTCCCTTTTGGCAACATGTCAAGGGCACTTTCATCGCCGGTTATAACCAATTTATGTCCGTTTAAAATAAACTGTTCGGCTTCCTGTATTGTATATAGTTTCCTTTCCATTTTTACCATGATTTAAAAATTTGTTTAAAATCATTCTGAACTGCTAAGGCGTATTTACTACACAACTCATAAAGTTTATCAATAGCAGCATTCTGAGTTAATTTACCTTCCTTTATCAAGTTCTGTATTTGTGTAATTTGCGCTTGTAAAACATAATTTGTGTATTGAAATTTTTCTTTGTCTGAAACCATCTGTCTCCATTCTGGACGATTTTTGTCAGGAATTGTTACAGCCATAAAATTTGATTTTTAGTTTATTTATTTTTTACACATAACGCATTCATAACCAACAGATTAATCGAATTACGCATAATTATGCTACTACTATAAAATTAAACGGTATTCTTAACAAAGATTCAAAGGTCTCTCCATCTTCACGGGTTGCCTGATCTTCGTCATCATAATACCAGTTTACAAGAACCTCTTTATTATCCCTGCTTAAGGCCTCAAATCTTTTTAGCATACGAAAAATCTGTTTTGAAGAACTTGTATTAATATAATAAAACTCAAGGTTAATAATAGTTTTTTCGCAAGGATTCAAAATATATTCATCAATCAGTTTAATCAATGGATCGTAAATACCAAGCGGATTTTCAGGGAGAGACCTCCCCTTTATTTCAATTGTTCCATTTATTAAGTCGAAATTAATATAAGGTGTATTTTGGGTTTCTGTTATTGTTAAGTTTTCCATATTCCGTATTAATTATTGTTAACAAAATTAAATAAAACCATATCTTTTGCACTGATAACTGTTAGTGTTGAATGGCATATTTAAGACACTTCTATCAAATTAACTGGAATTTCTAATAATGATTTGAAATCCTCCCCTTCTTCCAGCGCAAAATCATCATCTTCCTCATAATACCAATTTACTATAACATCCTTATTTTCAGCACTTAGCACTTCAAACCTTTGAAGAAACTGAAAAATATGCTTTGATGAACTTGAATTAAAGTAATAAATTTCAAGGTTAACAATAGTTTTTTCGCAAGGATTCAAGAGGTATTCATCCAATAACAGATTTAAGGGATGATAAAACCCTACAGGATCTTCGGGGAGCGACTTGCCTTTTATTTCAATCCGCCCTTCTGCCTTATTAAATTTTACTGAAGGTGTATTAGATGTTTCAGCTATTAACAAATCTTCCATATCTATGGTACCTTTTTAAATGCATTATAAAATAATTTCATGTTTAGTAGGGGCACAAAGTTAGAATAATGCCAGATAAATCATCAGGTTACAGGTATTACAAAAGTAGTACAAAGCAAAAAAACTGTCAGAGCCCGAGAATAAACTCTCTTAAATCAGTTGTTTCTGGTAGTTGCAGTTTCTTTTTTAACCGGACTCTTGATGTTTGAACAGATGAAGGTTTAACGTTGAATATGCGTGCAATTTCTTTTGTATCAAGGTTTAGGCGAATACATACACAGTGTTTTATATCATTTGAAGACAAAGAAACATTATGTTCTTTGAGATTTGCAATGAATTGTGGATGAACATTTTCTATATGTGTATTTAAAACGTCCCAATCTTTATCAACATGTGTATAGGATCTAAGAATGTCTACAATTGGCTGAAAATCAGCCTTTTCAAACCTACTGCTTGAAGATAATATTATTTTCAGGTTAGTTTCTATATCATTCACAAATTTACTTTTTTGGTCGATATATAGTAAACTGGCTGACAATTGCTGTTTTATTTGTTCATTTTCGTATTCTTCAGTTTTATCAACCACAATAAACTGCAAATGCTCAACATTATGAATATTGAACGATGAAATACGTACGTCGTAATACCTCGTAACATGATTTTCTATAAGTCTCCGTAAAGTTAATTTAAATGGAGTCTTAAATTGTTCTCCTTTATTAAGCTTTTCTTTCAGCAAACGAACTTTGGCCTTATCTTCAGGATGTATTGTGGTAATTAAGCTATCAAATTCAAATGAGTTCACGGAATCAACCTCAAAAAGCTCCATTAATGGTCTGTTTGCATATACCGGTTTCTTACCTCTGGAAATGAATATCCCAACTGGAGAATGTTCGGCCAGCATACGGAATTTTTCTTCTTCAGCAAATAACTGGGCATTTAGTTGATGCATCAAAGTAATGTCCTGGATAATACCAAAAAAGTTGCCAGGGGTACCATCTTTATCTATTTGAACCTGCCCCGTGCTATGTATAATTTTCTCATTGCCAGCAAAATCCAGAATCCTGTATACCTCATCAAATTTAGTTAATTTTTTCACAGACTCCTCCATTGCACTCCTGACACGTTCACTATCATCATTGTGCACAACCATTTCAAGAAACATCTCCATATCAGGATCTCGTAATTCATCGGCAACACCTAATATTTCAAATGTCCCATTTGACCAATGGCTAGTTCCATTCTTATAATTATACTCAACATGCCCGATTGATGCAACTATCTCGGCCTTTGATAATCGCTCTTGACTTACTTTTAATTTATTTTCAACCTTCTTGCGATCAGTTATGTCGCGCGCTAAAACAATAAAGTGTTCTTCAGATACATTGAACTCGGCTTTTAATGTTACAGAAAGTTCAAACCACCTTCTACCCGAGGAAAAATCAAGATAATAAACGTTACCAGTGGAATACCCATTTTGAAGAGTTTCTTCAAGTGTTTTTTTGGCTACTTCAGCAGCATGCTGTGGCAACACATCCGATATAGAACTACCAATCAGTTTCTCTTTATCAAGCAGTAGATGGTTCGATTCCTTTGCCCAAACATTAATGTAAACGCCTTTACTGTCAATTTCAAACAACATATCCGGAATCGCCTGTAACGTTGCATCAAGATCAATGCTTAATTGCCTGTTCGCTCTTTCCACTCGTTTTCTTTCAGTTATATCGATAAGGGAAACAAGCACCTTCGAAAGGGAGCTTTCATATCCCTGGCTTACAGAGAAATATACTGTTACATCACGAAGCTTGCCCGTTAAAGTTTTCACTACTGTATCACTTATCATTTGAGTTTTTCCATTCCAAATTGCAATAAGCTCTTCTTTAAAAGTTTCAAATGATTGTGGAGTGAAGGTATTCACTAAATTGTTCATCAATTCTGATTTTGAAGTCGCTTTGTGTAAAACCAATCCTGATTGGTTAACATCAACTATCTTAGCCAATTCAGCACATTTTTGAACAACTTCGGGGTTCTCAGTCATGTATAAACCAATGTCATTTACTCCCCTGGATTTTAACTCATCAAACAAAACCTTGACCTCTGAAAAATCTTCTTCCCATATAGAAACAGGAGAATTTTCAAATACCAGGCGGTATCGTTTTTCACTTTCCTGAAGTTTTTTTCCTGCTTCAATCAATTCGTTTTGTTTTTGTTTAAGTTCCGTAATATCCCTCGAAATTGTCATTACACTCTCGATTTTACCCTGGTTGTCGAATTCAGGAACTGCCCTGATATTAAACCATGAATCACCTTTAGTATCAGGCAGTAGTAAATCAATTGAAGTTGTAGTGGAAGAAATGGCTTTTGATATTAAATCCCTGACCAACATCGAAGCATATGGAGGGTAAGGTGATAATTCTTCAAGAGTTCTTCCAATAAGTTCATCTTTGGAATATTTGGATATTTTTAGATATGCCTGGTTCACGTAAACACGTTTATAATCCAAGTCATACCTGACAATTATATCCGGTGAATTTTCAACCAGCGTACGATATTCCTGCTCTCGTCGTCTAAGTTCTTTTTCAGCAAATTTTAATTCAGTAATTTTTACTGTTTGTGATAAAATACATTCTTCACCACCAATCGTTATCGTAGCTAATGATAATAGGGCATATTCAGTTTTACCGTTTTTGTTGGTATACGTATATTCGAAATTTTGGACTCCTCCATTCCCATATGTTGATTCTCTAAGATGTTCAAAACTGTTTATATCTATTCCCAGCTTAACATTGTACTGATTGTGACCTACCACTTCTTCGCGGGACAATCCTGTATCATTTAAAAAAACATCATTAACATCAAGAAAAACATTATCTTTCAACCTGGTAATAGACAGGCTGGCAGGGCTTAACTTAAAAACTGTTGAGAATTTTTCTTCATTTTCGCGTAAAGCAATCTCTGCCTTTTTTCGTTCACTAATATCCTGAACAACATTCATCACATATGCTTTGTCGTCATACCTGTAAAGGGTGCTTGTAATCTCAACAGGGAAAATTTTACCTTCTTTTGTTTTATGTCGCGATTCAACTACAGAAGCATTGCCAGCTAATAAATCAATAGCATATTGCTTTAATATTTCCGGGGTAACATCAGGATCAATATCAAAAATTGACATCCCCACCAATTCCTCCTGGCTATAACCTAATGAACGGCATGCCTGGCCATTTACATAAGTAAAATTAATAGTTTGAGATTCGTAAATAAAAACTGCATCCGATGCACTATTTAGTGCAAAGCTTAGCATTTCGCTCATTTTCTTTGTTTTGTTCAGTTCTGTAACATCGCGGGCTACAGACAAAACACTTACTACATTGCCATTTTTATCAAATTCAGGAACGGCTTTCATGTTGTACCATAATTCAGAGTCGGAATTAAGTATATGTAATTCCATTGATTGTGGCAAGGATGTATCGATTGTTCTCTTTATTGTATCCAGGTACATTAAGGCCTGGTCATTAGAAAGTGGCGATAGCTGTTTTGGATTAGTTCCTAAAAGGTCCGATGCTTGTAAATCTGCAATCTTCTGGAATGCCGGGTTAAAATACACGCGGTTACAGTTTATATCGTAGCGTACAACGGTATCCGGAGAATTTTCTACCAATGTACGAAACTCCTGTTCGCGCTGATACAGTATTTCCTCAGCTTGTACCCGTTCAGTAATGTCATGAATGGTACCAGCAAGATATTTTTTCCCATCAGATCCAATGAAAACTACTTTCCGCAATACAATATGTGTCAGATTTCCATCAGAATCTTCTAAGGAATCATCGTATTTAGTTTCTTTCCCTGTTTCAAAAATAAGCTCTTCATCTTCCCAGAATCGTTTAGCTTCTTCAGCAGGAAACAAATCAAAGTCTGTTTTATTAATCAATTCATCATGTGTGAGTCCCCTAAATTTACTGTGAGCAGTGTTAGAAAAAATAAATTTATGCTGCCTGTCTTTTATAAAAATAGGTTCTGGAACTGAATTAATAATTTTTTCAATAAAATTGAATGAATCCTTTAAATATTTTTCTCGTTGCTTACGTTCAGTAATATCGCGCCCAATTGAAAGCACACTTTCTACAGTGCCATCAGAGCCAAATTCCGGTACATGAATGTTCTGGGTCCATATTTCCCTGCCATCGGGGAATACAAACAAAACATCTATTACATCTCTTTTTCCGGTTCTCAGTACCTTCTGCAAGCTATTTAACACCTTCAGGCTCTCTTCGGACGACACGAGGCCCCCATCGGTAGGTGTCTTGCCAAGTAACGAGGCAATAGGTATTTTGCCAACCTTTTCAACTACCGGATTAACATACACTCTACGACATTCACGATCGTAACGGTAAATAGGATCTGGTGCATTTTCGGCTAAAGTACGGAAATCCCTTTCACGTTTAGTAAGTGCTTCCTCCATCACCTTACGATCTGTTATATCGCGTGTTATTCCTAAAATTCGGTATATTTTTCCGTTTGAGTCTGGTATAGGTATTATGCTTGATAAATAATATCTTGAGCCAACAGGTAATTTTATTTCAATTTCCTTATCGATAACGGGCTCCTTTGTTTCAACACATCGTCGATAAACTTCATTAGGTTTCTTTGATGCTTCTTCAGGAACAGTTTCATCTGTAAACTTTCCTATTAAGTCGCCTCGTTTTAACCCGGTTGATTTTTCAAAAGCTGTATTGCAGTCGAGGTTCCTGAAACGCATATCATCAGTGACCTCCAGCAGAAATATACTTTCGTTACTATTTTCAAATATTTCACGAAACCGTTGTTCACTCTCACGAAGATTTTTTTCAGCTTCTTTTGACTCAATTTTTCGTTTTTCCACTTCAGTTATATCAACACTATGCTCAACGTATCCGGAGATATTACCATGTGTATCAAATAAAGGGGTATGCCTGATTTTCCAGATAATATCCTTGTCATGTACTATTCTTGTGTGGTGTGTACTTTTGTGGGTAGGCAAGGGACAATCTTTACATATAGTATCGGAATTAAACCTAATTTTATAACAATACTCTCCGATATATGAATCGTCTGTAATATCATAGAAATCTTTTGCAGTTTTGTTCATCCACTTTATCTTATGATCTGGCTCATAAAGTGCAATTAATTCAGGAAGTGAATCTAATATCAGTGTTCTTAACTTTTCTTCCTCTTCAATCTTTTGGGTGCTGACTAATTCTTTGGTAATATCTCTTCCCGCAATTAATCCAGCAGGTTTATTATTAAACAAAAAGGAGGTCGAACTAGCTTCAAGAGTAATGTACTCTCCCTGCATGGTGCGAAGTTTTATTTGTAATGGCTCGTTAGACTTTTGCTCTTTAAGTTTAAGAAGCCTTTCTTTTATCAGTGAATGTAAATCAGGGTGGAGTACCTCAAAAAGGCTTTTATCAATAATCTCGTTAGACTTTTTACATTGTAATAATTTAAGCCCGGTGGAATTAACAAAAACAAATCTTTCGTCTTGAATAATGGCAATAAAAGTTGGTGTAGTTTCAACTATTGAATTAAATATATCATTTTTTTCCTGTTCAAGTTGCTCATAAACAGTACTTAACTCCTCTTCTAAAGCAGCTATTTTTGCTTGTAACGACTTAAGTTCGCTCATAAAAGTTTAAACTAGTTTTATAGGAGTATTATAAAAAAATGTAGTTTCCTGTTCAACCACTCAAATACCATCTATCCTTTAATAAATAGATTATCATCTTGAATTATTTAAACAAAATTATATAATTTACAACAATTTAAGAATTTCTACAAAAATTTATTACAACCTTCAAAAAAAGTAACATGGAAAGCAATACAAGCACGTGTATGCAATAACAAAAATCAAATAGTTCCATCTCTTTATTGTACTCCTTAAGATTGATAAAATTCGACAAGTTTTAGTTAATATAACTCCTACTCTCTCTATAATTAGCGATTAAATTTCTATACAGAAATCATTGTCTTATTACGATTTTATTGTAAATTTATAATGGTTCGCAGTAATTGTTTTATAAGTACATATAATTTACGACCATAAAAGGGTAACGCATATAGTCCGGGAATATAAAAGAATTAGAACGATTTTAAATATATAAGAAGGGATAAATCATAAAATTTTCTTAAATTACAAAGTGAACTTAATTTGTTCCTGAAAGGAATAAATCTTATTGAAAACCTTCTATTTTCAACAAATTTAATCATTTTATAAGATGTATAGGGATTAAAACAGAGATTTCTCTTGATTGACTGATGAGAGTAAAATCTATATTATAAACTAAAAAGGAGAATTAATTATGCATATTGAAACATCTCAACTAAACAGGTTACAACTAGGTATTGGTAACTATTCATGCAACTGGGGAACACATATATGCGGACTCTATGAAACAGAAAAGGAACGTGATGAAATTATTTTTGGATATTTGGGACAGGGATTTGCAGACAAAGATAAACAAATTTTTATTCATAGCGAACAATCTGAAGAACATTTCTGGCATACTCTTCAAAATGAATGCCTTGCATGTAAGGCAAATAAAAAAGAACCTGAAGGAATAGATGTAAAAGAAGCAAAAGAACTGTATTATCCGGAAGGTGTCTTTGACCCATGGTACATGGACGAAGCTGTTAATGGATATTATAATTATACACAAGCTGACGGGAAAAACAATTTGCGTGCCGTAGCTGAAATGGCATGGGCATTAAAAACTATCAAAGGAGTAGAACATTTATTCGCATATGAATCCCGATTGAATTATTTCGTACAAGGTAGAACTATAATAAGTTTGTGTTTATACAATATCTCAAAAATATCGGGTGAGGTAATTATGAATGTTTTGCGCACTCATCCCTTTACTATAAATGGAGGCGTAATTACAGCAAATCCCTTTTATGAGCAACCAGATATTTGGTTAACTAAAAATGCACCTCAATTTTTAAGTAAAAAAAGCTGACGGATGAAAAACCATGCTCAGGAATTATTTCTTTTAACCACTACACTTTCTCAATTAAACAATAAAGACAGGATTATAAGGCTCTTTATTGAAAGCATGAATGATATATTTCAAAGCTGTTCTTTTGAATGGTTCAAAGAAAAATCTTCTGATCATGACGATCTTATCGAAGTTTGCACAAGGCATAAAAACTATGGTTTTATTGCAGTCAAAACAAATAGCCGAACAAATACGGCTACCAATAAACTAATCTATAACGCTACTCAGCTCCTGGCCATATTTCTTGAAAAAATAGAGCAGGAGGTTTTATTACTAGATCAGAAAAATCATCTTCAGATATTGGTTGACAAACAAACCGCTGAATTGAATCGCACCAATTTGTCATTGGAAAAAGAACTTGCTGTGCGATGTTATACTGAAGAACAACTGGAAGCTCGAAACACATTACTCTCTACTATAATCAACAGTCCAAACGACATCATTATTTTCTCACTCGACAGGAAATATTGTTATACCGCATTTAATGAGCAACATCGAATGGAAATGAAAAAGGTTTGGAATGTGGAAATTAAACAAGGAGTAAGCTTGCTTGAATGTATATCAGATTCAAGACTAAAAGAATCAGCAAGATATAGTATGGATCGAGCACTACGTGGTGAGGAATTTTCAGAGGTGCAGTTTCAGCCGGGACCTGATATATATTACGAATTTCGGTGGAGTCCAATTTTTCAGCATGAGGAAATTATTGGTTTAACTGCATTCATTAGCGATATCACAGAACGCAAGCGAACAGAAAAAGAACTAAAAGAAAGTGAAGAAAAGTATCGATCTTTAGTTCAAAAGATACAGGCAGCAGTTGTTGTTCATGGAGCTGATACAAGAATATTGATTTGCAACTCCGAAGCGCAGAAATTACTTGGTCTCAGTGAAGAGCAGCTATTGGGGAAAACTGCAATTGATCCTGATTGGCATTTTTTCAGAGAAGATGGAAGTTGTATGCCCTTAGAAGAATATCCTGCAAATAAAGTAATTTCAACCCGTCAGGAATTAAGAGATTATATTGTTGGAATACATCATTTATCTGGTAATGATGTTTATGCATTGGTCAACGCTCAGCCCATCTTTAATGAATCAAATGAAATTATAGAAGTCGCTGTTACTTTTATTGACATAACTGAACAAAGAAAAGCTAATTTGTTGCTTAAAGAAAAGCAAAATTTACTTTTAGAAGCTCAGCAGATAGCTCACATAGGAAACTGGTGGCACAATCTTCAAACTGATGAAATATTTTGGTCCGATGAATTTTTTAGGATTATTGGTCGAAAGCCGCAAGAACCAGATATTCAGTTGAGTGTAGATATAATCCATCCTGAAGACCTACATATATTCCAGCGTGCTACAGAAGAATCTGCTGCTGGCAAAATGGAGCATGAACACGAATTTCGTATTATTCGCCCAGACGGTGAAATCCGGTGGATTCATAATCGCTGGCTAAGGGTTAATGATAAAAACGGTAAGGAAATAAGGCGGATTGGTACGCATCAGGATGTTACAGAACGCAGGCTGGCAGAGGAAGCTTTAAAAGAAAGCGAGTGGAGATACCGTGAAATTTTCGATAATGTTCTAGACAACTTGTATTTACTTGAAGTTACAGATGACGGTCACTTTCGAAACCTGGAAATGAACCCGGCCTTTGAAAAATCCACAGGAATTTCTCGTTCTCAATTGATTGGAAAAACCATTGAAGAAACCGTTCCCGCTGAAGTAGCAGCTATTGTTAATGCGAAGTATCGGCATTGTGTCGAAGCAGGTCATCCTATAGAAGAGGAAGCAATATTGGATTTACCTTCCGGTAAACGCTATTTCCATTCTTCACTCATTCCAGCCAGAGATGAGAAAGGGAAAATCCATCGAATTATCGGTATTTCACGCGATATTACTGAACGAAAAGAATCAGAACAAAAGCTTAAACTATTAAATTTTGCCTTGAATAATGTTCATGATGAGGCTTACCTAATTGATGAACACGGGTACTTTAGTTATGTAAATGATGAAGCTTGTCGTACCTTAGGCTACAGCAAAGATGTTTTACTTACAATGAATGTCTCTTATATTGATCCGGATTTTCCTTTTGAACGATGGTCTGACCACTGGAAAGAAATTCAAAAAAAAAGATCTCTGGTTTTCGAGAGTCGACATAAAACAAAAAAAGGCCTTATTTATCCTATAGAAATCAGTGTAAATTATTTTGAATATAATAATAAGGGCTATAATCTTGCCCTGGCACGTAATATTACCGATCGGAAACAAGCAGAAAAAAAAATCCAGGAATTAAACCATGAACTGGAACAAAGGGTTTTAGAGCGCACTTTCCAGTTGGAGTCAGCTAATAAAGAATTGGAAGCATTCGCCTATTCAGTATCACACGACCTTCGTGCACCGTTAAGGGCTATCGATGGATTTAGCCGTATTTTGCTTCAGGAATTTCACAAAATGCTTGATGATAATGGCAAAAATTATTTGGAACGAGTATTATCAGCAACAAAACGAATGGGACAGCTTATTGACGATTTGTTAAAATTATCAAAGGTAACCCGCAGTGAAATGAATAGAATGGAAGTTGACTTAAGCTTTATATCAAATCAAATAGCAAATGATATTCAAAATTCTGAAACAGATCGAAAGGTTAAATTTATCATTCAGGAAAATATTATTGTGAATGGCGATGAACGCTTACTCAGAATAGTAATGGAAAATCTTTTAGGAAATGCCTGGAAGTTTACTTCAAAGCACCTGGCAGCTTGTATTGAGTTTGGTATGATCCAACACAAAAAAAAAGATGTATGCTTTGTTCGTGACAATGGTGTGGGTTTCGAAATGAAATATGCTCAGAAGCTGTTTGGAGCTTTCCAGCGATTACATTCTGCCCAGGATTTCTCAGGGACTGGTATTGGCCTGGCTACTGTTCAGCGAATTATTCATAGACATGGTGGTGAAGTTTGGGCCGAAGGGGAAGTTGAAAAAGGGGCTACGTTTTATTTTACTCTTTAATTAAAAATGAACATTAAATTAATACAGTTACTTTTCATTATAATTAAAATTAATTCATTATGAAGCAGATGAGAAAAAGAAATCATTTTATGATTAAAAGAAATTCTGCAAAAACGATGCATGAATTTCTAAGGCTAACAATGTTTTTAATCTTCATAGGGATAATGTGTATCCCCGGGAAGGTATATTCAAGGGAGAATAATTCCTTTGCAGAAAATACCCTGCAAAAAATTAACCAAACCCCGATAAAAATAACAGGTAGAGTAACATCCTTATTATCGGGGGAAGCATTAGCGGGAGTAAACATAATTATCAAAGGTACCACTACTGGTGTGTTTACAGATTTAGATGGCAACTATACAATAAATGTTCCCGATGAAAAAACAATTTTAGTGTTCTCATTTATAGGATTCCTATCAGAAGAGGTCACTGTGGGAAGTCAAACTTTAATAGACATAGCTCTTGCTGAAGATATTATGTCTTTAGGTGAACTTGTTGTTATTGGTTATGGTACTCAAAAGAAAGGAGATGTTACCAGTTCTGTATCTTCAGTAAAATCAAAAGATTTCATTAAAGGAAGTGTAACAGATGCCGGCCAGTTGATCCAGGGCAAAGTTGCAGGTTTAACGGTTATTATGCCCACAGGTGATCCTACAGATAAGACACAAATTTTATTACGGGGTAATACTTCATTAATGGGTCAAAACCAGGAACCTCTTGTACTTATTGATGGGGTACCGGGAGATATGAAAACTGTGGTCCCTCAGGATATTGAATCCATTGATGTTTTAAAGGATGGATCAGCTGCTGCTATTTACGGAACACGAGGCACCAATGGCGTAATTTTAATTACAACCAAAAAAGCAAGTGGTGAGAAAAGCACTGTTGAATATAGTACTTATGTAAGTACCAAAACCATGGCAAGAAAACTTGATATGTCAAGTGCCTCCGATTTCAGGGCACAAATAGCATCAGGAGATCGTATAAATCATACACTTCAGGATGATGGTACTATTAAGGACTCGTATCCAATGAATGATAACGGGGCAAGCACCGATTGGGTAAAAGAAATTTCGCAAACTCCTGTTATCCAAAATCATAATTTAACGTTTCGAACTGGTAGTGATATTACAAATTATACGGTTAACCTTAATTATAACAGTGCTCCAGGTGTATTTAAAAAATCATATATCGAATCGTTTTCCGGGCATATCGATTTTAACCACCGCATGTTTAACGACAAGGTAATGATTAATATAAACTTATTTAACTCTACATCAAATTGGTGGGGTTTTGATAGAAGTACATATTACCAGGCTCTTAAACAAAACCCTACATCCCCTTTAAAAAATGATGATGGCACCTGGTTTCAGGAATTAACAAAATTTGAATACCAAAGTCCTGTTTCTAATATTTACGAGCACGATGGTAAGTATAATAACCAGGTGGGAAGGTATAAAGGTGTACTTATCTATATGCCAATCCAGGGTTTAAAACTTTCAGGAGTGGTCTCGTATTCCAGAAATATTGAGAAAAAAGGGTATACTGAAACAAAACAAAACGCAAGCACCTTGCGCGACCATAGAAATGGGTATGCTAATATTGAAGGGGATGAATATATCGACCGGTTAGTTGAACTTACTGCTGAATATTCTAAATCGATCGACAAACATAACTTTATGATCCTTGGTGGATATAGTTACCAGGATAATTCCCACGATGAATATTTTATGGAAAATTGGGATTTTCCAACCGATGTATTTGGATGGGATAATATAGAACTGGGTCGTGCAGTTGTTAATGGTGACGTTGCTAACCCTATGTGGAGTAACAAATGGAAAACAAATCTAATCGGATTTTTTGGCCGGGTAACTTATAACTATGACGGTAAATACCTCTTAATGGCAAGTATCCGCCGCGAAGAGGCCAGTCAATTATATGGCACTAAAGATCCATGGGGAACATTCCCTGCTGTTTCAATTGGTTGGAGAATTACCAAAGAATCGTTTATGAGCAATCAAACCCTTTTTAACGATATTAAATTAAGGGCTGGTTATGGGGTTACAGGATCTCAACCATCAGATCTTTTCAAAGGTGTGGCTATTAGTGGCTACTTTGATCCAGCATCTGGACAACCAAAGTTCGTATATTCTAATGGAAATTGGATAAAAGCGCTTATTCCTACCCAAAATGCCAACCCTGATTTAAAATGGGAAGAAAAGCGCGAAACAGACATTGGTCTTGATTTTGCCATGTTAGATAACCGTATAAGCGGAAGTATAGATTATTATCTACGAAAAATTAACAACCTGCTTTGGTTATTTGATGTGCCAAGCCCTCCAAACCTCTACAACAGGACTCTGGCTAATATTGGAACGATGGAAAACAAAGGGGTAGAAGTAATGATCAATTTTATACCAGTCAAAACCACAGACATCGAATGGACTACCAGTGTTAGTTATTCAACCAACACCAATAAATTAGTAAGCTTGTCGAACGATATTTACAAAACATCAACCGATTACATACAAGTTGGTGGAATTTTTCCCCCTATTCAAACCTTTTCACATCTGTTAAAAGTAAATGGGCCTGTTGGAGATTTTTATGGGTACAAAGTAATTGATATAGATACTGATGGACAATGGATATACGAAGGCAGAGATGGGAATCCGGTAAAATACGCTGATTTTGGACACTCTTTCGAAGATAAAAAAGTAATTGGCAATGGTCTTCCAAAATTCTACCTTGGGTGGAATAACAGCTTCCGTTATAAAAACTTTGATCTGAATATCACGCAGAGGGGGGCATTTGGTTTCCAGGTTGCGAACTTAAACCGGATGATGTTTGAGAACCCGGAAATGGATCAGTACAATGTTCTTAAAAATGCGTACGATAACGTGTATGGAAAAGCTCAGCTAAAATCACCACCAGAATTTAACAGTTATTATGTCGAAGATGGTGATTTCTGGAAAATTGATAACATCACGTTGGGATATAACTTAAACAAAACAGGGATTAAGTATATTCAGTCGGCAAGGATATATGCATCGGTGCTCAATGCTTTTACCATAACCGGCTATAAAGGGATAGATCCTGAAGTTAGTTTACGAAACCCTACTTCATATGCCCAGTCAGGTGTTGTTCAGGTTCCCACAAAGGGGTTGGACCCGGGAATGGATTCCCCTTATAACTATCCAACTTCCCGTACATTTACAATTGGTCTTAATGTAACATTTTAATTATTAATTAGTATAGATATGAAAAAGTTAAAACATATTACATATACCAGATTAGCAATTATTGCTTTTCTTGTGATCGTAAGCTCAGCTTGTACTAAATTGGACGATACAAACTATAATGATCTGATTTCCAGTAAGTTTGTTCCTACAGCAGAAGACATTCCATCTTTGATAGGCGCTCCATACACCGATTGGCGTGGCCTGCTCCTGCAATGGAATACACTTTATCGGGCCCAGTCAGTTACAAGTGATGAGATGTTGACCCCTGAACGTAATGGCGGATGGGTTGATGGTGGCGTATACCGCAGGTTACATGAACATAAATGGACAACTGACGATGATGTTGTGATTAATATATGGTCAAGGGCATACCAGGGAATTGCTAATTGTAACAGGGTTATTTATCAGATACAGTCAAGAGAAATTCCTGTGGAAGCTAAAGATACAACTGTGCTTATTGCCGAAATGAAACTACTAAGGGCTTCTTATTATTGGGTGCTGTGCGATATCTATGGCAATGTTCCTATAGTTACCAAATTTGATTTACCAGAAGGTTATCTGCCTCCACAAAATACAAGGAAAGAGGTCTACAATTTTATTGTTAAAGACATTCTTGATAACTATCCATTAGTAACTGCTGAGAATAACAAGGCTACATATGGCAAATTTAACAAATGGGCTGCTCTTACTTTATTGGCCAAAATGTACCTGAATGCCGAAGTATATTCAGGTACAGCTGAATGGGATAAATGCATTGCTATTTGCGATACCATTATTGATGCAAAAGGAACCACAGGAATTGACTTGGAAGAAAACCAGAAAAATGTATTTATAACAGAAAATGAAAATTCCAAAGAGATCATCTTCGCGTTGCCTTTTGATTCCAAGTATGTATCGGGGTGGAACGATTTTGATATACACATGCAAACCCTGCAAGGAGAAAACCAGGCAACCTATAACCTCCAGTATTCTCCTTGGGGTGGTGTTTGCGCAGTTCCACAGTTTATAAGTATGTTCGATACCCTTGATGCACGGTACATTGATAATTATATTAAAGGCCCTCAATATGCGGCCAATGGAGATCCCCTTATAGCTTCATGGGGAGAGTATGAGGGCCAGCAATTGTTTTATCGCAATCATGTTTATGGTGTTGATCACTCCGATGAAACCGATGGTTTCCGCCTGGGTAAATTTGAAATAGCAATGGGGGCAACCAATCGTTTAAGCAATGACTGGCCGCTTTTCAGGTATGCCGATGTTTTGATGATGAAAGCCGAATGCCTTTTACGCACAGGAAATGCTGGTGAAGCTGCCTTTATTGTAACAACTGTTAGAGAAAGAAACTTTAAACTAAAACCTGAAAATGCAGTTGTTACAGGTGCCCAATTACTAGGTGGCAGCAATCTTGATTATGGGCTCCAAAATCACTTAGCTCCATTTACACATGAAGGCGGTGCCGATATTTTATATGGCCGCATGCTTGATGAACTTGGTTACGAATTTAACCAGGAAGCACGTCGTAGAACAGATATGATCCGGTTTGGTGTTTTCACCAGGAAATCGTGGCTATCTCATTCACCTAATGGTGATTACAGGGCGCTTTTCCCAATACCGAGAACAGAGATTGCAAAAAACTCAAACCTGAAACAAAATCCTGGATATTAGGTATAACAATATAATGTCGTTTAGCCTCGTTGGCAAGCTAAACGACATTATAATATGAGCATATATGATAACAGTTTATAAAATACAAATTTTAGTTTTTCTTTACTTTTTGTCTGATGGAATTTCAAATGCACAGAAAAGCCCGATGGCTTTTGGTCACCTCACCACCGATGATGGCTTGTCGCAGAATTATGTATATGCCATTTTACAAGATAGCCAGGGTTTCATGTGGTTTGCCACGCGGGATGGCCTCAATCGCTACGATGGTAACACCTTCATTGTGTACAAACACAACCCTGACGATACCAACTCCTTAAGCGCCAACTTTACTGTAGATATTATTGAAGACGATAATGGTTTTTTGTGGATTGCCTGCAATAATGGAGGGGTCAACAAATTTAACCCAACGACCGGACGTTTTACCCGGTATATGCACGACCCCGACAATCCCAAAAGCCTCAGCGATAATTCGGTTGAGAGCATGACCAAAGATAGTCACGGTCAACTATGGTTTGGCACGGCATTCAACGGCCTAAACAAATTTGATCCGGCAACCGAAACCTTTTCTTGTTATCGCAATGACAGCGAAGGTCAATTTGTCGGGTACGTTTATGACCTTTTTGAGGATAATCGCGGGGATATCTGGTTTGTTGGCGATCGTGGTTTGTTCCATGTAAACACACAAACGGGACTGATTACCCACTCTCTCACAGCTATTAATCGTTTGGCAGCACATAATATTAGTGAAGATAAAGCTGGCAACCTTTGGATACTGGCTTATTCACCACTTGTAGGGCTTGTAAAATATGATCGTCAGACAAGTCGGTTCACGATATATCCACTTGATGATGGCGTTTTTTTACTCCACAGTTGTAACTTACTTGATGATGGAAAAAATGGATTCTGGGTCCCAACAAGCAAGGGGCTCTATCATTTTGACCGACAAACAGGACGTTTTTCACATCTCTATCAACACGATGAAATTAACCCTCATAGTTTGAACGATAATAACGTCATATCTGTTTTTCAGGATAGGGCAGGTCTGCTATGGCTTGGCACCGAAAATGATGGACTCAATATCCTCAATTTTCAACAAGAACAATTCGGCCATTACCAACATAATCCCAATGACCCTAACAGTTTGTTCCGAGGCAGAGTCAACGAGATTTATGAAGATCCCGATGGTATTTTATGGCTGGGCTTTTTCCCCCGTGCATTGGACAGATTTGATCGCAGTACCGGAAAAATCACCCATTTTGTACCTGGCACCGAAAATGAAAAAACGCTCGGCAAAGGTTATGATGTTAGTAGTATCCACAAAGATGCAAATGGCTATATCTGGATTGGTGGATGGGAAAGCGGGCTTGTCCGGTTTGATGAACAGACCGGAAAATTTAAACACTATAGGCACATACCAGATAATCCCAACAGTTTAATTTCTAACAATGTTATCGATATCTATGAAGATAGTAGTGGCAACTTATGGGTGGGGCAAGGCGTGGGACTTAGTTGTTTTAATCCGCAAACAGAGCAGTTTACCAATTATACGTATAACCCCACAGACTCGACCAGCCTTGGGCAGATCTCTGTCAGGATCATTTATCAGGATCGTGCCGGCTCGTTATGGTTGGGGACATGGCAGGGGGTATTGAGCCGTTTCGACTACAAGACGAAAACCTTTCATAATTTTACACCAGACTTGGGAAACCCTCTCAAACTCAACGGTGGTAGTATTTATGCTATTCACGAAGACCGAACAGGAACATTGTGGCTAGGAAGTTCGGACGGACTGTACCGATTTAACCAGGAAAACGAAACATTTACCCGCTACACGGAAAATAAGGGTTTGTCCAGCAGCTCTATTGAGGGGATTCTGGAAGACAAAGCCGGAAGGTTGTGGCTCAGTACAAAAAAAGGGTTGTCACGGTTCGATCCACAAACAGGAATATTCAGAAACTATGATGCGATTGATGGTGTGCAGGACAATAATTTCACTGAGAGTTGTTATTGGCAGGGGCACAGCGGAGAAATGTTTTTTGGAGGCAGCAAAGGTTTCTACGCCTTCTTTCCTGAAAATATCCACGATAATGCCTACATACCACCTATTGTGTTTACCGATTTTCGTCTGTTTGGCAAGTCGGTGCCGGTTGGCAACGGTTCTGTTCTGAAAAAGACTATAAACCAAACGGATACACTGACATTACACTACGAACAAAACAACATCTCTTTTGAATTTGCGGCATTGAGTTATGCAGCTCCGGAAAAGAACCGTTATCGTTACATACTGGAAGGTTTTGATACCGACTGGCACAATGTAGGCAGCAAAGAACGGTTGGCTGTTTATACAAACCTGCCTTCAGGAAGTTATGTATTTCGTGTGCAGGGTACAAATCACGACGGAATTTGGAACAGAGAAGGAAAAACAATATATCTTAAGATACTTACACCTTGGTGGAAAACCTGGTGGTTCAAGGGCATGGCAGTCATACTACTTCTTGGCACGGTTACTATTGGTTTTAGATTGAAGTTGCGAAATATTAAAAACCGAAGCCGTGAGTTTGAACGCCTGGTAGAAGAGCGTACTGCCCAGTTACAAGCTGTTAACGATGAGCTGGAAATTACAAACGAGAGCCTCCATACAGTAAACAAAGAACTTGAATCATTTTCCTATTCGGTCTCACACGATTTACGTGCACCATTCCGCAGTATCAATGGATTTAGCCAGATTTTACTTGAAGAATATCAAAACAAGTTATTAGACAAACACGGGCAGGATTATCTGCATAGAGTGCGGAGGGGTGTACAAAAAATGACACAACTCATCGAAGACATGTTAAACCTTTCGCGTGTAAGCCGTGATGAAATGAATATCCGGCAGGTAAACCTTAGCGATATGGCAAAGGAAATTGCAAATGACCTGCGAAATTCTGATCCGGATAGAAATGTTGAATTTGTTATTCAGGATGAAATTATAGCAAATGCCGACGAAAGGTTAATCCAAAGTGTATTGGAAAACCTCATTGGCAATGCCTGGAAGTTTACATCAAAATGCCCAACTGCGCATATTGAATTTGTTACGCAGCAACAAGATGAAAAACCGGTGTATTTTGTTCGCGATAATGGGGCCGGTTTTAATATGAAATATGCAGATAAATTGTTTGGAACCTTTCAGCGTTTGCATGATTACAAAGAATTTCCCGGAACAGGAATCGGCTTGGCTACTGTACAACGTATTATTCACCGGCATGGGGGCAAGGTTTGGGCCGAAGGGGAAGTGAAAAAAGGGGCAACGTTTTATTTTACAATACCTTAAAATGTCAATTTAACTGTATGACAATAGTCTATAAAATATTGATTTTTACATTCGTCTACTTTTTGCTTCCATGTATTTCAAATGCACAGAAATACGACTTACGTATTGATCATCTTACTACTGATGATGGCTTGTCCCACAATCATATTTTTGAAATTCTGCAGGACCGCCAGGGATATATGTGGTTTGCCACCCAGGATGGGCTTAACAGGTATGATGGTTACACCGTTGTTGTATATAAAAATAAAGCCGGTGACCCCACCACTATCAGCAATAATTTTATTTTAGACCTGATTGAAGACAATCTGGGTAATTTGTGGCTTGGTACTGCTACAGGCGGGGTCAACAAATTTGACCCTGTTACAGGTCATGTTACCTGCTACCAGCATGACCCCGGCAATACCAACAGCATCAGCGACAACGAGGTTGAGAGCATACTTCAGGACAGTTATGGTAATTTCTGGTTTGGTACTGAAAACAATGGCCTGGATAAATTTGAACTTACAACTGAAACCTTCACTCATTTCGCCAAAGATACTGATAATCAATCTATTGGCAGGGTTACTAAACTAATTGAGGATAAGCAAAAGAACATCTGGTTTACCGGCGAACGTGGGCTATTTCATTTAAACCCTCAAACAGGAGAAATTACTCGTTCTTCTGCTACCAAGAGCCTCTTATCAGCAGATTATATATATGAAGATGCGGCAGGTATTTTTTGGATATTGGCATGGAACCCGGCTGCACTGATAAAATATAATCCCGCAACAGAACAACTAACTGAATATCCATGTGATGCTATCGGATTGTGGAGTGGTAACCTTGTTTATGACGGGAAACAAGGATTTTGGATACCATCAAAAAAGGGGCTCTGTTATTTTAACAAGCAAACAGAACAGTTTAAGTATATCTTTCAACAAGATGATAGAAACCCGGATGGGATTAGCGATAATTTTGTATCCTCAATTTACAGGGACAGAGCTGGTTTGTTGTGGTTAGGAACAGAGAAAGGGGGGATTAATATTGTCAATTTTCAAAACGAACAATTTGATTTTTACGGGCATAAACCAGGCAATCCTAATAGTTTATTGCCAGGCAGTGTAACCGCAGTACATATAGATGATGATGGGATTTTGTGGTTGGGTTACACTCCCCTGGCTTTGAGCAGGATGGATCGAAATAGCGGTAAAACCACGCATTATACCCCAAAACCTGGCGATAAACACTCTCTTGGCAAGGGTGCAACTATCAAGTGCATATTTAGAGATAGCAGGGGCTATCTCTGGCTGGGGGGGTGGGAGTCCGGACTAACACAGTTCGATGAACGCACCGGGCTGTTTAAACAATATCTTCCCGAACAAGGTAATACTAACAGCCTGATATCAGATAAAGTTTATTGCATCCTGGAAGATAAAAAACGGAACTTATGGATAGGTCAATACGGGGGGCTTAGCCGTTTTAACCTTGAAACAGAAAAGTTTACTAACTACATGCACAATCCCGATAATCCCGGAAGTCTTGGAGGAAGAAATGCCTATTGTATCTATCAGGATCATTCCGGTGTATTCTGGATAGGAACTACAGATGGTGTATTAAGCCGGTTTGACGCCGATAATGAAACCTTTGAGAACTATCCTCTGAATTCTGCTTCTAATTCATTAAAAAACGTAGATATTATTGCCATTCAGGAAAGCCACTCCGGCACATTGTGGTTAGGGCTCAGTGATGGATTGTGCCGGTATAATAAAGAAAACGGTACATTTACGCATTATACCGAAACCCAGGGATTATCCGACAATTATGTACAGGGAATTTTAGAGGATGATACTGGCATGCTTTGGATAAGTACTTTAAACGGATTGTCGTTGTTTGACCCACAAAACGAAACTTTCAGAAACTACGATAAAACCGATGGTTTACAGGATAATTATTTCAGCGAGAATTGTTATGGAAAAGGCAGAAATGGAGAGCTGTTTTTTGGTTGCAGCAAGGGGCTTGTCGCCTTCCTACCCGGAAATATACGCAACAATTCTTATGTGCCTCCAATAGTCCTTACTGATTTCCGGATCTTTGGGAAATCAGTATCGGTAAGTAAAAATTCAGTACTTCAACAAAATATAAATGAGACAAATTCGCTAACATTGCCCCACAGTCTCAACACAATCACCTTCGAGTTTGCTGCATTAAGTTATGCAGCTCCACAAAAGAACCAATATAGTTACATGCTGGAAGGTTTTGATAAAGATTGGTATCATACAGGTGGCAAAGAAAGGCTGGCAGTTTATACCAAATTGCCAGCAGGTAGTTATGTGTTCAGGGTGTTGGGCTCGAACCCGGATGGTGTGTGGAACATGGAGGGCAAATCCATAAAGATTATCATAACCCCGCCGTTTAGGCAAACCTGGTGGTTTCGGGGCATGGCGACCATACTGCTTGTGGGCATGTTTATTATAGGTTTTAAGTTAAGAATCAGAAATATTAAGAAACGTAGCCTTGAATTTGAACATCTGGTGGAAGAGCGCACTGCCCAGTTGCAAGCTGTTATCAAAGAACTTGAAGCAGCTAACATAAATTTCGATACAGCTAACAAAGAACTCGAAACCTTTTCTTATTCTGTTTCGCACGATTTGCGGACACCCTTGCGTGGCATAGATGGTTTTAGCCAGATATTACTTGAAGAATATCAGGATAAATTAGACAAGCAGGGACAAGACTATTTGCATAGAGTGCGGACAGGGGTACAAAAAATGGCACAACTCATCGATGCTATGTTGAAGCTATCAAGGGTAAGCCGCGGTGATCTGACTATCCGGCCGGTAAACCTTAGCAACATGGCAAAGGAAATTGCAAATAACTTACGTAATTCTGATCCGGATAGAAATGTTGAATTTGTTATTCAGAAAGGAATTATAGCGAATGCCGACGAGAGATTAATCCAGAGTGCGTTAGAAAACCTCATGGGCAATGCATGGAAATTTACTTCAAAACAAGCTACGGCTATTATTGAATTCGGAATACTTCAACAGGATGGTAAACAAGTTTATTTTGTTCGCGACAATGGAGCCGGTTTCAATATGGAGTATGCACAAAAATTATTTGGTGCTTTTCAACGCTTACACGGTTCCAAAGAGTTTGCCGGGACAGGAATCGGCCTGGCCACAGTGCAGCGTATTATTCACAAACATGGGGGGAAAGTATGGGCAGAAGGCGAAGTTGACAAGGGGGCGGTTTTTTATTTTACACTAATGTAATGGGAACAAATTCTTTTTTGAAAATAATTGTTGTTTCAGCTTTGATTATGCTGGTGCATAGTTTGGGGGCAGTGTTGGCACAAAGTCAGGTTGCTCCGGGCACAATGGTTCTGCCAGTGGTCTCCGGCAAAAATATCCGGTTCACTGCTTTTACCGGAGATGAGGGCTTGTCCTCCAGTAATGTTTTTGGCATGGCGCAAGATGATCAGGGCTTCTTATGGTTCGCCACCACTGATGGGCTGTGCCGCTACGATGGCTATTCGTTCCGGATTTACCGTTTCGAACATGGCAACCCCAATAGTCTCGGTAGCAACTCTATGATAACTATTTGCCCCGGGCAGGGTGGTGTTTTGTGGCTGGCCTCTACCGGTGCCGGAGTTGACCGGTTTAACCCGGCGACGGAAACCTTTACCCACTATTCCCACGCCCTTGATAATCCAAATACCCTGAATGGTAACAATATTTCCCAATACGGTTTGTACGAGGACCGGCAGGGCGCATTGTGGGTAGGTACAAATGATAAGGGGTTGTACAGGCTCAATCCAGCGTCAGGGAATTTTACCCATTACGGTAACGATCCTCTGGATGACAACAGCCTGAGTAGTGATCGGATTGAGAGTATCTATCAGGATTCAAGCGGTATGATGTGGATCGGAACCTGGGATGCAGGGCTGACCCGGCTCAATCCTGTCTCAGGGCAGATTACCCGGTATCTGCCGGATCCGGTTGATCCGTACGCATTGCCGGATGCGGTTGTGCATGGAATGTACGAAGACAGAACGGGGACGTTCTGGGTAGCAACACATATGGGTTTTGGGACGTTGGATCGGCAAACCGGTCATTTTACCCCTTACGCCATTGCTCCCAACCGTCCGGATGCGTCCAGATTAAATGCGATTTTGCAAATCCACGAAGATGCAGCAGGCAACCTGTGGTTAGGTACAAGTGGCGCCGGTGTTTTGAAGTTTGACCGGCAGCAACAGCAGATTATTCAGTATAAAAATGACCCCAACGATCTTCACAGCCTACGGAATAATTTTATCAGCTCTTTCCTGGAGGAACCCTCGGGGACGATGTGGTTGGGAACCATGGGGGGCGGGGCGAATGTGTTTTCCACCTTATCCCCCAGGTTTGCCCATTACAAACATGAGGTTGACAATCCCAACAGCGTGGCAGACAATTTCATCTTCTCTATCTTTGAAGACCACAACGGTATCGTGTGGATTGGCACTTCTCGTACCCTCAACCGCTGGGATCGCCGGTCAGATACCTGGCAGGTCTTTCGCAACAACCCGGACAACCCGGGCAGTATCACGACAGGTTCAGTAACAGCCACCCGGGAAGATCCAGACGGTACGCTCTGGTTCGGCACCTACAGGGGAGGCTTGAACCGCTTTGATCCCGGGACCGGTAAATTTAAAGCTTACCGATTCAACCCCGAAGACCCCCATAGTCTGGGCGATGATATAATCCGTTCGCTCTGTCTTGATTCCAGGGGAGTACTATGGGTAGGAGGATGGAATAACGGCTTGAGCCGCTTTGACCGGAATACAGAAACATTTCAACGGTACCAGAATGATCCTGACAATCCTGTTAGTCTGAGTGGGGGCTCAATCACTGATATATATGAAGATAGGGCGAAAACTTTGTGGGTGGCCACTGAAGGTGGAGGTTTGAACCGTTTCGATAAGGCTACGGAAACATTCAAAAGGTTTCAGAATGATCCACAGAACCAGAAAAGCCTGTCTGGCAATGTTGTTCGGGTACTTTACGAAGACCTGTCCGGCCAATTCTGGGTAGGCACAACCTCAGGCTTGTGCAAATTTGACCGGGCGACCGGAACCTGTACGGTATATACGGAAAAGGAGGGACTGCCCAACAACACGATTGAGGGTATTCTGGAAGATGAGGAGGGAAACCTGTGGATAAGTACCAACAACGGGCTTTCCCGTTTCAATCCGGGAACCGGAAACTTCCGCAACTATGATGTAATCGACGGTCTGCAAAGTAACGAGTTTAATGTTTTTACCGCATTCTGCAGGAGTAATCGCACAGGAGAAATGTATTTTGGCGGTATCAACGGCTTTAATGTATTTAATCCGCGGGAGGTGAAGGATAACCCTTATGTACCACCGGTTGTACTTACCGGTTTTCGGCTTTTTGGAAAGTCGGTACCGGTTGGCAACGGTTCTGTGCTGAAAAAAAACATCAACGATACAGATTCACTGATATTACCATACAACCGGAATAGCCTGTCCTTTGAGTTTGCGGCATTGAGTTATGTGGCTCCCACAAAGAACCGGTATCGCTATAAGCTGGAAGGTTTTGAGGGAGAATGGCAATATGTGAGTAGTAAAGAACGGTTGGCAGTCTATACCAATATTAGTGCAGGCGATTATTTATTCAAGGTGCAGGGAACAAACGAAGATGGTGTCTGGAATAAAAAAGGGAAGACCATCCACATCACAATCCTTACCCCCTGGTGGCAAATCTGGTGGTTCAAAAGTATGGTTGTCATACTGCTTTTTGTGTTGGGATACGCAGGTTTTAATTTAAGAGTGCGGAAAATTAAAAAAAACAGTCAGGCGTTTGAGCGTGTGGTAGAAGAACGTACTGCCCAGCTGAAGTCTGTTAACGAGCAACTTGAAGCTACTAATAAAGAACTTGCAGAAGCAAACGAAAATTTTCAAGCTGTAAATACAAAACTCGAAACTGCAAACAAAGAACTCGAAGCTTTTTCCTATTCCGTATCACATGACCTTCGGGCACCATTGCGTGGTATAGACGGTTTTAGCCAAATATTACTCGAAGATTATCCTGATAAGATTCTGGACCAACAAGGACAGAATTATCTGCAAAGGGTACGAACGGGAGCACAACACATGGGTCAACTCATTGAAGACATGTTAAAATTATCGAAAGTAAGCCGCGGTGAATTAACTATCCGGCGTATAAACCTTAGTAACATAGTAAAGGAAATTGCAAATGACCTGCGTAATTCTAATCCATATAGAAATGTTGAATTTGTTATTCAGGATGAAATTACAGCAGATGCCGATAAAAGATTAATCCAAAGTGTACTGGAAAACCTTATAGGTAATGCATGGAAGTATACATCAAAGCACTCATCAGCATGCATTGAGTTTGGTATGCAGCAACAAAAGGGGAAACCGGTGTTTTTTGTCAGGGATAATGGTGCAGGTTTTGAAATGAAATTCGCACAAAAGCTGTTTGGTGTTTTTCAACGTTTGCATGGTTCAAAAGACTTTCCCGGAACAGGGATTGGTCTTGTTACAGTGCAGCGCATTATTAACAGGCATGGTGGTGAAGTATGGGCCGAAGGTGAAGTTGAAAAGGGAGCTACGTTTTATTTTACATTAATATAATGGGAACAAATTCTTTTTTAAAAATAATTACGGTTTCAGCTATGGTTATAATGGTACATAGTTTAGGTTCGGTGTCAGCACAGGATCAGGTTGCTCCGGGCGCAGTAGTCCTGCCCGTAGTCACCGGAAAAGATATCCGTTTCACAGTTCTTGCCGGAGAAGAGGGCTTGTCCTCCGGTAATGTGTTTGGCATGGCGCAGGATGATCAGGGCTTCCTGTGGTTCGCCACCGCAGATGGACTGAATCGTTACGATGGCTATTCGTTCCGAATCTACCGTTTCGAACATGGCAACCCCAACAGTTTGAGTAATAACTCTATGATAACTATTTGCCCGGGGCAGGGAGGTGTCTTGTGGCTGGCCACTACCGGTGGTGGAGTCGACCGGTTTGAGCCGGCGACGGAAACCTTTACCCACTACCCCCATGACCAGGATGATCCCAATAGCCTGAGCAGTAATAGCATCCCTAAGTATGGTTTGTGCGAGGATTCGCAGGGCATATTATGGGTGGGTACAATTGATAACGGGCTGGATCGGCTCGATCCCGTATCGGGGAACTTTACGCACTACTCTCATGATCCGGATAATCCCAACAGTTTGAGCAGTAATAATATTGAGTGTGTTTATCAGGATTCGGAAGAAATGCTGTGGGTTGGTACATCGAATGCGGGGATGAACAGGCTCGATCCTGTCTCAGGACAAATTACCCGGTACATGCCGGATCCGGACGATCCGTATGCACTGCCAGATGTGTATGTTCGTGGAATATACGAAGACAGAAACGGGACGTTGTGGGTGGGAACTGAGAGGGGACTTGCATCGCTCGATCGTCAGACCGGCCTGTTTACTCACTATACTATTGCTCAAATCGAACCGGATGCTGCAAGGTTCAATTCAATTTCTCTGTTCTTCGAAGATGAAGCAGGCAACCTTTGGCTGGGCACCAATGGCGCCGGAGTCCTGAAGTTTGACAGGAAGCGGCAACGGGTTGTTCAGTATGAAAATGACCCCAACGATTTTTACAGCCTACGGAATAATTTTATCAGCTCTTTCCTTGAGGAACCCTCGGGGACGATGTGGTTAGGAACTTTAAGTGGCGGGGCAAATGGGTTTTCCACCCGTCCTCCTAAGTTTATTCACTATAAACACAAGGCCGACAACACCAATAGCTTGGCAGACAATTTTATACTATCCATTTTCGAAGACCATACCGGTATAGTGTGGATCGGCAATGACCGTGCGCTCAACCGCTGGGATCGTAGGTCTGATACCTGGCAGGTCTACCGTAATGATCCTGCCAATCCTGCCAGTATCTCAACCGGTTCAGTAACGGCAATCCGGGAGGATCCGGACGGTACGCTTTGGTTCGGCACTTTTTTGGGAGGCTTGAACCGGTTTGATCCCGGGACCGGTAAATTTAAAGCCTACCGGTTCAACCCCGAAGACCCCCATAGTCTGGGCGATGATATAATCCGTTCGCTCTGTCTTGATTCCAGGGGCGTTTTATGGGTGGGCGGATGGAATAACGGCTTGAGCCGCTTTAACCGGGATACAGAAACATTTCAACGGTACCAGAATGATCCCGATAATCCGGCCAGTCTGAGTGCAAGCTCAATCACCAGTATATATGAAGATAGAGCAAACACCTTATGGGTGGCTACTGAAGGAGGTGGTCTGAACCGATTCAATCCGGGTACAGGAAAATTCACCAGGTATCAAAATGATCCACAGAACCTGGAAAGCCTGCCTGGCAATGTTGTGCGGGTGCTTTACGAAGACCTGTCCGGCCAATTCTGGGTAGGCACAACCTCAGGCTTGTGCAAATTTGACCGGGCGACCGGAACCTGTACGGTATATACGGAAAAGGAGGGACTGCCCAATAACACGATTGAGGGTATTCTGGAAGATGAGGAGGGAAACCTTTGGATAAGTACCAACAACGGGCTTTCCCGTTTCAATCCAAGAACCGGAAACTTCCGCAACTATGATGTAATCGACGGTCTGCAAAGTAACGAGTTTAATGTTTTTACCGCATTCTGCAGGAGTAATCGCACAGGAGAAATGTATTTTGGCGGTATCAACGGCTTTAATGTGTTTAATCCGCGGGAGGTGAAGGATAACCCTTATGTACCACCGGTTGTACTTACCGATTTTCGGCTTTTTGGAAAGACGGTGCCGGTTGGCAGAGGATCTGTGCTGGAAAAAACCATCAACGAGACTGATTCGCTGACATTAGCATACAACCAGAATAGCCTGTCCTTTGAGTTTGCTGCATTGAGTTATGTGGCTCCCATGAAGAATCGGTACCGCTATAAACTGGAAGGTTTTGATGTTGACTGGCACAATGTGAGTAGTAAAGAACGGTTGGCAGTTTATACCAATATTAGTGCAGGCGATTATTTATTCAAGGTGCAGGGAACAAACGAAGATGGTGTCTGGAATAAAAAAGGGAAAACCATTTTCATAACAATCCTTACCCCCTGGTGGAAAACATGGTGGTATAGGAGTATAGTTATCATGTTATTTATTGCATTGGTTTACTTTATTTTTAAATTGAGAATCAGAAATATAAAGAAACGTAGCCAGCAATTTGAGCTGCTGGTAAAAGAACGTACGGTTCAATTAGAAACAGCAAACAAAGAACTCGAAGCATTTTCATACTCGGTTTCTCACGATTTGCGTGCCCCATTGCGCAGTATCGATGGATTTAGCCAGATACTCCTCGATGAGTATCAAGACGATGTTAATGCACAAGGAAAAAACTATCTGCATCGCATTCGCAATGCCGCCCAGCGTATGGCGCTGCTTATCGATGATATGTTGAGCCTTTCGCGTATTAGCCGTAGCGAAATGAATATCCAACAGGTAAACATGAGTGAAATGGCAAGGGGCATTGAAGTTGAGCTTCGTGAGGTTCACCCTGAAAGACTTGTTGAATTTATTATTCAGAAAGACATTAAGGTTTATGCAGACGCACATCTTTTGTATATTGTTCTGGAAAATCTCATTGGAAATGCATGGAAATATACCTCAAAACATCCTTCAGCCCGAATAGAATTAGGAATGCTTAGGCAAAAAGACAAACGAGTATATTTTGTCAGGGACGATGGTGCAGGTTTTGAAACAAAATACGCACTAAAGCTGTTTGGTGCTTTTCAACGTTTGCATGACTCAAAAGAGTTTTCCGGAACAGGAATTGGTCTTGCTACAGTACAGCGCATTATTCGCAGGCATGGTGGTGAGGTTTGGGCCGAAGGAGAAGTTGAAAAGGGAGCAACTTTTTATTTTACCATACCTTAATTAATGAGTTTTCGACATATGATCTTATTTTGTACTTTCACGAAAACTCAAGTGCAGATAAGAAAGCTGCATTTTTGAGAGCGGGAGTAACGAAAAAAAAGAGTTTTTCTTGCTGATACTAAATAATGTATGGCCATATAGTCGGGTGTTTGGACTATAAAAGTTTAAATACAAAGCGTGAGAAAAATTTAAGCCGCAGTATACCAGCGTATATGATGATCTGGATTTTGAACAATAATGCAGTAGATGAACTTTATAGATGAACACTAATTAGTACCTGTCCATAAAGTCGGGTGTTTGAACTATAAAGTTTAAATACAAGGCGTGTGAAAAATTCAAACCGCCAGTATACTAGCGTATATGAGGATTTGGATTTTGAGCAACAACGCAGTAGTTGGACTTTATAGACGAACACTAATTAATAGACATGGAGGAAATGTATTGGCCGTAGGAGAGGTTGAAAAAGGGGCGACATTTAATTTCACAATTTGTTAAAAAATAAATCAATGAAACAAACATATTTATTCAGAAGCACAACTTGTTCTGATTTTCCGGGAAACCTGCATGAATTTAAAATTCACATCAGGCAGAATAATGATATGCGTGTTTCCTGTCTACCGGACAGAAGGGCATCCGGCTACTTGAAAACTAACTGTTTTTTTGTGAAGACAGCAATTTTATTTTTTCCATTATTTATTTTTTTTCTTAGCTCATTTGCCCAATCCGGTAAGATGTCCTTTAAAAATCTTACTCCTGAAATGGGCTTATCGCATGGAGACGTAGTGTGTGTATATCAGGATCATGAAAAATATGTTTGGATTGGTACTGCTAATGGATTAAATAAGTATGATGGTGTGAAGTTTAAGGTATACAAGCACGATCAGAAAGATTCGACTTCGTTACCCAATAGCTATATTACCTGTATTTACGAAGATAAAAAGAACAATCTATGGATAGGTACTGCTACATCCAACGGCTTGTGCAGGTATAACCGCGAAACCTGTAATTTTGAAAGAATCCTCTATACTGATGAGCAGAATAGGAAACTTGAGATCATAGTTACTGACATATTAGAAGATGATACCGGCAAATACTGGGTATGCACCAGTAACGGCGTATTTTGGTTCGATGTGGAAAAAAATATCTTTCATCCTTGCTTTACAGAAATTTACGGGAAGGATATTTTAGTCAATTTTAATGAAATACATCAGGATAAAAGCGGGATACTTTGGTTTATATCTGAAGATCAGGTACACGGTGGAATAATAAAATATAACCCTGTAACTAAAGAAACTGAGCGCTACAATACTCAGCACCCCATATTCAAAATGAAAGAGAATGCTTTTTATGGTCTGTTAATTGATCAACAGGAAAATGTCTGGGTTGGAGGGGCTTCAACAGGTTTGTCTGTGATTAACCAGCATTCAAAAACTACTACTAATTATCAGAAAGAACCTGGCAATGACAATTCTTTAAGCAATAATTATATTTCTGGATGCGTTCAAACTGAGGATGGTAAAATTTTAATAGGCACCGAGGGTGGATTAAATGTGTTCGACCCTGAAACAAAGATATTTGATCATTATACAAAAAACGAAGAGGAAGGGTCTATATTAAGTAATCCAATTAAAGATATATTTATCGGACAGGAAGGGACAATCTGGATTGCTTGCTGGGGTGGAGGTGTAAGTGTATATGACAAACGTTATAAAAAGTTTACCCAATACAAAAAAGATAAACAAACCGGATACTCGTTTAATTTGGTTACCAGTTTTGCCGAGGATATTAAAGGAAATATCTGGATTGCGACTGATGGAAAAGGGATTGCCCGGTTTAATCTCAACGAAAATAAATTTGTATGGTATCTGAGCGACAGTAATGATCCCCATACTTTAACCAATAATAAAGTGTTGGCAGTTACAACAGATAATAATGGAGGTTTGTGGGCAGGGATGTGGCAAGGAGGACTTAATTATTTTCAAATAAAAGACAACAAACTCATTTTAAAAAAGAAGTATCCTGTTGTTGACGAAAATGACCCGAAGAGTAATTCCGTTTTCAGGATATACAGAAATCACGCTGGAGAAATCTGGGTCGGAAATTTCGAAACCGGGGCATATCTGTTCGACCCTGAAACGGAGCGGTTTAAACTCATGTTTTCACTTAAGGATATAGCCGGAGAATTAAAAGCATACAGTGCAATCATTGACATTTTATCCGATTCTAAAGGCGATGTTTGGTTTGCCACCTTAGGCAGAGGATTGGTTAGGTTAAACCGGGAAACCGGGGAATATGAACATTTCACCCATGATGAAAAAGATAGCTCAAGTATTAGCAGCAATGCAACTAATGTTGTATTTGAAGATAGTGAAAAACGTTTATGGGTCGGTTCTTCCGGGTTAGATCTTTTGAACAGGGAAACCAAAACCTTCACCCATTTTACAACAGACCAGGGGTTGCCCGATAATACCATTGTCGGGATATTGGAAGACAACCAGCATAACCTCTGGATAAGCACGAATAATGGTATTTCGAAGGCAACAATCGGTTCCGAAAATGAAAAATTAAAAATTACATTTAGAAATTATTCAACACAGGATGGGTTACAAGACAAGGTTTTCAATAAATGGGCCTTTTATAAGAGCAAAAGAGGAGAATTATATTTTGGCGGTATTAGTGGATTCAATGCATTCTACCCCGATAGTATAAAGGATAATCCTTATCTTCCGCCTGTCCATATAACTGATTTTTCATTATTTAATAAGCCGGTACCTATTGGGGCAACGAATTCTCCCCTGAAAAAACATATTTCGCAAACAGAGGAATTGGTGCTGAAGCATGAACAATCAGTATTTACTTTCGGGTTTGTTGCACTGAATTATATATACAGTGAAAAAAACCAGTATGCTTATATGGTGGAAGGTTTTGATAAAGACTGGAATTATGTAGGCAATAAAAGAGAGGCTACTTATACTAATCTCGATCCGGGCCAGTATACGTTCAGGGTTAAAGCATCAAACAATGATGGTATCTGGAATGAAAAAGGGACTTCAATAAAAATTATTGTTCATCCTCCCTGGTGGCAAACCTGGTGGTCAAGGGGTGCGGGGATTTTGATAGCACTGTCACTGGCTTATTCCATATTTCTGTTACGGGAAAAAAGAATAAAGATGTACAATCAGAAGCTGGAAATAGAGGTTGCTGAACGCACCATGCAATTACAAGCGGCAAATAAAGAACTCGAAGCATTTTCATACTCTGTTTCACACGACCTGCGTGCACCTTTACGCAGCATTGAAGGATTTAGTCAGATACTGCATAGTGATTATCAGGATAACCTGGATGCTATGGGTAAAAACTATTTGCAGCGGATTCGTACCGCAACACTGCGTATGGCACAACTCATTGAAGATATGTTGAGTCTGTCGAGGGTAAGTCGGGCAATGTTATCTATTCAACCTGTTGACATCAGTAAACTTGTAAAAGAAGTTGCAAACAATTTGACGACAGATTATCCACAACGAAAGGTGTATTTCACAATACAAGAAAATATCAGGATAAAAGGAGATAGAGGTCTTTTGAGAATTTTACTTGAAAACTTAATAAGAAATGCCTGGAAGTTTACTTCAAAACAGGCCATCGCAAAAATTGAATTTGGAACGCTTCAGCAAAATGATAAACAAGTCTTTTTTGTCCGGGATAATGGAGCCGGCTTTAATATGAAATACGCAGATAAATTGTTCGGGCCTTTCCAGCGCTTGCACGACACTCATGAGTTTCCAGGAACTGGCATTGGTCTGGCCACAGTTCAGCGCATTATTCATCGCCATGGAGGAACAGTATGGGCAGAAGCAGAAGTTGGAAAAGGTGCAACGTTTTATTTTACAATAACTTAAATCAAAGCGATATGGATAATAAAATTATTTTACTGGTTGAGGATAATCTTGATGATGTTGAATTAACGCTTCATGCATTAAAGAAAAACAAGATTAAAAATGAAGTTGTTGTTGTAAATGATGGTGTTGAAGCATTAGACTATCTTTTTGGAACCGGGCCGTATTCCGGTAGAGATATATCTGTTATGCCAACCATAATCCTTCTTGATATTAAACTACCTAAAATAGATGGGCTTGAGGTTCTGAAAAGAATCAGGCAGAATCCTCTCACCCGGTACATTCCGGTAACTATTCTTACTTCGTCCAAAGAAGAACAGGACATAATTAACGGATACCGTTTAGGTGTAAATAGCTATGTGAGAAAACCTGTCGACTTTATTCAATTTAAAGAGGTAGTTAATAACATGGGACTTTATTGGTTATTATTAAATGAAGCCCCTCCGACAGGGGAAATATGATTTTATGAAAAAAGAAATACGAATTGTTGAAGATCCGGAAAAGACACCTTGCTGATTATGAATCAGGTTACAGTAGGAGACTATGATATTTATTACAAGCGGCCAGATGCTGCCCTGGATATGATAAAATGCGCTTAAAGATAAAGAATGTGATATTCAGCGATTATGCAAAGCTTCATGAAAGCTTTAGAGCTGCTAAAAGAATCTGAATAGTACTGGAATTTAGGAGACCCTGATTAGTGCCTGTCCATAAAGTGGGGCGTTTGGACTTTATAGACGACCACAAATTAGAGTATACCTCAAATCACTTTTCAATAGATTAGAATAAAATATCATTATTCAGAGAAAAAAAGGTCAGATTATACCAATTAAAACTGTAAATGCGCCGGTATAATGCCGAGCTGAATTCAAGCTACTTTAGAAACGAAGTGAACCAGAAGTAGCATTTTGAATTTTATTCGGTATTATTACAATTTAAGCCCTACAATGCTGAATCTCATGAAAATGCCAAACCAATAAGCATAATATATTCTACAACATAGGGACAGACACTTAAGATATGTCAACGAATTGCGGAGCATATGGATCGTTCTGGATTTAAAACAGACGTGATTGAAATTTTGTTATTTAACCAGACAGTTTCTGATTATTCAGAGCTGATTATTGGAGCAAGTATCAGATATGGTAAGCACAATAAAGCAGTAACAGTTTTATAAATCAGAAGTCCCTAATCGCTTACATTGCATATTTAATGTTAGCTTTAATTGGAAAAAAAACAGTACGCATTGACGAAATAATCGAAAGTTTATAGTGATGGATAAAGATAAATACATATCAGATTTTAAAAGAAAAATTGAATCATATGCATCCATTAGTGAAGAATCATGGAATCAACTAAAGTTAATGATAAAGTTCAAAGCTTTAGAAAAAAATGAAATATTACTCAACAATGGAACCGTCTCTAAAAATATTTACTACATCTGTAGAGGAGTACTAAGAGCATATTTTTCCAATTCTAAGGGTGATATTTACACCAAAAACCTGTTCTTCGAAAATAATATTGCAGGTTCTCTTGTTTCTTCAATGCTTGAAAAACCATCGGAATTTACATTAGAAGCTCTTGAGGATACTATTCTTATTTCATTGGATTATAAATCTTACAGAAATTTAATTGATAACAATGATGATTTAAAAGAGTTTTATATTGCTTACCTGGAAAAGAATTGGGTCATTGACAAAGAGCAAAAAGAAGTTTCACTAATTCTGGAAAATGCCACTGAAAGATATATGAGTTTGCGTGGTGCACATCCCGATATTGACACTAGAATAGCACAACAGCATATAGCTTCACATATAGGGATTACTCCAACCCAATTAAGCAGAATAAGAAAAGATTTAAAGAATTAACTTCAGAATCAACATATGTAAATGTGAGTAAAAAAGTCATACACTACATTTGCATCATGCATAAAACAATAATATCTATACTGGCTTTTACGGGAGGAGTTGCATTAGCTGCGCAAAGTGGATTAAATTCCCAATTAGGAGTAGGTTTAAAAAACCCACTATTAGCATCTGTAATTGCCTTTTTTTCAAGCGCACTATTTGCTCTTATTTTTGTATTCATTATCGTTAAGGACTTTCCTTCTGTTACTCAAATAAAAGGAATACCAATGTACCTGTGGTTTACAGGTGGATTTTTAAGTGTGATCGGCATTGGATTGTATTTATATACGATACCTAAACTCGGAATATCAACAATGATTTCAATGGGTCTTTGTGGACAATTAATATTTGCAGCAATAGCTGGTCATTTTGGCTGGCTGAATTTACCAATGGAACCATTAACATTAAAAAAATGTATAGGGCTTATAACGATGATATCAGGTATTTTAATAACTAATTTAAAGTAAAATGAACGAACTGATTATAAATAATTTATACGAGCTTTGGAATCAGATTGGCAATATGACTAATAAGCTTTATAAAACGGAAAATTACACGGCAGTTTCAATGGGTGATTCAGACTGGCCCGATAGAATATATAATTTGAAAGATGATACCGGATCTTTAACAGAAATATTACAACTAAGCAGGCAGAATAAACTCCCTGAAATTATAACCATACCAAAACCGAATAACTTTGAGAGAAACCCTGATCTGGAATTTGTAATGCAACAAAAAAACATGGCTGTGGACTTGAAACTAATTTTAAATAAAACGATTATAAATCCTGATATTATACAAGTAAAGACAGAAAAAGAAGCTGCTTATTTTGCGGATACAGCATCTGAGTCTTTTGGATATAAAGTTGACTCTCAAGTCGTCTATTCAATGGTTCAGAACTCTGAAACTTTCCGGTTATTTATCTTTATTGAAAACAATATGAGTTCAGGCTGTGGCCTCGTGTTTTTTGATTCTAATAATAATGCAGGATTGCATATGATTGGAACACTACCAGAATATAGAGGCAAAGGAATTGGAAAAAGTATTGCAGAAAAATTATTAACTGAAGCCAAAGAACAGGATGCAGATTACTGTGTACTTCACGCTTCCCGGATGGGAGAATCTATTTATAAAAAACTGGGCTTTAATCCATATGGAGAATTAGAGACCTACAAAATATTGAAAGAATAGAAACAATTAAAGCTAATACAATGCCTCGGAAATAAATGAAAAACTATAATTTTCATATAGTATTTTTAGTTGTTATATTTTGAAAAAAAACAGTTGTAAAGTGCTGCCGTTTATTTGTTTATAGTGTACGTTAAAATTCCATAGTTTTTAAAAATAGCCTAAGAAATTAACCTGTTGTAAGATTCCGATAAATATCCTTTAGGCTATGTTTAAGTACCGGAGCAAAGAAAACTCTTTTCTTGAAAAATGAATATCTCGTAAAACCATTTTGCAGGAGCTAAACTATTCTTATCCTCCCGTGAAAGGAGGTTAGTTCAATAAGTCATTATATTACATTGTGCTATAGGTGATCCAGTGATGTGAGATTAGGGTGTTTAGCAAAGGAAATTAACTTTGTGAGAGGACTAATACCCATTTCACTATGAGTCTGGCGTTAAATATTTTTATAGCTATTAAGTTTATACAAGTCGTAAACCATTGCGATAAACGAGAGCAGAGCCTGATTGGCCTGAGCTATACCAGGTGAAGCAATAATCATGAAATAAATGGAGACATAGCCTTAGTTATAACGATTTTTGTAGTACAGTATAAATTAAAAGAATGAAATTATAACGCTAATATCATTGAGATATTGGTATTATACAATCCGTGATTTACTACGCATAGTAATAGCGTAATGCGTATACTTACCGGTAAACTCAACTCATCATATTAAAAAGACCTGTAAAAAATCAGAAATTCCAATGCATTGGTCAGGATAGAAGGAAAAGAAAAAGTATCCTTCAAAATTTTCAAAAATCAGACCAGTCAGCAGTCGGTGAGAGCAATTATTCAGATTTAAATAGTAACCTGAGTTCGATATAAAATTAATGGCTCAAATCGCTAATTTTAATAGAACTCAGGTTAGTACTGTATCTTGATTATATCAGAGCTAATGCTGGTTTCGTAAAAGACAAAACTTAGCTTCTTATATGTGTGATTAATGTATTTAGCTATCTTTGGCAGCTCTATTCGCCTGGCGGATTTAGTTCAGTACCGTATATGCAAAATGGGCAATGTTGTTGCAAATTAAAGGAGTGTAGCTCGCTTCAGAACCGTATTGGTTTGGTAAGTTAAACTCTCTGGCCTACTTGCCATATACTCAATTTATACACCATAAAAACAAAAAAAGCACAATGAAGTACGTAGCTACAATAGGAATAATTGTTTTTTTTAGCATTCTGGAATTAAAAGCACAATCTGATTTTCGAAATGGGTATATAGTTAAAAATGACAATGATACTATTTATGGTCTGATAGATTACAGAGGCAATAAAGCAAACGCTAAGAAATGTACTTTTAGAAAGGATCTCAATTCTGCAAAACAAGCTTTTAATCCAGATGAAATTAAAAGTTTTCGATTTATTAATAGTAAATACTATGTTTCAAAAAATATTAATGTTGGAAATGAAACAAAACAACTATTCCTGGAATATCTTATAAATGGAATAATTGATATTTACTATTATCGAGATGGTATAGGAGAACATTATCTCGTTGATAATGGTGAAGGTAACTTATATGAGCTTAAAAATGAAGAAAAATTAGTGATAGTACACAATACCCAGTATTTCAAAGAGTCAAAGGAATATGTAGGTATATTGAAAGTTATGTTTAAAGAAAGTCCTTTGATATCTAAGAAGGTTGAGAATATTAGTTTGAACCATAAATCACTTATAAATATTACCCGTGATTATCACAACGAAGTTTGCACAGATGGTGAATGCATAATTTATGAAAAGAAACTTCCGAAAACAAAAAGTACATATGGTATTATCATAGGGTGTAATTATCTGAAGACTAGTGGTTACGGATCTGGAATATTTCCTTCTGCCGGTATGTTTTTCAAAGTAAATATGCCTTCTGTAAATGAAAGGTTATATTTTCAATATGAGGGCACATACTCCCGGATAAACCTGACAACATCTAAATCATTTACTGAATCAGTATATGCTTTGATTTACTTAAGTCATGAAAGCTTGACACAGGATGTGTTTAACAATGTATGTGTTATGAAGTATGAATTTCCCAAAGGAAAAATCAGACCTACATTTCAGATGGGTGGATTTGTAAATTATTTTATTAAGACAGATTATAAAGGAAATATTGAAGCAAAATATTCGTGGGGTGATACATATTCTTCATATCAATTTAATGGTAATCCTTTTTCAAAGTTTGATTTTGGGATTAATTGTGGTGTTGGATTAAAAAGTTTATATTTAAACGATAAAGAATTATTTATAGACTTAAGATATCAAAAAGGATTTGGATTGTTGCGGTATCTGAGTACAAATACTTTATTGATTAATTTAGGATTTCAGATTGGTAAGTAATTTACAGTGTATAACATATTTTGTAAGGAATGAAACTGACGGAATTTAATATATACTCTACCTTTTTAAACACTTTGTATATAGTACTTGCACGAAAACTCAGGTGGCAGATATGAAAGCATCATTTTTGAGGCTTTCGAAGCTCGGAAAATGTGAGTTTACTACCGTAAATGATCATTCTGACCGTACCACTTTTTATCGTTCTTTCAAGACACTTGAAGAGTACCGAATAATTCATAAAATTGTGGCTGATAATCAGATAACCTGAGTTCGATTAAAATTAGCGAGCTCAAAATTCAGTAAATGATTGATTTACAATATAAATTTTTGAGACATAGCGAGCTATGGTGATAAAATTTAGAGCCGTAAATCGATTATTTACTGAAAAGCTATGAATGTCACTTATAAA